>JAXJWX010000097.1:0-6888 GCA_036307765.1 Paludibacteraceae bacterium | reverse complement strand
ATTTGGAAGTGAATGCTGTTAACTCATACCTTGTACCTATCCATATCGTGTATGATGCTGGCGGAACAACCGATGTAGAGGACATACACAAGGGAAATAATATGACCACCCAGAAAATGCTACTCAATGGTCAATTGCTCATTCTACGCAACGGAACACGATACGATGTAGTAGGTCGAAACATGAAAAAATAAAGTTTTTACTTGTATAATTCCAAAAAAAGCAGTACCTTTGTAGGCTTTTTGTGCAGGAGCAAGACATATTCCGAATTTATACACCTTATATATATTATATAGCAATGAAGAATTTTGTAGAAGAATTGCGTTGGCGTGGTATGTTGCAAGACATGATGCCAGGCACCGAAGAACAATTGATGAAAGAGCCTACTGCTGCATACTTGGGCATTGACCCTACAGCAGATAGTTTGCATATTGGTCACTTATGCGGCATTATGATGCTCAAGCACCTGCAAAACGCAGGTCACAAGCCTATCGCCTTGATTGGTGGTGCAACAGGTATGATTGGCGACCCAAGCGGTAAGTCTGCAGAGCGCAACTTGCTGGACGAGGAGACATTGCGCCACAACCAAGCGTGCATCAAAGCACAATTGGAGCGCTTCCTCAACTTCGGCGAGGGCGAGAACGCAGCTGAGCTCGTCAACAACTACGACTGGATGAAGGACTACACCTTCCTTGATTTCGCACGCGAAGTGGGTAAGCTCATCACCGTGAACTACATGATGGCGAAAGACTCTGTGAAGAAACGCTTCAACGGCGAGTGCAGTCAAGGTATGTCGTTCACGGAGTTTACATACCAATTGTTGCAAGGTTACGACTACGTATATTTGAACAAGCATAAGAACTGCAAATTGCAAATGGGTGGTAGCGATCAATGGGGTAACATCACCACAGGTACCGAGCTCATCAAGAAGATGGGTAGTGGCGAGGCATTTGCATTGACCTGCCCACTGATCACCAAAGCCGATGGCGGTAAGTTTGGCAAGACCGAGAGCGGCAATGTATGGCTTGACAAGAAATACACCAGCCCATATCGATTCTACCAATTTTGGCTCAATGTGAGCGATGACGATGCGAAACGCTATATCCGCATCTTCACCTGCCTCGACAAAGAGACCATTGATGCATTGATTGCTGCGCACGATGAGGCTCCTCATATGCGCGCCTTGCAAAAGCGATTGGCAGAAGAGGTGACCGTAATGGTACACAGCCGCGAGGATTACGAGGCAGCTGTAGAGGCAAGTAACATCCTCTTTGGCAATGCGACCAAAGATGCGTTGAGCAAACTTGACGAAGAGACATTCTTGCAAGTGTTTGACGGCGTGGAGAAACACGAGGTAAGTCGCGAAGAACTGAACGCTGGTATTCCTCCGCTGGACTTGCTAGCTGAGAAAACCAATATCTTCCCATCCAAAGGCGAGGCGCGCAAGATGATTATTGCCAACGGTTTCTCTATTAACAAAGAGAAGTTTACCGATCCACAAAAGGCCATCACCGCAGACATGCTGCTCAATGGTAAATACCTGCTCTGCCAAAAAGGCAAGAAGAATTACTATATTGTCGAGGTTAGAGGTTAAAGGTTAAAGGCTGGATTTTGAGGTCAAAGGCTGGATTTTGAGGTCAAAAAGCAGAAAAATGCAGAAAAATTGCACTTTTTTGCAGAAATATTTGGTCATATCAAAAAAAAGCAGTACCTTTGCACCCGCTTTCGAAAAGGAAGTATAACGGTGACCAATGGTATAAAGGCTATTACGTCAGATTTTGGTTCTGAAAATCTTGGTTCGATTCCAGGTTGGTCAACAAAGAAGCCCGCATGTCGGGCTTTTTTTGAGAGAAATCTCAATTGTGTGATGGGATACGGGCAGCCACACCAACAGTAGTTTAGTGTTTAGAGTTTAGTGTTTAGTGCTAATCTAAGATTAAAGGCTGGGAATTCTGCCCTATTATTGAGTAACACTTTATAAAAGAAATGAAAACTTTTGAATTGGTAGGTACTCCACGTAGCGAGTACGGTAAGAAAGCAGCTAAGGCTTTCCGCAAAGAAAATCTTGTTCCTTGCAACTTGTATGGCAACGGCGAGAACGTAACTTTCACAGTAAGCGTTGATGACGTTCGCAAATTGATTTACACTCCAGACACTATGGCTGTTGCTTTGACAATCGGTGAGAGCAAGAAAATGGCAGTTGTAAAAGAGTTGCAATTCCACCCAGTAAGCGAGGAGTTGTTCCACATTGACTTCTTGGAGGTAACAGAGGAGAAACCTGTAACCGTAGCTATTCCAGTACAATTGGCAGGTCACGCAGAAGGTGTAAAAGCTGGTGGTAAGTTGTCATTGGAAATGAAGAAACTGAAAGTGAACGGTATCTATACACAAATTCCTAACCGCGTTGAGATTGATGTAACCAACCTTGGTTTGGGCAAGAAATTGTATGTAGGTGCAGTAGAAATGGGCGAAGGCTTGAAATTGATGAATCCAGCGGACGCTTGCGTAGCACAAGTGAAAGCAACTCGCGCAAGCCAACAAGCAGCTGCTAACGGTAAGAAATAATGAAATACTTGATTGTTGGGCTGGGTAATATCGGCGACGAATACCGAGACACCCGCCATAACATAGGATTTAAAATGTTGGACGCTTTCGCTGAAGCGTCCAACATTGCTTTTGAAGACAAACGCTACGGTTTCGTGGCGCATTGTCGCGTAAAGAATGCGGAAATAGTACTGCTGAAGCCATCTACCTATATGAACTTGAGCGGTAACGCTGTACGATACTGGTTGCAACAAGAGAAGATTCCTGTGGAAAATATGCTTGTATTGGTTGATGACCTGAATCTGCCTTTTGGCAGTATTCGCATGCGCAAGCAAGGCAGCAACGGCGGACATAACGGACTAGGGCATATTCAGCAAGTGCTTGGTACACAAAACTATGCACGATTGCGATTTGGTATTGGCAATGAATTCACCAAAGGACGGCAGGTAAACTTTGTACTTGGTCAATGGACTGAAGAAGAAGAAAAGACACTGCCAGATCGTCTAAAAGTGGTGTGCAATATTATTCCATCATTCTGTTTGCAAGGTATGGATAGGACTATGAACCTATATAATGGGAAGTAGTGTTTAGTGTTTAGAGTTTAGTGTTTAGAGTTTAGAGGCATGAATATTAGAAAACATCCGTGGATAGTGGCAGCATGTAATTTGTTTTTCGTGTTGGTGTTATACACCATCTCACGTTTGTTTTTTTATGGGGTAAACATCGATATGTACCCCAATGTTTCCTATCCTCACCTGCTGGAGATGTTGATTGGAGGCATGCGGTTTGACTTGACCGCCCTACTCTACCTCAATGCGCTATACATACTGCTAGCCATCATTCCGCTGCCCATCCACATTCGCAATAGCAGCACCTACATGGGCGTGGCTAAATGGTCATTTTGGGTGCCCAATATCCTCGGTATTATCGCCAATAGCATGGATATTGTCTATGTGCGCTTCACGGATAGAAGAACCACCTGCACTTTGTTTACAGAATTTCAGAACGAAGGCAACCTGCTGAGTATCATTAGTCAATCGGCATTACAATACTGGTATGTTACTCTGTTTGGCGTAACCCTAATCGCCCTATTGATTCTCTGCACGCGCAAGCGATGGCATATAGCCAACCTCCGTCAACCGTGGTTTTACTACGTGGCTGAAAGTCTGTTGATGGTGGTCACAATCTACTTCGTAGTTATTGGCATACGCGGTGGATTTGGCAAATACACCCGCCCCATCACGATCTCCAACGCCTTGCAGTACACCAACACACCACAGGAAACAGCCATTCTACTCAACACGCCTTTCTCATTGATGAAGTCGCTGGAGAACACCACATACCAACATCCACACTACTTCAGTAATGAGCAAGCGGAACAGATTTTCTCACCTATCCATACTGATAAAATCGAAGAAAATGGACGACTTGGTACAACCAATGTCGTGGTGCTTATCTTGGAGTCATTCTCCAAAGAATATATCGGGTTTTATAACCAACATATCACTGAATACGAGGGATATACCCCATTCTTAGATTCGCTATTGGCACATAGTGTAACCTACACCCATTCTTTTGCCTCTGGCAGAAAATCGATAGATGCCATGCCATCGGTGTTATCTGCTATTCCGATGTTGATAGAGCCATATATTGTTACTCCCTACTCCACCAACGCCGTTTCTTCCTTGGCAGCATGTTTGCGCGATGAAGGATATACTACAGCCTTTTTCCATGGTGCTCCCAATGGCAGCATGGGCTTTCAGGCATACGCCCGTTCGGCGGGGTTTGAGCAGTACTATGGCATGGATGAATACGATGGAATAGAAGCTTTTGATGGGACATGGGCAATTTGGGATGAGGAGTTTTTGCAGTATTATGCTCGCACCATGAGCCAAATGCAGGAGCCATTTATGACAGCGGTTTTCACCGCATCCAGTCATCATCCCTTCCGCGTTCCCAAGCGCTATGAAAATGTATTCCCCAAGGGGACACAACCAATCCACCAATGCGTAGGATATACCGACCGCGCACTACGTGAATTCTTTGCTTATGCTAAGCAACAAGATTGGTATCAAAACACCCTCTTTGTGCTGACAGCAGACCACACCAATCAAGTCACACTGCCCGAATATGCTACCGCAAAAGGATTGTTTGAAGTGCCTATTGCCTTCTATTCGCCTCAATGGAATCAGGGAGAATTGCGCGGTATAGGGGCAGTCAGTCAGACGGATATTATGCCATCGGTATTAGCGTATCTGGGTTATTCGAAACCTTATTTTGCTTTTGGGGAGAATGCTCTCACAGAGGCAAAACAGCACCCCTATGCAGTATGCTACAATCACCCTGTCTATCAATTATTTTCGGACAGTCTGCTACTCCAATTCGATGGTCAAAAAGTACAAGCAGTCTATCACTACGATTGCGACCCTATGTTGCAACATAATATTGCCAACACCACGGATACACAAGCGTTGGAAACATACCTTCGCGCATACATTCAGCAATATATTTACCGATTGACAACTAATCAGTTGACCATTGACAGTTTACAAGAACATGGAAGTACGAGTAGATAAATACCTATGGGCAATGCGGATATACAAGACCCGCTCTATTGCCACCGATGCATGTAAGTGCGGACGTATAAAGATGAATGGCGCGGAAGTTAAACCTAGTCGCTCATTCCATGTGGGAGATATATTTACCGTTCGCAAAGGACCTATCACCTACACCTATCGTATATTGCAACTCGCCAACAACCGTTTGGGAGCAAAGATGGTGCCTGAGTACTTGCAAGACATTACCCCTAAAGAGCAGTTGGAGATATTGGAATTGGCGCGCTATGCCGCCCAGAGCGGACGCGATAGAGGTACGGGACGTCCCACCAAGAAAGATAGACGAGACATCGAGCAGTTCTTCTCTGATGACTACGACTACCTCTTGGACGAAGATGATGATTTGTTAGAAGATTAGACTATGATTTTGAAAAAAGATAATATTGCAGAATACATCCTATATCTTTGGCAGATAGAGGATTACCTACGTGCGTTCCCCCTGCAAGCGGACGCTAATCAAGAGTTGCATGACCTGCATAACATGATGCACCAAGAAAACATCATGTCAGGTGGACATTTGCAATTAGCCAAGAATGCGCTATCCGAATTAGAAGAACTGCATGAAGATATCCTCCAACAAGAAGCCACTTATCGTGCAGCCATGCTTCGCCTAACTCCCGCGCTCAACTTGCTGAAAGCTAAGACCAACACTCCCACCATGAGTGATATAGAAGCATGCTTGACATTGCTCTATCAAATAATGCTGCTACGCTTGCAACAACGCGAAATCAGCGCAGAAACCGCAGACACACAAAAACAAGCCACTCAAGTGCTACAATACCTAAGCAAAACCTACAAAGAGCAATAGACCCTACCCAACCTCCCCTTCAAGGGGAGGGATTGACCCCACCTAGCCTCCCCTTCAAGGGGAGGAGAATATTAAAAGTGATGCGTATAAAAGAGCGATATGAGAAAGCATTGGCATGGTTTGAAGCAAACATGCCCGTTGCTGAGAGTGAACTGAATTTTGAGAACGAATATCAGCTCCTCGTGGCAGTCATGCTGTCTGCGCAATGTACAGACAAGCGCGTGAATATGGTCACGCCTGCGCTGTTCGCGGCTTACCCGACTGTAAAAGCACTATCTCAAGCAACGGTGGAAGAGGTATTTTCGTACATCAAATCGGTGAGTTATCCTAATAGCAAGGCGGAGCATTTGGTAGCCATGGCAAAGCGTGTGGTGGAGGTGTATGACGGTCAGATACCCGACACCCGCGAAGCATTACAAACATTGGCAGGTGTGGGCAGGAAAACAGCGAATGTGGTGTGTGCAGTATGGTGGAACCAACCCACGATGGCGGTTGATACACATATCTTCCGTGTGGCAGAGCGTATCGGACTGACCACCAACGCCAAAAATCCGTTGGATAGCGAAAAACAGTTGATCAAACATATACCTGAAGAGATCATTCCCAAAGCCCATCATTGGTTGTTGTTGCATGGGCGCTATACCTGTCAAGCTCGCACGCCGAAGTGCAAGCAGTGCGGTTTGCAAAACCTCTGTCGTTATTGGAAACAAAGCTCCCAAAAAAACAAAAGATAAAAACGGGATAAACTAAAAATCGCTTTTGGGGCGATTTTTTTTTGTGCAATTCAAAAAAAGGGAACTATATACGAGTTGACACGGCAACGGAAAACAACAAGATTTTTCTAATCAACAACACCAACAACATTGATTCAACAACAATTCCGCTCGCCAACATTGCGAGCGGCAGGGGAAAACAATACAT
>JAXJWX010000096.1:0-74252 GCA_036307765.1 Paludibacteraceae bacterium | reverse complement strand
TCTCACAAGATTGTCGTCGTATGTCATTCTCACAAGGTTGTTACGATATGTCATTCTCACAATACTGTGGCAATATGTCATTCTCACAAAATTGCCATTATATGTCATTCTCACAAGATTGTTATGATATGTCATTCTCACAATACTGCAATAATATGTCATTCTCACAAGGTTGTGGCAGTATGTCATTCTCACAAGATTGTCGTCGTATGTCATTCTCACAAGGTTGTTACGATATGTCATTCTCACAAAATTGTTGGGGTATGTCATTCTCACAAGGTTGTAGTAGAATCAATGTAGATGCTGGTGTACATGATATATGCTTGCCTGAAAATGCTTCTAATATTCATATTTTTGCAGGTGTTCATGGTGATAGGTATCAACCACTTGGAGTTGCAACAGGTGCTGATTATACGCAATTTGTTGCAATGCAATCAGATGGCAATATACGAATTTACAACCCTGCTGATGTTGCATAATTTTCATATTATTGCACATATATGGCAACAATAGGCAAACAATATTTCTTGATCCTTGACATACTGATGGACTAATTTTGTAATTTATAGGTGGTTAACATTGCATTTGTGTGTTTTTTGTGTTAATTTTGTGAGAATTATTTCTCATATAAAAACAAATTAAAAACATTTTATGCTATGCTAACAAAAGTACGCTACAAATTGGTTTACAACCGAAGCCACCGTCTCAATCGATTAGGAGAGGGACTAGTAGAAATCGAATGCTCACAACTTGGGCGTCGTATTTATTTTACCACGCACACCTATCTTCTTCCAGGGCAGTTCTATCGTGGTTCTGTTATTAACACGCCTAATGCAAAAGGGTTAAACTACGCCCTATACAAAATGATTCAAGATATTGAACAAGTTGAACTTGAATACATTAAGCGTGGTGTAGAAGTAAATCTTCCGATGCTTAAAGAAGCTGTGCGTGCACACATCTCTCCAGCAGCCAAAATGTCAGAGTTTGGTGTACAGGTTGTTGAGCAATCCGATAGGAAGCACCTTACTAAACAAAACTACCAAACTCTTCTTAATAATATGGAGAAGTTTCGAAAAGGTAGTCTAATTACCGATATTGATTACCAATATATCGTATCTTATGATAAATGGCTCCGCGATAGTGGAATCGCCCATAATACGAGGATAAGCCGCCTTCGTTTACTGCGTGCTCTTCTCAATGAAGCAAAGAAGAGAGATATTATAAGTACAAATCCATTTGACAGATTTCGAATTCAGCAAATGATATCAAAAAAAGGATATTTGACTTTTGAACAATTGCACAAGCTGGAGCGACTTACTCTCTATGGTAATGAAGATAAAGTGCGAGATGCTTTTCTTATAGGTTGTTATACTGGTTTACGATTTTCTGACATTACTACCTTGCGTGATGAGCATTTAGTTAATGGTTGGCTAACAAGAAATATGGGCAAGACTGGCTATATGGTAGATATTCCGATAAATGAATTATTTGGAGGAAAGTTGCTACAAATTATTAACAAGTATGGTACTATTTCATCTCTAACCAAATCACTCGGCAGTAATTGTGCTGTAAATCGCACTCTACGCTCTATTCTTGATAGGATAGGCGTTGATAATAAAATCACCTTTCATAGTAGCCGCCATACCTTTGGCACATTGTTAGTTCAACAGCATGTGCCAATTACCACTATTCAAAAGTTGCTTGGACATCAAAAAGTTACCACTACGCAAATATATAGTGAAGTAGACCGTCGAGCAATAACAAATGATTTGAAGAAACTTACAAAAAAATAAAAATATGAAACCTATAGTCGTTGGAAGTCGCGCATTTTTTAGCGGTATGGAGGGATTTCGCTCCAAAGATAAAGATTTTATAATATTGGAAAGTAATCCAATCGGTTACAAGTGGCGCCGTGAACAATCATTGCGCGGTATTTGTACTTTCTTCTATAAGTTAGAGCCAGCAATAGATATGATAAGGCGCACAATCTCAAACGGAGATCCTTTGCTAGTGGGTAAATTTTTAGTACCTGAGTTTGCTAATGCAATTGGTGCTACTATTGATGATATTCGCCAACTTGAAAAATTAGTGCTATTGCTAGATGACAAACATGCTTATTATAAAGTTATCTTCAATGCATATATATCAAACAATGCATTTAATTTAACTGATGAGCAACGCGATGCTGCCTTCAAATTATATCAGGAGGCTAGAGAAATAGAGAATAATCGTAAAAAATAGTATTATGAAACAGAACATCATTTTAGTTATCATCGCTGCCTTGCTCGTCGCTCTGTTCGTGACGATCCTTCAAGGCTGCAAGACCTTGCCTCCAGCCGTGCTGGATGCCATACACACCTCCGACAAGAAGGACATCGAGCAGCGTGCTGATACCTTCTGGAGAGACCGATGGCACACCGAGTACCGCAATGGCGACACGGTGATCATCCACGACAGTATCTACATCTATGTGCCTCGTTGGCGTGACCGAGAGGTGACGGTAACGGTGACGGACAGCGTGCCATATCCAGTAGAGGTGCCAGTGGAAGTACCTGCCGACCGCACAGGGTGGGATAAGTTCTGTACAAAGTGGTTCATCGGTTCAGCCCTGGTGCTGCTGGTGCTATTGCTCTGGTGGCTCGCCGACTACATCCCTGTGCTCAAGCAAATCAAAGCAGTAATCAAGGGAATTAAATTCCTCAAATCGTAATACTATGCGCACAATATCCAAAATCATTATTCACTGTTCTTCTAGTCCTGAAGGCAGAAACGACACCGCTGAAGATATTCGTAGGTGGCACATAGAACGGGGGTTCAATGACATAGGCTATCATTATGTGATTGACTTAGACGGTACCATTGAAGAGGGTCGCCCTCTTTCCAAGGCAGGCGCACATTGCCAAGGACACAATCGCAATAGCATTGGTATTTGCTACATTGGGGGTGCCTACTGGCGTGATGGCGTTGATCCCAAAGGAAAGCCTATTAAAGGCAAAGACGGCAAGACTGTGCTTTTGCCCAAGGATACGCTCACTCTTGCGCAACATGATGCCCTGGTGCATTTGTTGCAACAATTGAAAGAGAAATTCCCCAATGCTACCGTTCATGGACACAATGAGTTCGCATCTAAAGCATGTCCATGCTTTGATGTTCAAGAGTTGCTTCGTTTTATACAATCATAGAATATCCGACCATTTTGCTACTTTCTGCAAGATGGTCGGTATTTTTTTTGTAATTCACATCAAGTTCAACCCATAGGTTGTCCTTTTTTTCAACTTAGAGAAATGCCCAAAATAGCATTTCTCTTTTTTTTTGTCACTACCATTTTCGTGATGTCATGAAAATGTATCGCATGTTCTGATTCTTCACGAGCAATCCTCTTACGCGCGCGCGAGCGCAATCCTCTCTATACATTATTTCTCTTTGTTAGCCTCCTGTACTTCTCTGTACCTTTGCAGTCGGAATTTTTAACTCATACGACTATGGCAAAGAAATACGATCTAAAACTCAAAGGTACGGTCGGCTACTGGGATTTCAACCAGAACACCGTTGACCAAGTACTGGACAGCATGCAAGACCAAGAGGTGCATGTGCTCATCGACTCGCTTGGCGGTATGGTCAAGGATGCGCTGAGTATCTCTTCAGCATTTTCTGCGCATGGCAATGTACATGTGCACTATCGAGGCATGAACGCCAGTGCGGCTACCATCTCCTCTATGGGCGCAAAGCATATCAGCATCGACGCTTCAGCTTTGTACCTGGTGCACAAGTGTTCGTTCACCGTGTTCGAGTGGGACGCTCTCAACGCTGACGAATTGATTGCCAAGGCAGAGGAGTACAAGAAGCTCGCTGCCGACGCTGAGAAGATAGACATCACTATCGCCACTATGTATGCAAAGCGTTGCAAGAAGCCTATCGATGACCTGAAGGCATTGATGGCTGAAAACAAGTGGCTCAGTGCGCAAGAGGCATTGGAGTGGGGCTTCGTGGACGAGGTTGTAGAAGGTGGCGAGCAAGTTCGCCTGACCGCTTCGGTGGCTACTGCTATGGCAAGCGAAGGCATGCCAGTACCAGAGATGAATGTGGAAGCGGACGGCTTTTTTGAGAAGTTAGCAGCTATGTTCCAAAAGATGTTCAATGCCAAGGGTATTGAGTCTCTTACCGCCCAAGCAGAACCTGTAACACAAAAAGAATCGGAACAACCCGACAATAATCAAAATCCAACTAATCTTATGAAAAAAACTTACCTTATGGTAGCAGCTATTCTGACTGCTATCCAGTCCGCTATGCCAGAGGCTAGTGAGGACGGCAAGTATCCATTGGACGACGCACAACTTGGCGCTATCGAAGATGCTCTCAAGAGCGCTCAAACAGCACAAGAGGCGAAAGACCAAGAGATTGCCACCATTAAAGCGCAGCTTGCTACTGCTCAACAAGAGATTAAAGATCTCAAGGAGAAGCCAGCTGCTACGCAAGATCATGTTGTAGATGACAATCATCACGCTCCTGGCAATGAAGAGAAATCTCCTGCAGAAGCTCTCTGCGAGGCCTTCGCTAATGCTCGCGAAATGATGAAGTAATCAACACTATTCATTAACTATCTAATCATTACTAAAAATGGGAAAATTAACTTCTCCACAGTTGGCTGACTATCAAGCAGCTGCTGTTAAATATCGCAAAGAGTTTCTTGCGATGCCTATTATTGGCTTGGAAGAGATCCTTCCTTTTGTAACCCTCCGCTTTGGTATTCGCTACAAAGAGGCTGTTGGGCAATTGTCTGTCAATGCTCAATTCGCGCCTTACAGGGCAGACATGAAGCACGAAAAGAATGCTGTTCTTGACTTCCGCACATTGGAAACTTTCTTCGGTGCTGTCGTTCAGCCATTCGAGCCTAACTCAGCTGCTACTCTCATCATTGGTCAAAACGCTATGACCAAAGGCGAGAGCATGAAGAATGCTGACATCGCTAAGAAAGTTCTTGCTTCTATTTCAAAATCCTTGAGCGAGAACCTCAACCGTGTTCTTTGGTCTGCTGTTCGAGTGGACAATGGTACCACATCTGCTGAATTGTTCAACGGCTGGGACACCATCACCACTAAAGAGGTGACTGCAGGCAACATCTCTGCTGAGAAGAAGAACTATGTGAAGCTCACCGAGGCTATCACCGCTGAGAACGCAGTGGATGTCTTGAAAAAGGCATACCGCAATGCTCGTCCTGAGTTGCGTGGTGTAAAAACTTTCATGTATGTTCCTCAAGATGTTCTTGATGCATACAATGATGCGTATGCTGTATTGCATAGTGCTACTCCTTATGTGCAAGGATTTGAACAAATCTACTTGGAAGGATCCAACAAGAAATGTCAAATCGTTCCTCTGACCAGCAAAGCTGAATCCAAGTACATCCATATCTCTACCAAGGAGAATATGCTCATTGGTTGCGACCAATTGGGCGACAAAGAGGATGTTACCATTGAGAAACACTCCCCATTCGTTTTGGACTATGTGGCTACCATGTTCTTTGGTGTTGATTTCGAGTCAATCGATCCTCGCCGTTTGCTCGTGGTAGAGTTGAAAGTCACAGATGCAACCGCAGAGGACGATGAGTAAAATTAACGCACCTCGCTGTCAATGACGGTGGCGAGGTGCTATTAAGTAACCTATTAAATTAAATAGAATATGTCAAAAGTATCATGTTCACCCCTTATGGGTAGCCTTATTTGGTGCGAGGGAAAACCTGTGTATCCTGGTATTCGCCGCCGTTTGTACTATACGGCAAAGTCAAACATTACCAAATGGCCTACTTTGCCTGTAGATGAATTTGGTCGTCCTACCAGTTCTGTTTTGCAAGGCTCATTTGAGATGGCTGCTGACAAAGTATTCCATTATATTGATGTGCTGGCTGAAAAGTCAGGCATTACTTCTGAGCCTCAAGGAGAAGCACCAAGCCAAACCCAACTCAACAAGTTGGTTGCAGTTCACCCTGGTGTTGATGAGCAAGCTACCATGGCTTCTGCATACTTCAACAACAGTGATGTCGTTGTTCTTGTTCAAGACATGAACGGTAAATACCGCATGCTTGGTAATGAGAAATGGCAAGGTAAAGCCACCGTGAATCAAGACCTTGGTCAAGGATCCACCGGCAATGCAAATACCACTATCAATGTGGAGCACACAGATCTCATCGCTGCCCCATTCTATGAGGGTATTATCCCAACAGAAGATGGTGACATCAACGAACCTGTAGCTGAAGGAGAGTAATGTTGTTTGAGTCATCCATACAGGATGTATCAACAATGTCGGAGAGTTTGGAGAATATAAACACATCTCCGCTCTCCGACATTTTGCATTCAATCGATCAGCCAATTTTGCGTAAGGATCTATTAGCGGACGCAGGTCCGCGAAAAGCATGGCATGCTAATAGTGCAGAATTGGCTCGATGTGATTTATCTGAAGAACATTGCCACATGTTTCCCAAGGTAGGCTTACGCG
This sequence comes from Paludibacteraceae bacterium, assembly GCA_036307765.1. Lineage (GTDB taxonomy): Bacteria > Bacteroidota > Bacteroidia > Bacteroidales > Paludibacteraceae > Colicola. The sequence goes on along the minus strand of JAXJWX010000096.1, from coordinate 67,763 downwards.
TCATGGCAGTATGGCGTAGATCGGTGAAAGGTCCTACCTTGGCAGAAATCAAAGAGGACGATGAGAAAATTCCTTTGTTTGCATCGCGTGTTGCGCATCTTATCGGCTCCGTGCTTGGTCAAAACCTCCATGCTGGAGGATTTGCCATAGTCACTACGCCTCGCCGAAGACACAAGCAGCGCAATTTTGCATGCCTGGTTGCTCAAGATATCGCTCGCCGATTGAATATCCCCTACCATGAAGATGTGGCCATTGCCAAAACAAAGCAGCGCATCGGCGTTGACTTTGCTCCTGGCAATATCCCTCCGGAATACAATCTCATCGTTTTCGATGATTTTGTTACTACAGGATCCACTCTTGGTGCGATGAATCGCCTACTCGCGCCTTTGGGAAAAAATTGTATTTACTTTGTAGGCGTTAATAACCAATAAAATTATGATTGACCGTAAACTAACAGAGCAGCTACAGCAATGGTTGAACACTCCAGCTGCTGAGCGCGATAGAAAGATTGGTGCAAAGCTTATCCGCCAATTAGTTCGTAACCCCATCTTCGCTGACAATTTCGAGCGCATGCCAAACAAATATATGAAGATGGCTGAATACCAACTCAGCAAGTTCCTACCCATGCGCCTTGCTCAGATTACCCATGAGGATGTGCAGCGCATGACAAAGAAAGTAGCATCCATCAATGCAGAGCACCAATTAGACAAACCATTGCCTGGTGCAAAAGCCACATCGGAAAAAAAGCGCATTGAGAAAACAGAAGCCTTTCAAGTCGGCAAGCGTCCTGACCACGATAGCCTTCCTGAAGAAATCCAGTCTCTCTACAAAGAGAATCTTTCCATTATGCAGAATATGCGAGCGTGCCATGCACAGCTCATTCTTCTCACGCTAAATGAAAAGCATAGTTCCTGCCCTGATGGCGACCGCTATCCTTTCGTCAAGGAAATCATTGATCTTGATGCTAGATACCACGCCAATTGGCAGAAGTACGACGAATATCCACCTGTCGAATAATGACAAACAGAGCAGTTGACCGCGTTCTCTACCCATTATCCGACAAGCCCCTGCAGGCGTATCTAACCAATACGCTGCAGGTGGCTGATGTGGTAGAGTGGTGTATGGAGCAAATGACTGGCTCTTTCACCATTCGACAGACATCCTTCTCTATTAGTGAGGAGTTTATCCGTCGCCTCTACCATATTCGTCGTTCTGGTAAGGTTAAGAATATTCAGTTGCTACTTGATTATAAAGCTACAAACAAGACGCTGCGCTTGTGGCCGTTTATCGTTCAGACAATTGACCAAGTCTTTCTTGTCGATAATCATTCCAAGCTCATCCTCATCGAGAGCGACACCGACCCCATGCGTGTCGCCATCATCACATCGCAGAATCTTACTCGTGGCAATCGATATGAGTCGGCTATCATTACTACTGACAACGAAGTGTACCATTCACTCCTGGTACAGTTTCGTGATTTGATGAGTAGCCATTCCGTTCCACTCAAAGAATTATTCCAATCCAAATTATGTCCAAGCGAATACACATAAGCACAATGTGCGACATGCTCATGAAGCCCGACCCTGTGGATTTGGTCGTCCTTACCAAACATGGCCGCATTATGGAAATGAACAATTGTATAGGGCTGACATTCGATAAGTACAAAGGTACTCGTCGAATCAAGATGCTATCTTCAGGCGAATGTCGCACCATCCGCGATATCCTCGTCATGTCCATCAATGGCTGCGAGGTGATGATATAACATACTGACATTTTTTGTCAGCATGTCCTTTTTCCTCCCGAAGTTCTTACACTAATTTTGTGCCAAAATTAATGCATTATGATATTTCTGAAAGATATAGAGAGTGCTATCCTAAGTTGGGAAGGCGATGAGCAACCTAATGAGTTGTACTACGAACTGAGTGACCAGTATTGGGACACCTTCCTTGATTGGACTCTGGCGAGCGGAAAAGGTGGTTACTTCCACGCTTATGGCGCAGAGCAAGTGGTTCGTGCTTATATGGAATTGCACAACATGTCAGTGCTAACCTTGGACATTGCTCTCCGCCTTGAGGGCACGCAAGAAGGCACCACCCTCAAGAATAAGACCGTGGAAGTCCTCTACCATGCTGGGCCCCTACGCAGTGCAGGCAACTTGAAAGCTGACGATTTCGTCACTAACAGGTTCCTCACACCATTCAAACAGGCGCTGCTCTATAAGAATCATCATATCAATATTCCATACTACGCCTCTACCGAGTACGCCGTGCCAATGCTCACCACTTATCTCCGTGATGGCAGCACCTCTCGTACTACTGGCAGCTATGTTAATGGTGTAGGTTCTATCTTTGTGAACTACATCCCCGATGCCTACAAAGTGGAAGTGGAGTTTGGCAGCCGCAAGTTCACGGTTCTGATGGCAGGCGAAGACCCATGCGAGGAGTTCGCCTACCTCAATCATTTCAATGTTCAGGAGACGATCTTCCTGCCATGTTCCATCACTCGCAAGCCCAGTACCGAGTTTGAATCAGCCACGCAAGAACTCATCACCATGCCATACGACATCGAGCACAAAGAGGAGATCACCCTCAAGACAGCAGCGCTGCCTGCCTTGGTAGCAGACCAGCTGCAGCATTTGTGCCGCTCTCGTCGTGTCACTTATCAGGAAAAGCGTGGCAGTGCAATCTTCCCTGCTGATATCATCATCAAGGATTATGAATTGCCACGCTCCACGCAACCAAACTCGCCTGTCACTTTTGAGATGACATTCGAGTATGCCGATACCCAATTGCCTCATACCCTTACGCTCTAATGGAACAAAAACTCATCGACATAGATAGCCGCAAGCAATACACCGAAGCATGGAATGATACCATGGTCAAGATTTGGCGTGAGCGCATTATCAATCTTGGTGTATTCGAAACCCCGCGCCGTAAGTCTCGAGCCAGTGCACCGCACTTGCTCGATAGCTTGCACCTGTTCCCTGTTCAGCACGATGACAAGTATATGGAGCTCACTGTGCACTACACCTTCCCAGAGTATGGTATCTATCAGGATCTCGGTGTGGGTCGTGAGAAAGCTATCGGCAACTCTGGAGATATTGGCGAGTTCACCCAGAGCGGTCGTACCCGCAAAATACGCAAGCACCGCCAATGGTTCTCCATCAAATGGTATGCATCGTGCATGAACCTCAAAGAGTTCATGGCACGCGCTATCGGTGATGAGTTCATTGCTATAGTAACTGGATTATCCACCCCCTCAAACAGTAAGTAATATGTTACAACGCCTCAAACACATCAGCTGGAAGAACTTCCCTGTTCACCTGCTTGTCTTCGTCATCAGCACGCTGGCCATGATTGGCTTAGGTGTGGCTGGCTTCTGTGTTCCTCCTGTAGGAGAGATCCATCAGTCGGTATTCCAATATGGCTGCCTCTTGTGCGTTCCATTGGTTCTGTCACAAATCCCTCCTACCCTCAGAGAAGCCCGCAATCTCCAACACATGAAGACCAGCATTGGCAAATTCACTGTCGAGACAGAGAATGACACTCCGCCTGAGCCTCACTCATAGCCTGCGGTGGCTTACTACCGTGCTTGTTGTCTTTCATTTCTTACTTTAGTTTCATTGTGTACCGAGCGAGGTCGTCGTGATGACGCCCTTGCTTTTTTTGTCGCAATCTTAAAGTTGTACTTTAAATTTGTGAACTTATGAGGCGCATTACCGCCCGCCCTGCGGGGTGTCTAATGGGGGTGTCTAATGGGGGTGTCTAATGGTTGCCTAATTCATAGGAGACCCTTGCCTCATTTGTCTGCCCTCTATGCTAAAGGAGACTCTTGCTTTCGCTCCGTGTATTCGCTGCATATTCCGCACAAAATATAGGGCAAAGTTCGCGCTCGATTGCAGGCAGGGCGGGGGGTCAACTTCGTGAAACAAGGAGAAAAATTCGTTTTTTCTCCCTGTAACCCTCTTATTTTCAGGCAAAATAAATTTCAATCTATGGAAATTTCTGTATTTTGCTACTTTTTTTGCCGATTTTTATGCCCTAAAAGTCGGTGGAATCAATCAGTTAGCAATGCTAAAGTTGCTCTATTATTACCATAGTAAAGTTGCACTTCACTATAGTAAGGTTGCACTTTTGAAAACAAAAACCCCCTTTTTCTGCAAAAAGTTTGCTTTTTATTTGGTCAATCCAAAAAAATGTAGTACCTTTGCACTGTTCAAAACTAAAATACAAGTTGGCAGTCGATAATTTGCTGCCTAAATCGGCGGCTTTTTTATTGGCTGGTGAGTAATAATAGGTATATACCGAATACCCCGTGCGACAGCTGTAATGGCTTAGCAAACCCAACTTGTAAGGTTTTGAACAGCGGGTAGTATTCGGTTTTTTGTTTAATGTTCAAATAATTACAAGTATGACAACAAATCAAAATCAGCGACACGCTTGTCGTCGCACAGACATCGTGAAGATGTTCTTCTCCATCGCCAACGCGCTCCGTACCAGTGGCAGAGATTTTTTCCTTCAGACTACAGAGTTAGGAATTACCTATTCCTTCCGTATTGGCAGTAATCTCATCACCTATTCAGTACAGAAAGGAGGTCAAGCATGAAAGCTCCATTATTTCCACCTATGGTACCATCGCCCATGACGAATAACGGGTTGAGAGATTATATATCAGAATTACTCAAGCATATCGCTTCCAATGATAATAAACTGCCATGTACTGTAGTTTCTACTCCTCTGGGAGATTCGAAAATTGATTGTACATTTGATACTGAAGATAATGGAAAATGGCATGTTACGATAGACCTCTCACCAGTTCAATAATATTGCATATTCTATTCAACAAGGCACGCTCCATCAGCGTGCCTTGTTTGTGTATATGCATAAAAAGAGCCGCAGGCGGCTCAACCTGCGGCTCAGAGATTTAAGAATAGTTGTAAACTACAACTGACGAGCCTTTCTAATCTACAAATTGCACTTGATCAAATCGTGTGCGGAATTGTATCAATGCGTGCTCAATTTTGCGCGTAGTTTCTGGACGAGGGCGCTTATTTCCATTGAGATAATGCCCCAGTTGTTTTTGATGAATGCCAGTAATCTTTTCAAGTCCTGCTAAAGAAAATAATCCAGCATACTCCTGAAGAAAACTTGCGACTTCATATTTTACAACAAATTCCATTGCCGATACCTCTGGCAGTTCTGGGCAAAATTCTTGTGCCTCTTCCCAGACACAACGCAAATCATTTAATGCCTCATCTGCCGTTTTACCATATCCATGCAATCCAACCTTGTAGTTGTGTTGTGGATCTGCCAAGAACATTCCACTGTCCTCGCGTTTCATAATTACTTTAATCTGTGCCATAGTTCCATTTTTTTTGTTAAGTTGGTTTATATTTTTTTGCAAGGTGAGGGGTTAAAGTTTAACCCCTGATTCCTTGCTAATTTGTTTCAAAAGATTTTTTCCAATATCCATTTTTCCGTGGCGTTGAATTGGAAAATGTTGTTCAGTGTGTGGGCTGTACCACCATTCATGATTGCTTTTCTGCTTCTCTAAGTAGCATCCAGCTTTCATTAGTTTTTTCTTTAATTCGTTGTAGTTCATAATTGTTATTTCTTAAATCCACTGCAAAGGTAGTAAAATTTCTACTTATATGCAAATATTTTGACAAAAAAATATACTTTTTCTTATTATTTTCTTATTTTGTAAACTGGACTTTGCAAAACGGGGTGTTTTTGATTAGGAACTCAACTTCCCTATCACCTCCCCAATCATTTTGTTGACTCCAACAAAATGCTATTTTCTTTGTCTCGCAGGCAGGTGTCTGCTGTCCTTCCCAGAGGGAACCGTAGGCGGATCCGTCTGCTCCAGTCTGCTCGATACATGCGGGGCATGTGGGGGCTACATCTTTTTTCTGCTTTCTCTCTTTCGCTCGCTTCATTTTGTCTCTTTCTCTGCGGATTTCGTTCACTTGTGATTATTTTTTCTTTTTATTCTGCAAAGGTAATTCACGGCTGCTTTCGCCTTGCAAGGTCAAGCGGTGTTTTACATAGAAAAATCTCCAGCCCTTCAGGTAGTATTTTTTGTAAAAATCTTGCAAGCGGCAGTCGCTACCTTGGTAAAGCATCATAAAATTAAAAAATAATTATTCACAAGTTAAACAATTAAAATCCTACAGTTATGAAAGAGTTACAACAAATGAAGTCAGCCGAAAAGATGGTAGCAATTAGAAAATGGTTAAGAGATTTATCCGTAAAGTTAGATGTCAGTGCTTCTATGAATTGTCGCGAAGATTACACAATCAATCAATTACTCCGTGAAGCCTATGGTTTGAAGAGTGGCGCAAAGTTGCATACATTCGAGGGTTGGAAAAAGCGAGGCGCAGCGGTCAAGCGTGGCGAGCATGCGCTCCTATTTTGGGGCAAGCCTGTAGAGCGTGAGGGCAGTCCGTTCTATCCTGTTGTTTTTCTGTTCGCTGCTAATCAAGTACATTTTACAAAGAAAGGAGGCGCACAATGATGACAAATAAAGAAAAGCAGATTGCAAGCGAAAAATATCTCTATGAGTTGCTCAATACAATAGGCAAGGCAATCGATGAGATAGAGCAAGGTGGCATTTATTGTAGTTTAATGACACATTACAATCTTGATAATCTTTGGAATAGTATACAGCAATATGATGGTGTCACTTTTGAATGGAATAAATAAGGTTATGCAATTAGATTTGTTTGCAATGTTCGCAGAGGCAGAGAGCCGTCCAAAGGTTCAGCCAGTAACAAAGCCAGTGCGCAAGGTTCAGCCTTGCAGCCTGGCGGAGTTCAGAGCGAGCCAAGAGATAGAGCATGATTTCTTCAGCGGTCGTGCAGCGTGGCTATACAAGCAGCTTGATAGTGCGCTCAAGCGGCAAGAGGCGCAGCGCCTTGAGGAGAGCCGAGTACTGGCAAGCGGGTGGCGATAAGCCCCCCGCTTTTAGTATGTCCTTTTTTATCTCGCGCGTGTATGTGTACCTTTGCAGCGTAATTAGTTACAACCATTGATAGTATGAAAACAGAAATTTTTTCCGTAGACTCCATCATCACCGAGCAAGACAAAATTCTTGCCGCGTTTGTTCCCGCTTCTGGGCAAATTTGGAAAGAAGAGAGTGCATCCAAACGAATAGATCCGAATAAGCTTAAAAACGGACTGAAATATATGCCATGGGGTGCAGATAACAACATGCCGTATGAGATTTTAGATAAAATCGAATCGGATGAAACAATCAACACCTGCCAGCAGCACAATATCAAGAACTGCTATGCTGCAGGCTTAGAATACCTCATTCCTGAAGGTACTTCTCCTGATATTGCAAATGAAGTTCGCAAATTCTGTAATCGCAACGACCTCTCCAGCTATTATCTTGGTGTATGTACCGATATGAAGTTTTGGCAGTTTGCCGTCACTGTGTTCACGCTCAGTCGTGGTGGGAATAAAATCGCTTCTATCAGTCGAAAGGAAGCGATGTATTGCCGATTCTCTCCTCAAGGAGAATCCCGTAGATATGTATTCTACGCGAATTGGCGTGATACTCCGGAGCCTGAAAAGATACACAAATATATACTTCTTGATCAGGATGACCCACTTGGTGATTTGGAAGAGTATATAAATGCGAAAAATAAAAAAGGCATAAATCAGTTTGCTATGGTTACGCGTATTCCTACTCCCGATAGTACCTACTATCCTATTCCGTATTACGCTTCACTATTCAAAGGAAAATGGTATGATATCAAGCAGCTGATTGCGCTTGCGAAATATAGCAAACTCAAGAACTCTGCCCCTCTCAAATATATCATCACAATCTCGTCGCATTTTTGGGATGAACAATTTGAGTTAGCTGGTATCACCGATGAAAAAGAACAAGCAGAATTTGTAAGGAAGACCAAAGATAATATCATTGATTTCCTTACTGGCGCAGAGAATGCTGGTCGGGCAGTATTCAGCGGTTCGTATATAGATCCAGGCACGGGCAAAGCTATTCCGCACATCCAAATCACCAACCTTGAGCAAAGCAAAGAAGGTGGCGATTGGGAAACTGACATTCAAGAGGCTATCAACATGGTGTGCTTTACTATGGGTGTTCACTCGAACCTCGTAGGCTCGGTACCAGGAAAATCTCAAAGCAACAATTCAGGAAGTGACAAGCGTGAGTTATATACTATTGCGCAGTTGCTTAATAAGCCAACGCACGACCTATTGCTTCGTCCACATCGCATCATTTGTGCCATCAACCAATGGGATAGCGTTGAGCCTAAATGCCAGATAATGCAACTCACCACGCTGGATGAGCACAAAGATGTAAAGCCTACTCAAGATAATGGTAAACAAATTAAAGAGGAATAACTATGAAGTTCATTCAAGACAATACAGCATTGGTGCAATTTACCCCCAATGTAATCTCTCCTGTTGAGGGAGAGGAAGATCTCTTCACGAAAATCCGAAGCTTCATCCAACTGACGGAAGCATGGTTTGAGAGTAGAATCGCTACCTATGAGCAACTCTCCGCGCTGGAAAATAGCGAGGAGTTGCTAACTTTCGCCCGTACAGCTATCGCCAGTGATGCCTATCGCCGTGCTATTCCATCGTTGGATGTAGTGCTCACAGCCAATGGTTTTGGCATTGTGAGCAATCAGACTATCGCTCCTGCCAGTCGTGACCGTATCAATGCGCTCCTCGACTCGCTGGAGGCTCAGTGCGATGCAGCCATTGAGATGCTGATGCTCCATGCTCCAGATACCTTGCTTTTGCGTCCATCGCTATTCCGTGGCTACGAGGCAGTTCGCCTATTGGGCAAATCCAAGCACCTCTTGCTAGAATTGTTTACCTATGAGACACAGATAGCTTCTGCGGAGAACCACTTCGCCTCTCATGCTATCTCGCGGGATATATTAGAGCAATTGCGCGGCATGCGCGATAAATGCCCCGCGCCCCATTGTATTCTGCTGACCATGGTGCAACATGCCGTCATATCTTACATCCAAGGCGAAGACTGTCGCCGAAATATGATAGATATGGTAGATTTCATCCGCAAGCATCCTGAAGACTATCCCAATTGGGCAGACAGCCAAGCAGCTGTTCGCTGGCAAGATTACACTTATAAGAATGACAAATCTAAAGGAGGATTTTGGCTATGATACTCAATCTGCAGGTTCCTCAATCATGGTCAGAACTGACCCAAGAGCAATTACACTATGCGTGTTTCCTGCTTTCATCGGGTCATTATGAAGCCGACCAAGTGAAAGCCCTTGCTATCATCCGCTGGAGCAAGTTACAGCCCAAGGCATACACGCCAGACGGTCTGCAAGTCGAGTCAGAGGGCAAGCAAGTGATTATTCGCCCCGAACAAATAGCTTGCTTCCTGCCGCTGATGGATTGGCTCATGCAAGTGCCTGAGCGTCCTATCCGTCTGGAGAAAGTTCAGGGTTGCGAGGCATTTCGTGCCGACCTGCAGGGATTGCCTTTCGAGCAATACCTCACGCTAGAGAATCTCTACCAGGGATATATACACACCAAGAACTTCCTCTTGCTGGACGAGATGACCCCTATGCTCTACGGCAAGAAGTTGCACCTATCTGCCTCTGAAGCTTATGGTGTGTTCTTATGGTTTGCCAGTGTCAAGCGCATGTTTGCAGTACGCTTTTCGCATTTCTTTGTATCATCGCCCGTCTCCAGCGACGAAGTGGACGGTGCCACTTTCGAGAAGTTATACAATGCAATGAACATGCAAATTCGAGCACTTACCAAAGGCGACATCACCAAGGAGAAAGAAATTCTTGCCATGGACACTCACCGCGCTTTGGTAGAGTTAAATGCGCAAGCTGAAGAATACGAACAACTAAAAAAACAGTACCCAAATGTTAAATAGAACCACAGAGTGGAACGCCAAAGCATTCTTTCGTTCACTCACCGAGCAAAATAAACTCGCCAAGGAGAAAGGCTTTGTCTATGTCGAAGTTAGCGGATTGGAAGGGCTGGAGGAAGCACTTGGTCGCCTACAATCAACCCCAAACTTTGTCTTCGTACAAGACAATGCTGCTGGCTATACCGAACTGGAGAACTCGCCACACACTCGACGAGTGCGTACCGTGTTCTTTGCCATGCGCCACAAACAGGGCGATATGAAGGCTCGCCAAAACTGCTTGGCAGTTATCAATGATCTGCATCGTCAGTTCTGCTCTCGTTTACTTATGGAGCGAACACGATTGCAGGAAAATATGCAGTACCTTAATAGTCGAATCCATCTGCAAGAGGTCAGTCGCTATCTTGTACCTGGCACAGCAATCTGTATGTTTGAGATTGCCGTGGATACCTATATAGATCTATCGTATAATCCTGACGAGTGGGAATAATGGAATACACCGAAGAACAATTGGAACAAGTAGAGAAGCTCGCTTCTATCTACATGAAAATATCTGACATTGCCCTCATTATTGAGGTCGACGAGGATGATTTGCGTAGTGATATTGCTGCGCAAGTCACTGATGTATCACTTCGGTACCGAAGGGGTAAAGCTCTGTCTAAAGTGCAAATTCGCTCTCAAGAGATGGCGCTTGCCAAAGTAGGTAGTCCACTTGCCTTGGAAAATGCGAATAAAAACCTTCTTGATATGGAGGATGATGAGTAATGGCACAGATTAAAACCATAGATTTAGCGAGACAAGAGATGTTTACGCCAAGGGAGGAACTGGAAAAGCGTTTCAGCCCTGAGCGTGTGGAGCATCTCATACGCTTGCGCGATATGTATAATTTTTTCCTCAATGACCCCGCTGGGCGTGATCGTAATTTCGTGGATAAGTTCCGTGCAAAGTACAACATATCCCAATCCATGGCGTATGCAGACCTTGCATTGGTTAAGCAGCTATTGCCAGCCCTTGCACCTGCCAGTCGTGAGTTCCATCGCAAGCAGGTCAGCGAGATGCTATTGGAAACCTACAACATGGCGAAAGCACGCAAGGATGTCAAAGCAATGGCGCTTGCTGCTAAGGAACTCGGCAAGGTCAATCGTGTGGATCTTGATGATGAGAAAGAGTTGCCATACGAATTAATCGTGGTACAGCCATTCTCTCCATCGCTCGATCCTACTCTCATCGGATTGAAGCGCATTGATAATTTGGAAGAGGTCAAAGCTCGCTTACGCAAGCAATTAGCAGCCGATAATCCCGATATTGAAGATATTGATTACGAGCTTGCTGACCTTGAGGAAGAATCACTATTCCCTGATACTGAAGATGAAACAAGTATATCTGAATAAGATACAGCAGCGTGTTATGTACATTGCGGCCAAAACTACTGTCGTAGTTGCTGGTCGTCGTACTGGTAAGACATTCGGCATTGGTGCTCCATTTGCGCTGCGCAACATGCAGCGCATGCCTGGTTCTACAGGCGGTATTGTGGTACCAACATTTCGCCATGGTCTTACCAACACGCTGCCTGGTCTATTTTCTTTTTGGAAAAGTATCGGTATTATAGAGAATGTCCATTATGTAGTTGGCAAACGCCCACCTAAGACATTCAAAGAGGCAAAGATAGAGCCGAGAGAATATGAGCATGTCATTTCCTTTTACAACGGTAGCCGTGCGGTACTCATCTCGCAAGACATAACAGGTTCGTCCAACTCCCTCACCCTTGACTGGCTATTGATTGATGAAGCAAAGTTCATCAATTTTAATAAATTAAAAGATGAAACTTTGCCAGCTAATGGTGGTATCCGTGCACACTTCGGCCACCACTCATGCCATCACTCTATCATGATCATGTCTGATATGCCTGTCGGCAGCAAAGGTAGTTGGTTCTTGAATTACAGAGAGAAAATGGATGTGGAAGTAATTCAAACCATAGAATCTCTGGTGATTGAGGAATGGAAAATGAAACAGCGCGTTCGTGATCTTCGTGCGAAACGCAAGCCAGTTCCAAGTTACTTGAAATTTCATTTGCGGTCCAACAATCGCCTTCTCAATCAGCTTAGGGCAGCTGCTGTCTTATATGTGGAAGTTTCCACTATCGAAAATCTCGAGGTCGTTGGTGAGAATTATATCAGGGATATGAAGCGTGATTTGCCACCATTAGTATTCCAAACATCCATTCTCTGCAAACGCATAGGTATCTCTCGAGATGGCTTCTATTCTTCCATGAAAGAGAGCCACAAATACCATGCGGCCAATAATGAATATCTCGCTACCTTGGGCTATGGCAAATCAGAGGCAGAATATAAGCGCCTTCTTAATTCTCAAGCCGACCGCGATATCAATCCTAATTTGCCTATCTGCATAGGCATGGACTATAATGCAAACATTAACTGGATTGTCGCTGGTCAAGAAAGAGATGGCCGTCTCAATGTCTTAAAATCATTCTATGTCAAATTCGAGCGCAAGATACCTGCACTCATTGAAGATTTTTGCGACTACTATCGTAATCATAGCAAAAAGCAGGTAATATTCTACTACGATAGTACAGCTCTTGGTTCTAACTATGCTGTGAATAAGGAAGATTTTAAGTTTGTCATTGAAAGAGAGTTTAAGAAACACGGTTGGAAAATCAAATCTGTGTACCTTGGTCATCCTATGCGACACAACGAGAAATACCTCCTCATTAACCAGGGATTTGCAGGAAAGAAGCGCCTTACGCCATATTTCAATATAGACAATAACGAAGATTTATTGGTCGCTATTGAGTCTGCAGGCGTAATGCGTGGTCGTAATGGTTTCCATAAATACAAAGCAGGCGAGAAATTAGCGGAAAACGAGGAAAACCTCCTCGAGCACCGCACTGATGGTACCGATGCATTCGATACCCTCTATATAGGAATGAATAACAAACCAGTCAAAGTAGCATCCATTAATACTTATGGCGTTAATTAAATTTTAATAGTTATGGCAGATAATAATTCAGTTAGTGTTAGTCTTCGCATCAATGGAAAAGATGCTGAAAATGAATTGTCTCGCTTAAAACAAGAAGTCGATTCGCTACGCACTGCTTTTGTCAAAGCAGGTGAGGCGGGCGACCGAGCAATGGCGGAGAAGTTCCGCAAGGAGATTAAGAAAACCGAAGCCGAGATCCGCAAGATGGAAAGCGGTACTAAGGCATGTCAGCGTGTCTTTGCCCAGCTGGACAAAGCCTCGCCTGCTGACTTGCAGCGTGCCCTCAAGTTCCTCAATAGCGAGCTCAAGAACATAGAGCGCGGTTCAGCCGCATGGACGGCACAAACCGAGAAGATCCGCCGTGTCAAAGCCGAACTCGACAAAGTCAATGCCGAGCTTCGTCAGTCGGAGGGTATGTTTGCTCGCATGAAGAACACGGTCAACGACTGGGGTGCCAGCATCGCCGCCGGTGCTGCTGCCATGGCGGGCTTGGTAGCTGCTGGTAAAGCAGCCGTGGAAGCCTACGCCGAGATGGACCAGGAGATGGCCAATGTTCGCAAGTACACAGGTATGACTGCCGAACAGGTTGACCATCTCAATGAGGAGTTCAAGAAGATGGATACCCGCACCTCCCGTGAAGCCCTCAACCAACTCGCACAAGAGGCGGGCCGCCTTGGCAAGCAGTCCGAGGAGGATGTGCTCGGTTTCGTGCGTGCTGCCGACAAGATCAATGTGGCGCTCGATGACCTTGGCGAGGGTGCAACGCTCACGCTCTCCAAGCTCACAAATATCTTCGGCGACGAGGAGCGCCTCGGTACGGAGCGCTCATTGCTTGCGGTCGGCTCGGTCATCAACGAGTTGTCGCAGAACAGTACGGCTTCTGCTCCGTACCTTGCAGAGTTTGCTCAACGCTTGGCGGGTGTCGGTGCACAGGCCCATATGACTATCCCCGAGATCATGGGCTTTGCGGCTGTGCTTGATTCGCAAGGTCAGAAGCTGGAGATGTCCTCCACCGCTGTGAGCAAAGTGATTATGAATCTGTTTAAGTCGCCCGAGAAGATTGCCAAGGCGACAGGCATGGCGGTCAATGAGTTTGCCGAGACTTGCAAGCGTAGCACCAACGAGGGTCTGCTCATGTTGCTCAACCGCTTGCATGAGTTAGGCGGCATTGATACGCTCGCTCCGGTCTTCGCCGATATGGGCGAGAACGGCGCTCGTGCTTCGGCGGTATTGTCTGCTTTGGCGGGTAATGTGGATATGGTTCGCCAACAACAGCAAGCGGCCAATGTGGCTTTCCAAGAGGCGATATCCATTGATAAGGAGTTCACGGTGCAGAACACCACCGTCCAAGCCGACCTTGAGAAGAAAAAGAAGCTCTTCCGTGAGCATGCCGTCGAACTTGGCGAGAAGCTGCTCCCAATCATGGGTCACTTCCATTCGTCCACATCCATGGCAATGAAGGCATTGTCCATTATCGTTGATTATGTCATTGAGTATAAGGGTGCATTGATTACATTAGCGGCAGCCATAGCAGGTTACACGGTAGCAGTCAAGACAACTGTAGCAATAGAAAAGTTGTACAATGGTCTTGTGTTGATTGGCAACGGCTTGAAACATGCCCAAAGGGTTGCTGTATTAGCCTCTTCGCTCGCTTATAACAAGTTGGCTGGTCATACCACTCGTGCGGCAGCTGCTCAAAAGTTATTGAATGCTACCATGAAGACCAACCCTTGGGGATTGTTGGTAGCTGGTATTACTGCCGCCGTTGCTGGTTTGGTTGCGTATCACAACAAACAGAAGGAGGTTAGTGCTGCCGATAAAGCGATGAAAGAGATTCAAGGATCTATCACTTCGCAATATGCAGAGCAAAAAGGCAAAATTGATATGCTGCTCTCCACTCTTGAGAACGAACGCAATTCCCTCAAGAAACGCAAGGCTGCTCTTGAAGAGTTGCGTAAGATTGTGCCTGGTTATCATGCAGAACTTACCAACGAGGGTAAGCTTATTCGCAATAATAAAAAGGCGATTGACGACTATCTTACGGCTCTTAATAAGAAGATTGCCATGCAAGCCTATGAAGAGAAGCTTGCTGAGCAATATCGTAAGAAAGCCGAGTTGGAGTTGAAGTTGGCAGAGCAACAAAAGATTAAATCACAAAAGCACTCTGCCTATATCGATGCAAATAGGAATGATAATAATACGAACGCTGCTGGTCAGAAGCAAATCACTTTTGGCACAATTAAAGCAGACGCTGCTTGGAATGCGTATCTCTCTGCAAGCAATGATGTTGCAGCTACAGAGGAATCATTGTTAGAGGTCAATAAGGCGATTGGAGCTATCAATACTGGCATGGAGCAGTTTGCAGATGTTGTAAAGACTGCTACCACAGAGACGGAGGAGTTGGAAGATGTGATCACCCCAGACCCTGCTGGTGGCGGTAGTGGTGATGCGCCTGCTGAGAACGCAGAACTTAAAGCCATTGAGGATTGGAAAAACAAACTCCTTGCCGTTAATAAGCTGGCTTATATGCAAGGCGAGATTGATTTCCAAACCTACACCGACCGCAATATCCAAGCCGAATTGGGTTATTGGGAAGATCGTGTAGAGTTGGCAGAGGTTGGTTCTACCGAGTACTACGAAGCACTTGCCAAGAAAGCAGAGTTAGAGAAAAAGCTTGTGGTTGACACAGGCAATGCTTCTATCCAAGCCGAGCAAGAGCGATATCAGGAAGAGCAGCGTATTCTTCAGCAGAGGTACGCAGACGGAGAATTAAGCCATCGTGCTTACTCTCTTGCCATGGAGAAAGCCGAGCTTACCCACCTGAAGAATATGGTTGAGCTATATGAGGAAGGTAGTACCGAGCGTATTGCTGCTCAAGATAAGTACCAAAAGGCTTCCCTCAAGTACCAAAAGCAACACGCCAAAGAAGCGGAGAAGATTCAGGAACGCCTCAAGCGTGCGTTTTTCTCCAAGCATAGCGGCGTGACCGACCAAGCGAGTTACGAAACCGACAAGTTAAATCTGGATGCGCTCTATTCGGAACTATCGGCACAAGCTACCACCAATCAGCAGAAGTTAGCTCTTGATCGTGCGTACCGTGAGGCTCGTTACCAGCTCGCCAAACAGTATAACGACAAAGAGGGTGCGGCAGCTATTGATTCGCTTAGATCTGCGAGTGATAGTCTTGTTGAATGGCTTAACAGCGAGGGCTATCAAGCCTTCAGCCAGTCATTCTCTACCATTGTCGATGGCATGTGCGATATCTTCTCTGGCTTGACCGATCTTATCGATGCAGAGACCGAACTCCAGACGGCGCAGATTGAGAAGAAATACGAGCGTGAGTTGGCGGCTGCTGGTGGAAACAAACGCAAGGTGGCTCAGATAGAAGCCGAGAAGGAGAAGGAGATTGCTGCCGTCAAGAACGAGGCAGAGAAAAAGAAATACGGCATGCAGGTAGCAGCTGCTGTCGCTCAGACGGCTGTCGCTGCTATCAATGCGTTCTCTAGTGCGGCTGCCATCCCTATTGTCGGCATCATCATGGCTCCTATTGCTGCAGCGATGGCTATTGCTGCAGGTGCTATCCAAATCGCTACGCTCAAGAAGCAACGAGACGCAGCCCTTGCTCAAGGTTACGCCACCGGTGGTTACACTCGCCCAGGCAGCAAGTACGAACCTGCGGGTATCGTCCATGCTGGCGAGTGGGTAGCAAGTCAAGAACTGCTTGCCAACCCTACGGCGGCTGCCACCATTGCAGCTCTCGACGAGGCGCAGCGCACCAACACCATCGGCAGCCTGCAAAAACCATCGTTCAGCAACAATTCTTCAATTGTTCAGCAGCAATCTGCAAATCGTTCAGCAGCAATCTCTCAATCGTTCTCCAGCGATAGTGCCGTTCTTGAGAAGCTCAACAAGCGCCTCGATGAGCCATTCGTGACGGTCAACACCGTGACCGGCGACCGTGGCATCTTGCGTGCACAGAAGAAATATGATCAACTAATGAAAAACAAAGGCAAATCATGAAAATCTTAGTCAATGGCAGAGAGGCGGTACTGAAAGCCAACGCCTCGTTTGAGTATGTGAGCGAGAACCCGCTCTTCACCGAAGCGGAAGATTACACCATGGAGATTCCGTTCCCCATGAAGGACTGCCCGCAGAACATCTCCATCTTTGGCCCGCTCCATGTGAAGGGCGTGGATATCTCGAAAGTATCATTCCCTTGCGAGATCCAAACGGATGCCTTTGTCAAGTCGGGTATTCTGACCATCACCTCTGTAAGCGATACGGAGGTGAAGGGTCAGTTCTTGGAGGGCATGAGCCAACAGAACTTTGCCTCATCCTTGCCCGATGTCTATCTCACCGACCTTGACTTCTCGCAATGGGATGGACAGGATGGAGGTTGGGAAGGATTCCCTGACTATACTCCCATTGAGGAGGAAGATTGGGGTATTGTCGGATATAAAGCCAACAAGAGCGGTCCCGACTGGGGCTGGGATGAGATTCCTGTTTGGGATAAGAATAAAGAGGAAGTCATCCTCCCGTATGAAGCGGATTGGGGTTGCGACCCAAGCAAATCTCGTCGCATATATCTTGCCCACCTAATCAAACTGATTGGTAAAGCTATTGGATGGGCGATAGACGATACTCCTTTGCGATCAATTGAGATGTATAGGTACATTCTTGTGGCAAACGCTCGCTCAAACTATACAGGAGATCATAACTTCAAGGTGCAGCCTCTTGCCAAGTCGCTGCCTCGTTGGAAACTAATCGAATTCTTGGAGCAACTATCTCTATTCTTTGGTGTGGTGTATGAGATTGATGTGAATAGGAAAACTGTTGTACTCAAAGCGAATAAGACAATCACGCAATCTAAAGCTGCAACTGGTTCGCTCTTGAGTATTGAAACTCTAGATGATTTTACGGTGGAGTTGGTAGAGGAAGAGAAAAAATCCTATCGTGGTAATATCACTCTACGATTGCCAGACCAATGCAATCCTAATGGCATTAATTCTTGCCCAAATATCATAAACGACCCCCGTATTCCGCATAAGGAAATGCTCGTAAAGACATTTTCAGCAAATCTCAATTGGGCTGCAGATACATATTCCAGCAACATGCCTGCCGACGCTACTGAGTTTGGTGAGTCAATGAAATATTTGTATTACTTTACCGACATCGATCGTTGGGCAATTGTAACAGAGTCTTTAGATAAATGGTTTCTCGGTGAAGGCGAGGAAGGAGAACAGCCAGACGCTCGTTTTCAAATGGCTGAGATAATCAACCAATACGGTCCTCTAACAGGTGACAAAGAGTTAAAGATAGCTCCATGTCCGTTGGAGTTTATAAAGTATTATCCGCAAAAAAGTCCTATTTCTTCAGAGAAAGATCAATATTGGAGATATGCAGATATGCCTGCTTTGGAAATTCCAATAGACCCACAAGAAGTATTGAATATTGTTGAGATGAGCGAAGACCAGCGCACTTCTGTGGTTGATTACTTGAGCCAAGGAGAAATCAAAGAGGAGGATATGTATTATGACTACCTTTGGTTAGTAATATATAAGGATAAGAGAGTGTTTACTCGTGAATATGAGCCTCTCAATGGTATGGCTGATATGATATACTGGGATGATAAAACACAGCAATGGTTGAAGGTTATGGACGACGAAGGCAATACGGAGCTATTCCCTTTGACTACTGGTTTTAGAAAATACGACTACACGCTCTCTCCATTTGATAGTTCCATCCAAGAGATTAGAGTTCTCCCCAAGGTGGACGAGACCAAGCTCTATCGTTACAAGTTCCTCGCAAAAACTCTCCCATCGCCTACAAGCGTCTTTCTTATCAAGGGTAAGAGATACGCCTGCCTCAAACTGACTGCCCAAATCACTGTCAAGGGCATGTCTGAGTTGGTCGAGGGAGAGTTCTTCGAGATCATCGATTAGAGTTGGTCGATATACCCATCGGCGGCGTGCACATCACGACCACGCTTCTTGGCATATTGCATGGTCGTATCGATGTTGGCATGCCGCATGTGGTCCTTCAGCTTCACCAGGTCCATCCCTTTCTCTAGGGCGTTGATAGCCCCTGTATGTTTCCAAGCATATAGGGTTCTATCAGCAGGAATGCGCAGCTGCTTGCGATACTGGCGGAAACGAGTGCGCATAGTACTCTTACCTATCGGCTTCACACCAGGCACGCCACCTTGCCCAAAGAGGTACAGGTCGGGATGGTATGCAAAGACACCCAGCCGCTCCATCAGCGACAGGGTGTCTTGACTTATCCCTACCTGCTGAGTGCGCTTGTTCTTTGCCACCGAGTTGCGTATGTTCACTAATCGCCGCTCGCGGTCTATATCGCCCACACGGAGCAATCGTGCTTCTCCTGGGCGGATGGCACTGTAGTACATCAGCTCAATCGCCAACCATAGGTACGGTTGGCGAGGCAAGATAGCCTCCTTGAGCATCGTGCGCTCATCCTTGGTAAACGGAGAAGGGGCACAGTCCACATACTTGCCCCGATTGCGAATGTCGTCTGCGGGGTTTTTATCCTCGAAGACACCATTCTTCCGTGCATACTCAAATAGACCGTAGAGCCGTTGGCGATATTGCTTAATACTCTCGTGGCAAAGTTCTCGACCGCCTTCAGCCCTCTCTCGGGCGAGGTAGTCGAAGAATGATTGCATCATCTCCTGTGTGTACATGCCGATATAGAGCGGCGCTTTTTCCGCTAGTACCCAATCCATAAACACATTCATCTCGCCTTGGTATTTCTGCTGGCTGGTCTTGCGTATGGTACCACTCATATCTTGCATGTAGCTTTCGATTACATGCTTGAGTTGGTACCGCTCGCTTCGCTCGGTGTATCGCTGATGTTCTGGGCGATGGGTATCGTCCTTGCGGAGTGGGCTGGTGTCGTCGGGGTGATCAAGATACACTCCCGTCTTCAGGTACTCGGTTCTGTCTCGGATAATTTCGGCAGCTATCTTGTAGCGCTGGTCTGTCGGCACGGTACGCCGAAGACCACCGCAAATACGATAGCGATGTAACTGGTCGTCGCCTGGCAAGCGAAACGAGTACTCTACATACCAATCTTTGGAAGCGTCCCCATTTTTGTCATTCAGCGTGGGGTAGCTGATTAATTGTTTTGTCCGCATAGTTTTGATAGTTTAAGGTTTTAAGTCCCTTCCAGACCCTCATTCTTCGGGTTCTGCAAGTTACTTAAAACGAAAATGTGAGTATTTGCACTCACATTTTCACTCACATTTTCCAGTCAATACTTGCGGTTATGGCTGATTTTCTGCGCTTTCGCGCGATGGTTAGTCGGGATGGCGAGATTCGAACTCACGACCTCCTGCTCCCAAAGCAGGCATTCTAACCGGGCTGAACTACATCCCGCTGCTTTCTCTCTCGAAAGCGGGTGCAAAGGTACTGCTTTTTTTTGACATGACCAAATATTTTTGAAAAAAAATGCAAAAAAAGTGCATTTTTTTGAATATTCCAGTTTTTTTTAGTACCTTTGCACGGTTTTTCGGGCATCGAAAAAAGGAATAATAATATATAAGGTATAACATAATGGATAAGAACACATGGATTGGCTTTGCCTTAATAGCCGCAATTGTTGTAGGATTTTCTTTTCTTAATCGCCCCTCAAAAGAGGAATTAGCAGAGCGCAAACGCCTGCAAGACTCCATCACACTCGTGCAAGCGCAGGAGATGGAAGCAAAACTCATTTCCGAGCAAATTGCTCAGCAATTAGAAGCAGAGAAAGTAGCTCAAACACCCACACAGACTGCTGACGAACTAATAGCACAAGTGGCTGCCGTATATGGACCCTTCGCCCCTGCTGCACAAGGACAAGAGGGGCTAGTACTTCTGGAGAACAGCAAAATACGCATCGCTATTGACCGCCGTGGAGGTCGCATTGCCAAAGCTGAACTCAAAGAGTACAAAGCATACGGCGACAGCGTAAACGATCTGTGCCTCTTCCAAAACGATGAGAGCAGCCTCAACTTTACCCTTGTCACCAATTCCAACCGTATCTTGGCAACCCAAAACCTCTATTTCACCGAGTCAGAACCCACTACAGATGCAGAGGGCAACACCACCCTCACCATGCGCCTGCAAACTAATATCGAAGACTGCTACTTAGACATTGTATATACATTGCCCGCAGACGACTATATGGTAGGCATGAGCCTCCAGCCACACAATATGCACTTGGCATTAGCACAAAACATGTCGTCTTTGGAAATGCAATGGAACCAGTCTATCCCTCAACAAGAGAAAGGCCGCAAGTTCGAGGAGAAATACGCACAACTCCAATATATGTTTATCGGTGGCGATGTGGAGAAACTCTCCGAGATGAAGTCTGACCGTGCCAACGAGTCAGCTCGCCTCAAATGGATTGCATACAAAGACCAATTCTTCTCCACAGTAATGATTGCAGAGGACGCCTTCGAGTCCACCACCATGGAGTCGAATGCACTCAATCAGCACAGCCGTTATATCAAAGAGTACAAGACTACGACTAGTCTTCCATGGGACATCACAGGCAAGCAGGCGACTAACCTGAAATACTATTTTGGACCTAACCACTACAACACCCTCAAGGCATACGATAAGGATGTGACCAGCGTAGAGAAACTCCACCTCAACGAGTTGGTGCCACTGGGCTGGAAGATTGTAGCATGGATTAACAAGATTATCGTGATTCCAATGTTTGACCTCTTTATGTCGTGGGGATTGCATATCGGTATTGTGATTCTGCTGATGACCTTGGTTATCAAACTCATCATCTTACCATTCGTGTTTGCATCATACAAGTCCAGCGCGAAAATGCGCGTGCTGAAGCCGCAAATGGATGAGATCAATGCCAAGTACCCACCCGAGAAGATGCAAGAGCGTCAGCAAGCCACCATGGCACTCTATCAAAAGGCCGGCGTGAGCCCTATGTCGGGCTGTTTGCCAATGCTATTCCAGTTCCCTGTACTGATGGCGATGTTCTGGTTCCTGCCAACCGCCATTGAGTTGCGTGGTCAATCGCTCTTCTGGGCAGATGACCTCTCCACCTACGATGCTATCATCACATGGAACACGCCTATTCCGCTGTTTGGCACCCACTTATCGCTTTTCTGTCTTATCATGACCATCGTAAACATCGCCTATACGCATATCACCATGCAACAGCAGGCTGGCGGACAAGAGATGAAGATGATGCGTTGGATGATGTACCTCATGCCACTCATGTTCCTCTTCTTCTTCAACGATTATGCAGCAGGTTTGAGCTACTACTACTTCGTTAGTTTGCTCATGACTATCATCCAAACCATGATTTTCCGTTGGGCCATCGACGACAAAAAAGTGCTTGCCGAAATGGAAGCCAATGCCAAGAAAAAAGGCACCCAAAAGAAGTCTGGTTTTGCAGCACGTCTCGAAGCTATGCAACGAGAGCAACAACGCCTTGCACGCGAACAAGCCAAAGCGCAGATGAGGAGATAAGTGTTAGGCGAGAGGCGAAAGGCGAGAGGCAGGAAGTAGCGGCACAGCCGCATATTACCAGCCTCTAACCTTTAACCTCTAACTTTTAACCTAATTACAAGTATATGAAACAAATAATGATAATAACAGTCCTGTGCTCAGTAGTGAGCATGGGACTGTTTGCGCAAGAGAAAGCCTCTCCTGAATCCTCCCCTGAAGGGAAGGACTTAATTACAGCGAGTAATGAAGCGCCCAAAGACAAATATACTTTTGGCGATTTTTTTGATGCTCTGGACTTACCTACTGTTCTGGGCGCGGGATTCACACCCAATGGCATTGAGGGTGCTACCTTCAATTCCGCTATGCGCCTCGGCTGGCGTCACCACAAGAACTATGGCACATTCGTATATATCACCTACGACACCCATAGCAACACCTACGAAGACCTGATTATACAAGGCACCAATGTCCGTAATGGCGAAGTGTGGTACAACGAAGTAGGTATGAGCGTAGGCTACCGTATTCCATTGGTAAAAGACATCAAGGCTTTTTATGACAAGCCCTATTTTCACCCCTGGGATTTCTATGTCAGCATTCAACCTGGTGTATCGATTGCTACGGTCAAGAACATCACCCCGATGGATGACAGCGAACCATCCTACGACATGTCTAACTATGACCATATTGTCCCTACCCTGCGTTTTTCTGCGGGCGTTGAATGGTTCATCTTCCACAATTTTGCCATTTTTGCAGAAGCAGCCTACACGCAACACGTGATGCCTACGATTATCGAACAAGCAGCCATAGATAAGGGCGATATTAAACACCCATCAGGACCAATCACATTGTCGGTAGGTTTGTCACTGTTCTTTAATTAGGCAAATAGCCAATAAGGCAAAAAGGATAAAAGAAAAACGATAGACACTCATCTATCGTTTTTTTATTGCTTCGGACAACAACCGATAAATCTCCCGTTGCTCCTCACTGAGCAGTTCCATATGGTGATTCATCACATTCTCATCGCCTCGGCGGGCAGGGCCTGTCTGGGCATCGCGCGGAGGTAGGGTGTGAATCTTGGCTGCCGTCTCATCAATCAATGGCAATAGTGCCGAGAAAGGAATGTGCGTATTCTGCAATAATTCTGCCGCCATGGTGTACATGAGGTTGGTGAAGTTATTGGTAAAAACACCCGCGACATGCAAGCGTTCGCGGTCGTGTTGCGATGCCTCATACACACGGCTCGTGATAGTCAACGCCAAAGAATAGACCGCACTGATATCATCAATCCCGCGTGCCTCAAAGAACACTGGCACTGTGGAGAAATCCTCAATCACACGCGCCTTGCTGAAGGTTTGGAAAGGATAAAAAACGCCCGCATGCGGCTTGTCATCACCAAAAACCGTGATGGGCATCGTACCCGATGTGTGAAGGTGCAAGGCTTTACCTACGCCGACTACCTGCGCCACCACACTGGGCAATGCCTCATCACGGACTGCATAAATATATACATTCGCCGCGGGAAGGTGGTCCAATCCCTCGCGACTACTAACCAACTGACACGCTACGCCTTTCTTGCGAAAAGCATAGTCTAAATTTGTGGCTACATTGCCTTGACCGATAATAACAATATTCATTGTTTAGGTTAGAGGTTAAAGGTTAGAGGTTAAAGGCAGGGATTTATAAAACTCCGTGACGGCAACGATGCCATTCTCCCAGACTTCGAGGTCCATGGACTCGTTGGGCGAGTGAATGGCATTCTTCTCCAAGCCGAAGCCCATAAGGATAGTCTTCACGCCTAATATTTGCTCGAAGCTACTGATGATAGGAATACTACCGCCACGGCGAGCCGCCAATGGGCGTTTACCAAAAGCCACCTCAAAGCCATGCTCTGCCGCCTTATACGCAGGTATATCAATCGGGCACACATAGCCCTGACCGCCGTGCATGGGTGTCACCTTCACGCGCACGCCCGCAGGCGCGATACTACCTATATAATCTATAAATACTTGGCTCACTTTCTCGTGGTCTTGGTTGGCTACAAGTCGGCAGCTGACTTTGGCATATGCCTTGCTGGGCAATACGGTCTTACTACCTTCGCCCGTGTAGCCACCCCATATGCCGCAAATATCAAAGGAAGGACGGCAGGAGTTGCGCTCTAAGGTAGAATAGCCTTCTTCGCCGAAAGTAGTATCCACATCTATCGCCTCGCAATATGCCTGCTCGGAGAACGGAATCTGCTTGATCATCTCACGCTCTGCCTCTGGAATAGGCAGCACATCGTCATAGAAATGAGGAATGGTGATGCGTCCCTTGTCGTCCACCACCTTAGAGAGCATCTCGGTGAGGGCATTGATTGGGTTCTTCACTGCACCTCCGAAGTGTCCGCTGTGCAAGTCACGGTTGGGCCCTGTGACTTCTATCTCCCAATAAGCTAAACCACGCAGACCCGTGGTGATAGATGGGGTTTCTTTGCCTATCATGGAGGTATCACTTACAAGGATGATGTCGCATGCCAACAAGTCACGGTGCTCTTCCAAGAATGCCTCCAGACTGGGACTGCCAATCTCCTCTTCGCCCTCGAAAATGAACTTCACACGACAGTTCATCAGTCCGTGCTTGACGAGGTATTCAAATGCTTTTACTTGAATCATCGCCTGCCCCTTGTCATCATCTGCGCCACGGGCATAGAGTCGGCCATCGCGAATGCTGGGTTCCCATGGATTGGATTGCCAAAGTTCCAGAGGTTCTACAGGCATCACATCGTAGTGGGAATAGACGAGGACGGTGGGTATATTCTTGCCTTTAACCTCTAACCTTTCACCTTTAACCTCCATAGGCGAGTACTCGGCATACACAAACGGATTACCTGCGGAGGGCATAACCTCAGCATGTTGTGCGCCTGCGGAGAGCAGAAGTTCGCGCCAGCGCTCGGCGCAACGGAGCATATCATTCTTGTGCGCAGGTTGGCAACTGATACTGGGGATACGAATAAGACTCGCCCACTCCTCCAGGAAGCGGGTGCGATTTTCATTGATATAAGCACGGATCATATATAATTATGAATTTTGAATTATGAATGTGTTTTCAAAAAAAAATTGCTGCATTGCCACTTGACTCGAGAAAACTCCCAAAAACAGGATTTGAGGGGTACAGGTCCTTTGTAATCTAACTGCCTCACCGCTACGACAAATGTCGGTCACCGCGCAGAGTATTAGCACGCCATTGGAAAGAGCACCTTTCTCGGAAAAAAAATATGTGTTGAGTTTTCCGGTTCTGGGCAATGCAACAAGTATTTTAAGACCGCTCGCGATGCTCGCTGTTGGATTATATTATCCTATTTACAATTTCTGTGCCAAAGTATAGAGGTTAAAGGTTAAAGGCAGGTAGTATGCGGCTCTGCCGCTATTTCTTGCCTTTTGCCTTTCGCCTAAAATCTCCATGCCAGCGTGGCTACGATGCGATGGGTGCGAGTGCCGACCTCTATAGGGAGGGGTTGCACTTCAGAGGCATACTGGTGAAGCGTTTGCCAACGATATTGATACGCCAACTGCGCCACTACTACATCGCTGCGATACCCTAAGCCCAAACTAGCATATTGTGTGCTTTGGGTATAACGATAGTCCATATCGGTACGTATCTCATTGTAGCCCAACATCCATATGGGGTCTTCCTTCATAAACGAAGATTCATATACATAACCCGCATTGATATACAATCCACGATACACCTGTGCCTCTGCTCCTGCGCGCAGTGTGTGGACATCCTCCATATCCGCAGAATGGGCGTAGTCATATTGTACAGCAATCAGTCCCTCGCTGCCTATTTGCCCAGCGACACTCACACTCGTGCGCAAAGGCGACATCATCTCTGTACTCATAACACCACTCTCTGGGGTTCGCACATCGTATTTCTGTCCATTTACCTTGCTGTACATGTAGCCTTCGGTCTGCACAGATAGGGCCATCATGGTTGGCGTTTGAAACGAAGCACCTACGCGCAGTGCCTGAATAGGTCTATAGATCAGTCCAATTGAGCCACTCACTCCCAATCCAGAAAGATGGTACATAGAGCGCAGTTTGGCGGAATTGACACCATCAGCCTCATAGAGCGAAATATGCTTGGTATAAGATATAGTAGGCAGATTCAAACTCAAGCCCACATACCATTGATTGCTGATATTAGCCGCCCAGGACAAAGAATATTGCTCACTATTACCTGACTCAGAAACGGACAAGGAGCCTTCAGAAAACTGCACAGCGGGTTGCCATTGACTATTTTCGATCGGGTCAATAAGATATGCTTCATACCCCAAAATACTGAGCCAGCCTATCTCCTCATTATCCCAGGGCGTGTTTTGCAAGTTTTCCTCAGCGATGCCACCCATATCATTGGTGATATTGCATATCGTTTCCACCATACCCATATTCTGCCCATTAACCACCACATCGCGATTGAAATTAGCAAGACGATTGATAGAAAACATCAGGTTGCTATATACCAATCCGCGCTGCTTGGTTGGATTTCCCCACGCCCATATGGCCGACACGTGTGGTGCGGCAAAGCGAGAGCGGGTGTAGCGTGGTGTACCATGGTGAGGCGTAGCGTAGCCTTGTGATGTTTGGTCGATAGTCTCATCAACAGTCAATGCCAGTTCGCTTCGGCGATATAGTCCCAATCCCGCAGGGTTGTCCAATACGGCCGATGGGTCGCCACCGATAGCTGTCATAGCGCCACCCATACCCACATAACGCGCCGTACCGATGATTTGGCGTTCGGAGAAGCGCTGCACATCTTGAGCTCTCAGTGCGGAACCAAGAACAAGGAGCAAGGAACAAAGAGTTAATATGTAGAAATGGTGTTTCATTTTTCTACTATGCGCATGACTACGGTATCGGGGTATTGGGTTGTATCTTCTAGGAAGATGAACTCGCGTGCATGGCGATCATATACAGGCTCGTTGGGCACAATGGTGTCCACCAAAGGCCAATAGTAGCTATCGTCCATGTATAAGCCTACCCCATCCCTCCCTGAAGGGAGGCTGTTAGGCGATGAGGCGAGAGGCGACAAGGCGACAAGGCTCGGGATCAACAACCCAACGGTTAATATGATTATGCAGCGTTTCATACGAGTAAGGGCGCTAAGGTCATTAAGGACTTTAAGGTCGTTAATGGTCTTTCAGCAAAAGTTGTGCCAAACTACTTAGTTGCGGAAGCCAATAATCTCGCGTACCTCGCGGATAGTCTTCTCAGCGCTGGCAGCAGCAGCTTCAGCACCCTCGCGCGCTACCTTCAAGAGATACTCCTCGTTGCTTTGGAAATCGAGGATACGCTCGCGGATAGGTGCACAGAAAGCGTTGATGTCCGCAGCGAGTTGCTTCTTCATATCGCCATAGCGGATAGCCATATTGTTGTATTGGTCGTTGAAATAATCGTAGGTGTCAGGTGTAGAAACAAGTTGCATGAGCGTGAAGAGATTCTCGATAGGCTCTGGCTTCACTTGATTGAGCATGGTAGGTCCTGCATCGGTGACAGCACGCATCACTTTCTTCTTGATGGTTGCTTCATCGTCGCAGAGGTAGATAGCATTGCCCTCGCTCTTGCCCATCTTGCCACTGCCGTCCAAGCCAGGCACTTTCACCGCCTTGGCGTTGAAGTGGAAGGACTCAGGTTCCTTGAAGTACTCTACATTATAAATACGATTGAAGCGGCGAGCAAAGAGGCGCGCCATCTCCATGTTCTGCTCTTGGTCTTTGCCCACAGGCACTTTGTCCGCCTTGTGCACTAGGATATCCGCAGCCATCAATGAGGGGTAGGTCAGCAGACCCGCATTCACGTTGTCGGGTTGCTTGCGTGCTTTCTCCTTGAACGATGTCACACGCTCTAGTTCGCCCAAATAGGCGTTCATATTGAGGTAGAGATAGAGCTCCAACACTTGCTTCACATCGCTCTGCACGTAGATAGGTGCTTTCTGAGGGTCGATGCCACAAGCCAAGTATTCCGCCAAGATCGTGCGAACAGAAGTGCGTATGTTTTCTGGTGTAGGGTGCGTAGTGAGCGAATGCCAGTCAGCGATGAAGAACATACAGTTGTACTCCTCTTGCATCTTCACAAAACTCTTCACTGCACCGAAATAATTACCGAGGTGCAAATTGCCCGTAGGGCGAATGCCACTGATTACTTTTTCCATATTCGATAGGTATTCTAATGTAATTTGGTGCAAAGGTACAACTTTTTTTGCGTATATGCAAGTTTTTTTGTACTTTTGCAGACAAATAGCAAAAATCACTATGACACTGGCAGAATACATCGAACAACATTCATCGCCTGAAAGCGATGCTTTACGCAAAATAACCCGCAGTACACATCTCGAACTCATCAACCCGCGCATGCTGTCTGGGCATGTGCAAGGGCGTGTGCTGAGTATGATTAGCCAGATGATTCAGCCCAAACGCATTTTGGAGTTGGGTACATTCACGGGCTACTCGGCTCTGTGCTTGGCGGAGGGTTTGACTGAAAATGGCAAACTCCTCAGCATTGAGCACAACGATGAACTGGAGGATATGATTCGCCGCAACTTGGCGTTGTCGCCGTTGGGAGAGAAGATTGAGTTGGTCATTGGCGATGCAAAAGAAGCACTCAGGCGATTAGGCGAAAGGCGAGAGGCGAAAGGCGCGGGGGTGTTTGACCTCGTGTTTATTGATGCGGATAAAAAAGAATATTCCGATTATCTCGATCTCGTCCTACCTCTCATGCGCCCTGGTGGTTGGATATTGGCAGACAACACCCTTTGGGATGGACATATCATTGACCCTGCCTACGACAAAGACAAGCAGACCCTTGCGCTTCGCGCTTTCAACGATAAGGTAGCAGCAGACAATCGCCTTGAGAAAGTGATATTGCCCCTCCGCGATGGGCTGACGATAATAAGGGTCAAACAGCTGGTTAATTAATCGAATCACGAATCTACTTCATTTGCCGAAGATCTATCGAAACCACTTCGTTACCACTAAGATGTTCATAGGTGGGTGCTGGATCACACAAAAGGACTCTCTAACTTTTTCATATTCTGCTATTTATTAAATCGCACAAAAAGTGCTGCAAAGGTAATGTTTTTTCTGATATATGCAAACAAAAATCGCCGCGAGGGCGATTTTTGTGTAAAGAGTAAGGTGTAATCTGTAAAGGCGGGGATTACAACTTCTGTCCCATGATGGTGTACTCTACTCCATCGCGGAGGATGAGGAGTTGACCATTACGGATAATCTTTTGGCAATTGGTCGTTGGCGATTGGCTATGGGTGTTTTCTACCGCAGTCAAAGATTCGGTGGTAAATTCGCCAGTGTATGACTTGATGGTTTTGTTGGCTGCATCTTTCACATCAATATTATACGCATAGTGTGTACCCTCTTCCAAACCTGTTACGGTGAATCGATAGCCATTACCTGCCTGCTCGGCGTATTGTACTGGGTGATTGCCGTTGCGGCCAGGTGAGAAGGCGATATTGAGTAACTGACCATTGGCGTTGAAGGTGAGGGTGCAGAATACCTCATTGCCTTTCTTGATGACGATGGTATAGGTATCTGCATTACCTTCTGTTGGCCATGTGATGGTGACATCATTAGCACCTGGATTAACGACTACATCATTGGTCGTAACGTCCTCTGACTCGATACATTGGATGTATCTAAAAGAACCAAACACTCTGTCATACTTGTAGTTATCAAGGTAATTGCAAGGAACATATAGGTTGACATTGTAGTTCGTGAACACATTTTCTTCTATTACTGGAGCTTCTGAAGCATAGCAATATATGTGATATAACTTGTTACACTCCTTAAAAGCATAATCTCCAATTTCTTTGATTTTATCTCCTAATACAAGCGTTCCTAACTTTTCACAATTTGCAAAAGCATACTGCCCTATGGTTGTTACGCTATTTGGGATTGTGATGGATGTGAGGGCAGAGCAATCAGAGAAAGCATAACTTCCAATGCTTGTTACGCTATTAGAGGTGGTAACCATCTTAATCTCCTCTTTGAAATGCAACCAACAAGGTTGTCTTTCGGATGTGTAGTTGTACATATCTCCTGAACCTGTAATAGAAATACTTTGGTTACTTTTGTCATATGACCAATAAAGATTATCACCGCATTGACCAGAGATTATTTGTGCAAATTCGGCAGTTAGAACAGTATCTTGGGTTAGTTCAAGAATACGAGGGTTGTCGGTATTTCCATCGCTCCATTGAACAAAGTAATATCCAAAATCTGGATTTGCAGAAATCTGTGCTCCACAAATGGTATTGTAATCTACACGAGCAAATCCTCCGCTTCCAACTGTGTTGGGAATGTGAATATCATACTCTGCTGGAAGCTCTTGAGCATGGTCTATGCCTGCAGATTGATATGCACTCACAGCACCACAAGGAACATACACTTGCACATCATAGTGTATATAAGTAAAACTATCATAGAAGATATGGGGAGGTTCTTTAGAGGTAAATGTAATAGTTTGTAGATTATCACAATCTGCAAAAGCATAATTGCCAATTGCTTTTATATTTTTTGGAATTGTAATTGATTGCAAGTTTTCTGCATACGCAAATGCATAATGATCTATACCTGATACGATGTATGTAATGCCATTGTATTCTACTGTTTCTGGTATCTCAACCTCATTAAGTGTATTGTAATTAGTCGCATCATTTGTTTGATTGGTGACTATAACGTAGTGTTCTTGGGGTTCGTTAAAGACAATATTTTGTTTTGTTGTATTTTTACTCTCATTCTCAACAACTACTGCAATTTGAGTAGCGCGAACTTGGTTAGAAGATGCTGTGAAGACTACCGTAGAAGCATCTCCCTTCCATTGACCATTTGCACCAGAGTATACATACTCCCCACTATCAACGGTAAAGCAACCAGGACCGTATTTCTCGTCATTGTTTGCTGTGCATGTGAATACAATCTCTTTGATATTACCTGCTGTAGAGGTGATAGTGAGAGTTTGGTTTTTGAAAATACGATAGTGCTTCTCGTTGTAGTATGTACCGAGAAGACCTGATGAAACGGTGATAGTCACACCGTTCTTTGTAATGGTGTATGAGGTTGCATTGTTACTATCTGTACCTATGCCTTCGTTGTCTGCATCAGCATCAAATACGATTGCACCCTCGGGAATGGTAATCTCGTTGTTACCGTCTGGATTTGGAGTCTCGTTACCGCTACTAATCCATTCTACGAAGTAGGCACCCCTCACCTCAATCTTACCGTTGTATGAACCACGGAAGCCACGGATAGTGATCTTGTCGCCGTTCTTCAAACCGAGAGATGCAAATGACTTATCGTTAGAGGTGCTACCTATGCCGATAAACTCTGTGGTCAAACCATATACATATACAGAAGCTGTCTCGTCGGTGAGGTCAAAGTTACCATAGATAGAAGCATTAGCATTTGCGTCCAAACCGCTGATAACACCAGTAAGTTCGTAATATACATCAGCTGCCTCTGGAGCTGCGTTGAACTCGGCAATGGTAACAACCTTAGCAGTAGGCTCTTTTTGCTCTACATTAGGATTAACGCCAAATTCTTTGTCGCCCACCTTTGCGTATTCTGGTGACTTGATACCAGGTACGCCGAAATATGCCCCTAGGGAACCATAGATCAGCACTTCCTGTCCATCCATATCAGGGTTAGTGACCAAGTTCAATCCATTACGTAGTAAACCAGAAGGCAATTGTACAGGTACGCATTTTGCTACATCAGTTACACAAGAAAATGACGCAATCAAAAGGTTAGTGTTGTAATTATTCACCGACCCATCGTCGTTGGTACTACCAGAGAAAGGAGCTGCAAACTCAACATTATCAGTCATAGGCAAACCAGCGATTTGTCCTACGATGCATGCTTTTACCCAATATTTACCAGCATTGTTATTATTGAGCAAGACTACATCATTAGCGGTGTAAGGATTCTCAAATGAGCCATCGCCTACGACACTTTCAACACCTTTGGCGTTGCCAAATTTGTAGCACAAATCACCCGATTGAAAATCATACGCCCAAAGGCTTGTGGTGGCGAGGAGTGCCACGAAGAGAAGCCCCCCTCTAACTCCCCCTTGAAGGGTGGAGAATAAAACTGATAAAAGTTTTCTCATAATTGTTTGAATTTTAAGGGTTAATATTGATGTTTATTTATTTGCTGTTAGCATATAGACACACAAAAAGCGCAGACCTCGAGTTGTTTACTCACAAATCGAGGCCTTAGCATACCTACTAAATCAAATAAACAACAGGAAACCTACGCTGGTATGAAAACACACTACACCTAAATAAGATGTAGTATGGATATAATCATACCCATAGGCATTTACTGTTACTTTGGTTTTGATTTAGTTGAAAAGTTGCTAAGTTTTCGATTTGTCAAACGCAAAGCGCAATAAACGCTATTTCAATATGTCAGAAACCTACCCAAGAAAGACCCATTGCGAAACGCTTTTCGCAGGACATACTCCCTCCAGCGTAGGAATCGACTACAAAATTACAATATTTTTTTGAATCATGCAAATTATATGCATATTTTGCTGCATTTTTCTATTCTTTAGATCACTTAATATGTACAAAAAATGAGGGTCAGTACAGCTTATCACATAGCGAAGTTTGCTAAATAACCTATAAATAACCTATAAATAACCTAAGAATCACCTAAGATTTATAAGGGAAATGCTATAAAAAACGCCATTTACGTCCAAAAGAGACAAATAGCGAAGAGGAAGAAGAAGTCAATTGTATCAAGTATATAACTGCAATACTTCGCCGACTACATAATTGCTGCCGCCAATGAAGATGATGTCATCCGCCGTGGCTGCCTCTTGTGCCGCGGCAAGCGCCTCACGAACGGTGGGATAGGCGGAGATTGGCGATTGGGTATTGGCGATTGGATGAAGTGCCAGCCAACGGCGAAGCAATTCTTCTGCAGGCAAAGCACGCGAAGTGGCTGGTTGCGTGAAATAATACACTACCTCTGTGGGCAACAAGCCCAAAACAGTATCAATATCCTTATCGTTCACCATGCCGAGGATGATGTGTAGGCGATGAGGCGAAAGGCTATTAGGCGAGGAGGCGATGAGGCTGGATAACTGCTCCGCTACATAGCGAATGCCGTGACCGTTATGTCCTGTATCACAGATAGTTAAAGGATTCTGCGAAAGTATTTCCCAACGACCACGCAAGCCCGTCAGTCTACACACATCAGCAAAACCTTTGGCAATCGATTCCTTCGACAATTCGATGCCACAAATATTGCGCAGCACCTGCAATGCCACGAAAGCCGTCTGCTGGTTCTTATCTTGATACACGCCCTTCAATTGACATTCAGGCGCCTCTTTCAGACGGCGTTTGCGCATATAACCACATTGGTCGGCAAACCACAAACGGCAATCCGTGGTCTCCAGTCCCGCACCTAATATCTCACACGCACTCGCACGAGCGAGGAAGACCTCTTGCGTTTCGGGATGCGTCTCGCCAATCACACAAGGCACATGCGGCTTCATGATACCCGCTTTCTCTTCGGCAATCTGCGCGAGCGTATCGCCCAAAAACTCGGTATGGTCAATGCCGATATTCGTAATGACAGACAAGAGTGGCGTCAAGATATTCGTACTATCCAGTCTGCCACCTAATCCCACCTCTACAACGGCTATATCCACCTGCTGCTGAGCGAAATACCAAAACGCCAACGCCATCGTTGTCTCGAAGAACGAAGGGCGCAACTCATCTAAGAAAGCCCGATGATCTGCCACAAACTGCACAACCGTCTCCTCGGGAATCATCTCGCCCGAAATACGAATACGCTCGCGGAAGTCCACCAAGTGCGGCGAGGTGAACAAGCCCACCTTGTAGCCCTGCGCCTGCAATGTAGCCGCAATGAGATGCGAAGTAGAACCCTTGCCGTTGGTTCCTGCCACATGCACCGCACGCAAGCGTTCGTGCGGATTGCCCAAATGCGCCATGAGGCGATAGGTGTTGTCTAAGCCCGGTTTGTATGCAGAAGCCCCAACCAAATGAAATGCAGGTTGCGAAGCGTAGAGATAGTCGATGGTCTGTGCGTATGTCATAACAAAACTATTGCGTTATGCAAAAAGCAGCCAAGTAATAGTCACATCCTGCGAAGCAACAAGGTTATCTGGCGTTATCTCCAATGATTCACCATCAACAAAAGACAATTGATTGCATTCAATAGTACGCACTTGCGAATAAATTTGCAGTTCCTGCTCCACGTAATTGATATTTCTCACACAGCCCAATTTACACCCCGCAGCAGTAGCCATGATTTGCGCTTTCTCAGCAGCATCCTTGACAGCGCTTTCTAACATACGCAACTTAATCGGTTTAGGGTCTTTCACTGTATAACCGATATTGATTTCAGCAGCAGATAGCGTTTGACCTATCGCCTGTATGAGTACAGTAAGTAGCTTGTTATCAATAGGAAGATCAATCTTGATTTGTTGCTCCAACGTATAACCAACAAACTCATTGCACACAAAATTACCGTGCATATCGTATCTACGTTCCTCTTTTTTATTGATGTCAAAATGCAGGGTCTTAGGCAATTTGTCACTCAAATCATTTTGTTCTACAATTTGTATAATGCTCTGCAAGTTGAGTTGTGCTAATTTATACAACACAGGGTAATTCTTACCATCTGCACTGATGCGAATAGTCAACCTCGTGACATCTGGTGCAAAAGTACAAGTGCCTCTACCTGTAACAACTATCGTTTGTGGGGTTTGTTCTATCATACTCATCCTCCATATTATACCAATAGCGACATGCCATTGGTAGCAAATTCGCTGCAAAAGTACAACAAAAAATACATATTCGCAAATAAAATCGTATTTTTTTCTCAATGAAGTCATACCGCTATAGTACAACACATAGAAAAATTACACGAAAATAATAACTTTATCTACTTTTTTTTGCAGTTTTACATTTTTTTTCGTACCTTTGCGCGTTAATTGCATATTTATGGAGAATTATATCGTATCAGCCAGAAAATATCGCCCTACCACCTTTGAGAGCGTAGTCGGGCAAGAGGCACTCACTCAGACGTTGCGTAATGCCATACGTACCAATCACTTGGCACACGCCTACCTGTTTTGCGGTCCACGTGGCGTAGGCAAAACCACTTGTGCACGTATCTTCGCCAAGACAATCAACTGTCTTACCCCTACTGCCGAACACGAAGCATGTAACCAATGCGAGTCATGCGTAGCGTTTAACGAACAGCGCTCGTTTAATATCCACGAGCTGGACGCCGCATCCAACAACTCGGTGGAAGACATCCGTTCGCTGATTGACCAAGTGCGTATTCCACCCCAAATAGGCAAGTACAGCGTCTATATCATTGACGAGGTGCATATGCTCTCGCAAGGCGCTTTCAATGCACTGCTGAAGACACTGGAGGAGCCACCATCGTATGCCATTTTTATCTTGGCGACCACCGAGAAGCACAAGGTGTTGCCTACAATCTTGAGCCGCTGTCAAGTATATGACTTTAGCCGTATCACGGTGATTGATACCATTCACCACCTGCAATTTGTAGCCCGACAAGAAGGCATTAACGCCAGCGAAGAGGCACTGAATGTGGTGGCACAAAAAGCTGACGGCGGTATGCGCGATGCGCTGAGTATCTTTGACCAATTGGTGTCGTTCTGCGGTACCAGTATCAGTTACGAGCAAGCCATCGAAGTGCTGAATGTGCTAGACACGGACTACTATTTCCGACTGGTGGATGCCGCCCTTGCAGGACAAGTGAGCGAAGCGCTTTTGTTGCTGAACGAGGTACTGACCAAAGGTTTTGACGCGGGACATTTTGTGACAGGTCTGGCACAGCACCTGCGCGATGTGCTGGTGAGTAAAGATGCGGCGACCGTGCAACTGCTAGAGACCTCCGATGCAATCCGTCAGCACTACAAAGAGCAAGCACAGCGTTGCGCTGCCAAATGGATATTCAATGCACTGGATATAGTAAACACATGCGATATTAACTACCGCACAGCGAAGAACAAACGACTGACAGTGGAATTGGCATTGGTGAAACTCTGCCGATTGACCGAAGCACCTACACAAGAGGTACTGCAAGTACCAAACACAGGAGCTCAAGCACCAGCAGCCCAAACTGCGCCACGCCCCATAGCGGCGCCACAACCAGCCACTAATCCGCAGCCAGTGTCTGCACCAAAGCCAGTCACAGCAGCGGCACCACCGCCACCAAGACCAACAATAGGCGCCATGCCATCATTAGGCAACTTGGGCAAACTGACCAGTACCCCACAAGCAACCGCACAACCCACAGCGGCTGCACCAAAAGCAGAAGAGCAGAAGCGCAACAACCCTTTTACACTTGACCAACTCAAAAGCGCGTGGGTTGGTCAGATAAAAAACTTCCAAAGTGAAGAGCGCTTCAAAGCCATGCTGACCACCTACGAACTGGTGCAAGATTCGGATACCAAGTTCCATATCACGGTGGATAACCAACTGCAAAAGAAAGAGTTTGCCAAGTTCGGCAAACAACTGATGGATAATATCCGAGCGATACTACAAAACGATTTTGTACAACTGAGGGTGGAAGTTGCGGACTATGTAGCTACGCAAGTGGCATACACTGCTACGGAGAAATACAAACTTCTCAAAGAGCAAAATCCCCACTTGGACGAGTTGCGCCAACGCATGAACCTACAATTGGAATAATTAAACATCAAAAATTATGAATATTCTATCGATCTTGCTATTTTCGTTTGCGTTGCTGACTGACACGCATATCAGCACCAGCAACCCCAAACCAATGGAGGATTTGCAACGCTCGATTGCTGACATCAATCTGGATCCATTCATTGAGTTTGTAGTGGTCACAGGTGACCTCACCGAGAATGGTGACCGTGCTTCTATTGAAGCGATCAAGTCGGCGCTTGATCAGCTCCGTGTGCCCTATTACGCAGCATCTGGCAACCACGAGACCACCTGGTCGGAGTCGGGCGTAATGGATTTCACCCGCGTGTTTGGCGATAGCCGATTTGCCTTTACGCACAATGGTATGTACTTCATTGGTTTCAATTCGGGACCCGTGATTCGTATGGCAGACGGACATGTGGCACCACAGGACATAGCGTGGTTGAAGCATAACCTAGACAGCGTATCGAAGGCAGGAGATGCTCCTATATTTGTCTTTACCCACTACCCATTGCGCAATGGCGATGTGGACAACTGGTATGAGGTGACCGATGTGCTACGCCAACATAACGTACAATGCGTGATGGGCGGTCACTATCACCGTAACCTATTGTTTGACTGCGATGGTATAGCCGATGTACTCAATCGCTCTAATTTGCGTGACAAAGATGAGGTGAATGGCTATTCCATCATCTCTATTAGCGATAGTATCCGCTTCTTTGAGAAGCGAGTAGAAGAAGATTTACAACACTGGCTCAGCCTGCCATTTGAAAAGAAAGAATATGGGCCATCTGACACAAGTTTGCGCCCTGATTTCTCAGTGAATAAGGAGTATAAGAACGTGAAGCGCGTATGGCACAAAGCGTTGAAAGGCGGAATCTACTCGACCCCTGTAACCGACGGCAAGAGCCTGTTCATTGGCGACGATGTGGGTGTGATGTATTCGCTGGATAAAAAGACAGGTACAACCAATTGGACTTTCGACACAGGCATGCGTATCGTAGGCAGTCCCGCTGTCAGCGACGGCGTAGTGGTCTTTGGTAGCACGAACTACAACATCTACGGACTGGACGCCAAGACGGGCAAAGAGCTATGGCATATCACTACCAACCAAGCCGTGATGGGCGCTGCTACTATCCACGAGGGCGTGGCATATATCGGAGGCGGCGACGGCAGAATGTTCGCTATTGATATTCAGACAGGCGAGGTGAAATGGTCGTTTGATGAACTGAAGAACTATGTTTTGACGCGTCCATTGGTATTTGGCGACAAACTGTATTTCGGCTGTTGGGATACGCATTTGTATGCGCTAAACATCTCCGATGGATCATTGGTGTGGAAGTGGAACAACGGCAAGGGCAATCCTAAACTCTCACCTGCCAGCGTATGGCCTGTGGCAGCAGATGGCAAAATCTTCATCACAGCGCCCGACCGCTATTTCACTTGTCTGGATGCAGAGACTGGCGCAGAGATTTGGCGCACAAAAGAGTATAAAGTGCGCGAAACGGTCGGACTGAGCGAGGATGGCAAGACTGTGTATTCGAAGTGTATGTGGGATACAGTGGTGGCAATGGATGCCACTACACATGAGCCAGTTACACGATGGGCTTCACACGCGGGCTTTGGCTATGAACATAATCCTGCTATGCCGCTGGAGAAAGATGGCACCTTGTGGGTAAGCACGAAAAATGGTTTATTGATGGGTATGGATGCCGAAACAGGTAAGGTGCTTTGGCAACATAAAATAGGCAACTCCATTCTCAACACCCCACTGCCACTGAGTGGTACGGAATGTATCTTCACCAGTAGTGAGGGCACAATAACATATATTCGAGTTAAGAAATAATGAGTTACGAATTATGTCAGTATTACGAGTATTATTAGCTATTTTCTTTCCCCCTTTGGCTGTAATTGACAAAGGTTGTGGTTCGTTTTTGATTGTCTTTTTACTCACTCTCTGTGGTTGGGTTCCTGGCGTGATTGGCGCACTAGTCATCTTAAACAAGAATGAAGCCGCATGATAATTAAAACAAAACTGGAAGAACTTATCTGATGAGTTTCATAACAGATTTGAAAGCATATTTACCAACAACCAAGAAAGAGTTACAACTCCGTGGTTGGGAAGAAGTGGATGTCATCCTCTTCTCGGGCGATGCATACATTGATCACCCCGCCTTTGGTGCTGCCGTTATCGGACGCGTACTCGAACACGCAGGCTACAAAGTAGCTATCGTACCTCAACCCGACTGGCGAGGGGATCATCGCGATTTTACCAAACTAGGACGACCACGTCTGTTCTTTGCCGTTACCGCAGGCAGCATGGACAGTATGGTCAATCACTACACCGCCGCTAAACGCCTGCGCTCAGACGATGCCTACACCCCCGAAGGCAAAGCAGGCATGCGCCCCGACTATTGCACCATTACCTACTGCAATATCCTCAAACAACTCTACCCCGATGTGCCTATCGTCATCGGTGGCATCGAAGCCAGCATGCGACGACTGACACACTACGACTATTGGTCGGATAAACTCATGCCCAGCATATTGGTGGATAGCAAAGCCGACATATTGGTGTACGGAATGGGGGAGAAGCAGATCGTGGCAATCGCCAGGGCGATAGATCGCTGCGCTGAAGATGGAAGATCGCTGCGCTTGAAGATGGAAGATCGCTGCGCTGAAGATATTCCGCAAGTGGCGTATCTGACGGATAAGCTAAGAGGTGAAAGGCAAGAGGCGATTGTTTTGCAAAGTCACGAAGCTGCTGTGAAGAGCAAACGTGTGCATGCAGAAAACTTCCGACTCATCGAGACAGAAAGCAACAAGATTCATGCCGCAACAATCATACAACCAGTGGGCGATAGATACGTGGTGGTTAATCCACCCTACCCCACCATGAGCACCGAAGAGCTAGATGCCATCTACGACCTGCCATTCATGTATTACCCACATCCGAAATACAAAAACAAACATATACCCGCCTATGAAATGATTCGCTTTTCGGTATGCATGCATCGCGGCTGCTTTGGCGCTTGCAGTTTCTGCACCATCGCCGCGCATCAAGGCAAGCAAATCACCTCACGTAGCGAGCGAAGTATCCTACAGCAGATTGACCAATTGAAAGAGCTGCCAGATTGGAAAGGATACTTGAGCGATTTGGGCGGACCGAGTGCAAATATGTATGGTATGCACGGAAAGGACATGAGTCTATGCGAGAAATGCGCAAGACCCAGCTGTTTGTACCCCACGATATGCAAAAATTTGAATCAAGATTTTGCGCCACTATTACATATATATAATAAGGTGGACAAATTGCCATACGTGAAGAAAGCCTTTGTGGGCAGCGGCATACGCTACGACCTGATGAGCGACGCATACGGCAGAGAACTGATAGAGAAGCATGTATCGGGACGACTGAAAGTAGCACCCGAACACACGAGTGCCGAAGTGCTCAAACTCATGCGTAAGCCCTCATGGCAGGAGTATGAGAAGTTTCATCGTTTCTTTGAAAAAGTGAACAAGGAAGCTGGGTTGCGGCAGCAATTGATACCATACTTCATCTCCTCACACCCAGGGTGCACCAATAAGGATATGCAACAATTAGCAGAGCAGTGCAAACGACTCAGTTATCGCCCCGAACAAGTGCAAGACTTCACCCCAACGCCCATGACACTCGCCACAACAATGTTCTACACGGGACTCAACCCCTACACAATGGAACAAGTGTATGTAGCCAAAACAAAAGTAGAAAAGGATAAGCAGAAGGCATATTTCTTCTTTTGGCAATCACCCAAAGAAGAAGGTTCTAAAAGGTATAAAAGTTTTAAGAGTTCTAACGGTATAAAGAATAGGACATGATAAAAAAGAAATACAAAATCAATCCCGAGACACTTGCCATGGAGCAAGTGGAACACGATTGGGGATACTGGATACGCCAAACAGGCATATACATCATCGCAGGAATCATACTGGGAATCTTATTCCTATTCTTATTCCTGACATTCTTCCCCTCACCACGCGAAAAACAACTACAACGTGAAAAAGAGACCCTACAATCGCAATTGGAGGTGCTGAATCATCAAGTAGATCAAATGCAAATTGTGATGGTGGATCTCCAACAACGCGATGATAACCTATATCGCGTGTTGTTTGGTGCAGAACCCATCCCATTGAGTATTCGTCAAGGCACACAACAAAAAATAGAATACTACGAGAATATAGCTCAAATGACCAATAGCCAGTTGGCCGCCGATTTAACCCTGAAAGTAGATATGCTGGCAAAAGAAATCTACACACAGGCCAAATCGTATGATGAGGTATTAGCCATGTCCAAAACACAAGAGATACGCATGGAGAACATCCCTGCTATTCAACCTGTAATGAACAAAGACCTCAAGCGCGTAGCTTCAGGTTATGGTATGCGTATTGACCCTGTATATCACGTTCGCCGTTTCCACCAAGGTATGGATTTTACCGCCCCTACTGGCACTGAAGTATTCGCCACGGGAAATGCTAAAGTCAAATTTGCAGGCTGGAAACAAGGATATGGAAACACGGTCATCCTTGATCATGGTTTTGGCTATGAAACCCTATATGCCCATTTATATAAGTCACTCGTACGCAAAGGACAAAAAGTACGCCGCTCAGACATTATTGCCTTGGTGGGCAATACAGGTAAATCTACAGGTCCGCACTTGCACTATGAAGTTCGCTTGAATGGTCGCCCAGTGGATCCACGCAACTACTACTTCTATGACCTATCACCAGAAGAGTATGATCAAATGATTCAATTGTCCAACAACTTTGGACACATGTTAGATTAGTCTTTCAACAGTAAAAAAACAGAAAATCAGGGCAACAATTGATTGATTGCTCGTTTTGCTCGTTCCCCAACAACCACTAAGCGATATACCCAAGCATCGCGCAAATAGGCAACCAAATCAAATGGCGCTCCAGAAGAAAACGAGGACAAACGAAAATAACGATATAACTGCTGCACATACCCATTAGCAATAATATTCGCTGGTCCTAACTTATCTCCTGCAGCATGTACCATATCTGGCTGAATCTGACCCTTCAGCATATCCAACATATGAATAGGCATATTAATCAATGCGTATTTATCGCTATCACACATAGGCCAAACTCGCACTAGTTCCTGCAAATGCTCACGATCTTCTTCTGCTACATTTACCCACTGTTCTTCATTCCATGGCTTAAACCAATGAGCAGCACGTTCCTGAAAAAAAGGTACTTGATAAGCAGACTTGAATATCAAGAAATTCTGGTCCAGATGCAAACGAGCTATACGCTCCATTTCTCCTTGATGCTTGCGAATGGCATCATAGAATTCATCCGACCCCACTTGATTCATCAATGGCATAATGTCTTTTGCCATCTGCTGATTAAAGTTCTCCAGGAATTTGACTTGACTCGTTCGAGCGATATTACATAATGCCGTAAAGCTCAATTCTGGATTAGCTGTCAACACCTCTTGAAGCGGGTCCCAGAGTCTGCTATCATCGCGGATAAGCATGTTATATTTCATCATGAGCAACAAGACCCCCACTACAATCCGCTCACTCATCTCATCTGACACAGACAAAGGAAAAGCCTTTAGCAACAACAACATACGCTCCTCATTCCATTGCCCTTCTAGTAAAGATAAAGTCAGTCCAGCCACAGCCATTAGTCCATCTTCAGGGGTGGCATCATCCTGAACAATCACTAAAAAATTAGCGTAATCATCCTCGCACAACACATCTGCGGTGCGATAATAATCAAAAATATCACAAGCGTTCGTCATCCGTTCGTTAGAACTCCTCTTTAATCATATAGTTGTTACGCTCGTTGGAATTACGAATAACCAATTCAGAGATGAAACCAGCTAAGAAAAGCATACAACCTAATATCATCATCAATATGCTCAAATGGAAGTAGGGGTTCACTCCCACCAACATGGCACGTACTCCGTGCGCCAAAGCATACAACTTCATGCCACCCACCACAAGAATAGCAATAAATCCCAAAATAAACATCACACTACCTACCAAGCCAAAGAAATGCATTGGTTGTTTGCCAAACTTGTTCAAGAACCACAAGGTGAGCAAATCCAAATAGCCATTGACAAAACGGCTCATACCAAACTTACTCTCGCCGAACTCACGTTTGCGGTGTTGAACAACCTTCTCGCCAATCTTAGCAAAACCAGCATTCTTAGCCAAATAGGGGATATAACGATGCATCTCAGAAAAGACTTCAATGTTTTTCACCACATCTTGTCGATACGCTTTAAGACCACAATTCATATCATGCAGCTTGATACCAGTAACGCAGCGTGCAGTGGCATTAAAAAGTTTGCTGGGCAAATTCTTGGTCAGTTTATTATCATAGCGCTTCTGTTTCCAACCACTAACCAAATCAAAGTCCTCTTCCATAATCATACGATAGAGTTCAGGTATCTCATCTGGCGAGTCTTGCAAATCAGCATCCATAGTTATCACCACATCACCTTGTACAGCCTGAAAACCACAATGCAGTGCAGCCGACTTTCCATAATTACGACGGAAGCAGATGCCACGTACATTCTCATCCAACGTTTGCAACGACTTGATGACAGACCAAGATTCATCGGTAGAACCATCATTCACAAATACTATCTCATACGTGTAATTTTTCTCACGCATCACACGTACAATCCACTCGTGCAAAACAGGAAGACTCTCCGCTTCATTATATAAAGGTACTAATACAGATATATCCATAATCACATTCGTTTTCTAATTTGGAGTGCAAAATTACTAAAAATATTCGAAATAAGCATAATATTCTTCGTTTTTTTTGCTGGTTTCACAATTTTTTTGTAACTTTGCAGACAAATTTAATGATTATATGCGCAGATATCAGGAAGAAT
Organism: Paludibacteraceae bacterium; assembly: GCA_036307765.1. Lineage (GTDB taxonomy): Bacteria > Bacteroidota > Bacteroidia > Bacteroidales > Paludibacteraceae > Colicola. The sequence goes on along the minus strand of JAXJWX010000096.1, from coordinate 23,762 downwards.
TTGGCAAATTATGGGAACTTAATCCTATCTGGAACCTTCTTACTCCAGAGCAAAAGGCCTTCATTGATAATAATTCTGAGATAAAAAAATACCGCAAAAATGAGATGATTCACCGCGAGGGTGACATGCCTACACATATCATGATGGTCGTTTCTGGTACGGTACGTCTGTCAAAAGAGGGTGTAGGACAACGAGTGCAGATTATTCGTTTGCTGAAGCCTTTCGATTTATTCGGCTATCGCAGTGCTATTGTAGGCGATGCACACTCATCATGTGCCAGTACGCTTGAGGGTACTGTTGTATATCGTGTTCGACGTGAGGCTTTCTTGAAGGTCGTACAACACAACAACGAATTCTGCTTTGGCGTGTTGGTAGCTATGTCGAAGGATTTAGCCATATCGGAATCTCGTACAGTGAATCTCACACAAAAGCATATCCGAGGTCGATTAGCCGAATCACTCATCACATTACGTCAAACCTATGGTCTGGACGAAGACGGAGCCACAATTGCTATGTACATGGCACGTGAGGATTTGGCTAACATGTCCAACATGACAACCTCCAATGCTATTCGTACTCTGTCACAGTTTGCAAGCGAAGGATTAGTAGCTATTGATGGTCGCAAAATAAAGATTTTGGACGAAGATGAGCTTATGCGCATCAGTCGATTGGGGTAATCAATATGCGCAAACCTATAATCATATTTATTATCTTCACCCTACTCTGTTCTGCAAACGTACATGCCATAGATATTCAGTACCGTTTAGGTGGACGTATCGGATGGATTATGCCAGACGGCAAAGTGGATAAGGTAGCACAGCGTAAAGGTGATTGGATTGGTCCCACGTGGGGTGCAGACATCTCTGCTACGTTCTATCCGCATTGGCAAGCAATGCAAAAATGGAATGGCGCAGGCGTGGGTGTGGGTTTCAGTTACTGGAATCTCACGAATGAACTATTAGGACAAGCCTTTGCGCCATATGCCTATATGGACATCCCCCTATTCAAAAGCAAACATTTTATTTTAGGATTGCGTCCTGGATTAGGAGTGGCATTTATGACAAAAACCTATCGCAACACCGTTCCTGATGGGCATTTGTTTGTGGATGTACAAGATGCTAACGAGTGTATAGGTAGCGTAACAAACCTCTATTTCCCAGAAATGTTATATATGGATTTCCCTATCGCTAGAGGTTGGTCTATAGGAGTGTCTGGCGGATGGTACCATATTAGCAACGGTAGTGTGCGCCAACCAAATTCGGGATACAACACATTCGCAGCTGAGGTTGCTCTCCGCTATTCTCCTACTAATCAAAACCACATTACAAGCCCATGCATCAATCCTAATGACTCTACACAATCCAAACGCTGGTCGATAGCCGTAGCAGGAACAGCCAGCGGGAGACAAGTGTATTACAAAGATCAGCAGAGCTTTTTTGTCGCATCGATGCATGCAGCTGCCTATTGGCATGCCCACCCAATCTTCCACTTAGGAGGTGGAGTGGACGTATTCTATGACGGAGCATATATTCAACGCGATACGCATTTTCAAAAAACCAACTTAGCTGCAGCACAAGCGGGCGATTGTTGGCGTGTAGGCATAAGTGTACAACCCACATTTGTGGTAGGCAACTTTACAACAGGAATACATATTGGGGCATACTTGTACGACCCTATAAAAGAATTAGAACCATACGACGAAGCCATACAATCACCTACAGGACGACTGGATAAACCCATCTTCTATTCATATGATATACTGAATGCAGGTAGTCCTGGTTACCCAGATGGTTGGTTATATACAGAGGTTGTGTTGCGCTACCATTTACCATGGCATATATTTGTGCAAGCCATGATGAAAAGCCACCTAACGAAAGTAGAATTCGTGAGTGTCGGTTTAGGATTTTATTATTGATAAATTATAAAACAAAATAGATATGAAACTAGAAGGAATACTGATACCTCAAGTACAAGAGGTAGTTAAAAACTTATATGGAGTAGATATTACTCCTGCACAAGTACAATTCCAAAAAACACGTGCTGAGTTTGAAGGAGATATCACTCTCGTTGTTTTTCCATTCGTAAAAGCAGCACGCAAGGCACCTGCACAAGTGGCACAAGAGATAGGCGAAGCACTCATAGGTGGTCTAATTGAGAAATACAATGCTGTACAAGGATTCTTGAACCTGAGCATTGCACAGAGTTACTGGGTAGAGCAATTGCAAGAGATAGCTCAGAATGAGCGTTTTGGTCAGTTGAGGCGAGAGGCTAAAGGCGAGGAGAAACCACTGATGATGGTGGAGTACTCCTCTCCTAATACCAACAAACCTTTGCACCTTGGACACGTGCGCAATAACCTCCTCGGTTACTCTATTGCTAAGATTCAAGAGGCCAACGGATGGAATGTAGTGAAAACAAACATTGTCAACGATCGTGGTATTCATATTTGTAAGTCTATGCTCGCATGGCAGAAGTTTGGCAATGGCGAAACCCCAGAGAATAGCGGCAAGAAAGGCGACCACCTGATTGGCGACTATTACGTGCGCTTTGATGTAGAGTACAAGGCTCAAATCAAAGAGCTCATGGCGCAAGGTATGGACGAGGAAACAGCAAAGAAAGAAGCGCCACTCATCAAAGAGGCACAAGCTATGCTCGTCAAATGGGAGCAAAACGATCCAGAAGTACGTGCACTATGGCAAAAGATGAACGAATGGGTGTATGCTGGCTTTGATGAGACATACAAGCAAATGGGCGTAGGCTTTGATAAGATATACTACGAAAGCGACACCTATCTCGTAGGTAAAGGCGAAGTAGAGCGCGGATTGGCTAAAGGCGACTTCTACCGCCGCGAAGATGGTAGTGTATGGGCTGATTTAGCACAAAATGGTTTGGACGAGAAGCTTCTCTTGCGTGCTGATGGTACATCTGTATATATGACCCAAGATATTGGTACTGCGAAGTTGCGCTTCGAGGACTACCCTATTGACAAGATGGTGTATGTAGTGGGTAACGAGCAAGAGTACCACTTCAAGGTACTGAGTATCCTGCTCGACCGTCTGGGTTTCCCATTCGGCAAGGAGTTGGTACACTTCAGCTACGGTATGGTGGAATTGCCTAATGGCAAGATGAAGAGCCGCGAGGGAACTGTGGTAGATGCAGATGACCTGATGGCACAGATGATTGCGGATGCAAAAGAGATTTCGAAAGATAAAGTCAACACCCTACCCGACATCACCGAAGAGGAAGCCAACGAGATTGCTCGCGTGGTAGGTTTGGGTGCGTTGAAGTATTTTATTTTGAAGGTGGATCCCCGCAAGAATATGCTCTTTAATCCAGAGGAGAGTATCGATTTTAATGGTAATACAGGTCCGTTCATCCAATACACCTACGCGCGTATTCAAAGTGTCCTCCGCAAAGCGGAGAGCCTCTCGCCTCTCGCCTTATCACCTCTCGCCTTGTCGCCTAAAGAGCTTGCTCTTATCCAGCGCCTCGTGGCGTATCCAGCGGCAGTACGCCAAGCAGGCGATGAGTTCTCACCAGCTGTGATTGCGAACTATGCATATGCGTTGGCATGTGACTTCAATAGTTTCTACCACGATCATAGTATTTTGAACGAGGCAAATGCTAACAAACGCGCATTGCGTCTCATGTTGGCTCAAACAGTTGCCAAAGTCATCAAGAGCGCTATGGCCTTGCTCGGCATAGAGGTGCCTAATCGAATGTAGTAATCTTATTCTGGTGACAGAGCATGAGGGAGCCGTCTTCACGGCGGAGATGCATACCTCCACCCTCGCAATAACGAAAGAGCTGGCAGTCCTTGCACGGCTCTTTTTGTTTCATCCATTGGCGGTTACGGTAATCCGCAAAGCCGTTTTCCCATACCTGCCAAAAGTCATCCGTATAAATGTTGCCTTGGTAGTACTTGCCTCGAATACTGGTGCAAGCCGATATACTACCATCAATCAAGATAGAGGCAACACTCACGCCCGCAGCGCAATGGAAGAGATGGTCGCGGATCTCCATCTCATAATCAGGCATAAATCCTTCGCACGAATAAGAAATATGCAAACCCTCTTTACGTTGCTCTCTGATATAATCTAACAAGTAACGGTGTTGTTCGGAAGTTAATATGAGTTCTGGATTCTCTGCAGCTCGTCCCATCGGATCAATAGTGATTAGTCGCCAGTTGCGTACACCAATAGACCACAGGTACTCGCGCATCTCATCCAACTGAAGGATAGTGCGCTGATTAACGCAGGTGACGACGTCCCAGACGAGAAGACCCCTCCTAGCCTCCCCCTCAGAGGGGAGGGATGTTTTTGCTGCGACCATACGATTATATTCAGCAGCTAACTTGATCGCGCGGGTAGCACCCTCAAAAGCAAGGGGATGTTGGCGCATCCAATTGTGGTTGTCCTGCATGCCGTCAAAACTAATGGCCATAGAGCGTAAGCCCGCAGCCATGAGTTCCTTAAAGCGTTTTTCGGTGAGTGCCAATCCATTGGTGACCATGCCCCAAGGATAGCCGCGTTGCTTGAGCGCTGCGCCCACCTCGGCGAGGTCCTTGCGCATTAGCGGTTCGCCACCCGATATGATAATCAGCACCTTATGCGGATCGACATGAGGTGTGACGGATTGATCAATCACACAGAGGAAATCCTCGGCAGGCATGTCGGGTGTGATCTCGGAGCTGGAGCAGTCGCTACCACAGTGCAGACAATGGACATTGCAACGGAGCGTGGACTCCCAAAAGAGTTGTTGCAACGGATGCCAATGTTGTAGGTTCTTGCGACGAAGGCGCTCCAGTTCGAATAGTATTCGCTGACGGATAGTCATGATGGTCGTGTTCTCTAACTACCAAAAATGGCTACCATATAGGCAGCCATTTTGGATATATGGTAGGTTATTACTTCGCGTAACTTACTGCGCGTGTCTCACGGATAACAGTGATACGAATTTGACCTGGATAAGTCATCTCGTCTTGAATGCGCTTAGCTATATCAAACGATAGTAATTCAGTCTCTTTGTCAGTTATCTTATCAGCTCCAACAATTACTCTAAGTTCGCGTCCCGCTTGTAGCGCAAACGTCTTAACAACACCAGGATATGACAACGCAATCTGTTCTAGATCATTGAGTCGTTTCACATATGCCTCTACAATTTCGCGACGTGCACCAGGACGTGCACCAGAGATAGCATCACAAGCCTGTACAATAGGAGCGATAATAGACTCCATCTCCATTTCCTCATGGTGCGATCCCACAGCATTACATATATCTGGTTTTTCGCCATACTTTTCACATAGTTTCATACCCAGTTGTGCGTGTGGCATCTCCATATCCTCATCGCTCACTTTACCTATATCGTGCAACAGACCAGCTCGGCGTGCTTTCTTCACGTTCAAGCCGAGTTCCGCAGCCATAGCCGCACAGAGGTTAGCTGTCTCGCGAGCGTGCATAAGCAAGTTTTGTCCATAGCTAGAGCGATATTTCATCTTACCAATAAGGCGCACTAATTCAGGATGCATACCGTGAATACCGAGGTCAATAGTAGTACGTTTGCCTGTTTCGATAATTTCTTCCTCTACTTGTTTGGTCACTTTCGCTACAACCTCCTCAATACGCGCGGGGTGAATACGACCATCTTGAACAAGCTGGTGCAAAGATAATCGTGCTATTTCTCGACGCACTGGGTCAAATGCAGAGAGTGTAATTGCTTCTGGTGTATCATCTACCACAATCTCTACACCTGTAGCAGCCTCAAGGGCACGGATATTACGTCCTTCACGTCCAATGATACGTCCCTTCACTTCGTCGTTATCAATATGGAAAACTGTCACCGCATTTTCAACTGTAGCTTCCGATGCAATACGTTGAATGGATTGAATGATAATCTTTTTTGCCTCTTTGTTGGCCGTCAAACGTGCTTCATCCATCGTATCATTGATAAAAGCCATTGCGGCTGTCTTGGCTTCATCTTTTAAATTTTCCACCAATTGTTTTTTTGCCTCTTCAGCAGAAAGTCCAGAAATTTGCTCCAATTGCTGCTCAGCCTTCAATTGCAGTCGATCAATCTCTTGTGTTTTGCGCTCAATCGCTTTTTGTTGGTTATCTAGTTGTTGACGCTGATTATTCAAATCATTCTGAGCGCGTTGTACTTCACTTTGTTTTTGGTTGAGTTGTTGATCACGTTGCTGCAGACGTTGTTCTTGTTGATGTAGTTTTTGTTCAATTTGGCGAACTTGATTTTCATGTTCTAATTTGAGAGCAATAAATTTCTCCTTAGCTTCCACAATTTTGTTCTTTTTGATGACCTCGGCTTCTTCTGCTGCTTTGCGCAGAATACCTGATGCATGGTAACGGAAAATAAGGAAACAAATTCCTGCTCCTAAAATCAATGCTCCTATAGCAATTACTATTCCTATCAAAATGTTCATAATAAGTAAAATTTTTATTCGTTATTTGTTTGTATTGTTTTTAAAATTAATTGATTCAGTTCTTGTACTTTTTCTTCTATGGGTTGCAGACGATGAGCATGTGCATCCGCTTGCAGATTAACTGCCATCTCTAATGCTACATACACCCATATTTGTTCTGCAGATTGATTGGGCAACAGCTTTCGATAATGCCGATATCGGTTGTTTATCTGCTCTGCTGCATTACGATAAAGCGCTTCTTTATCAGCCAGCACATTCAGCGAAATATGGTGTGCATCCAATTGCAAAGTAATATGTTGCTTTCTTGACTCGTCCATATTCTATGCTTTTAGTACCTCTATGGCTCTATCTACTTGAGCAATCAGATTAGTTAGACGTTGCTTAACTCGATTACGCTGTTCTCCATCTGTATTTTCAGCAAGAATTGCATGCGCAGTTTCAAGATGTCTATAGTCTGTTTGCAATTGCACCAATTCGGCATGCGTCTGCATGATTTCCATCCGTTGGCGTGTGTTTTCTTCTTGCAAATCAGCTAGTTGCTGCTGCAAATCTCGATACTGTTTGAGCAATATCCGTAGATTATCTTCTAATGTAGATAAAGAGTCCACGACACCAACGTTTTTTTAAGGAGTGACATTATTAGAAACTATATCCAACACCTATTCCCAATGTTCCTTTGAACTGAACACGTTCAGCTAAATTACCCTCTGCATCAGCTATCTTCACGCCATTGTAGTATTTGAGTGAAGTAGAGAGTGTAACATTCAAACACTTGAGGAATTGGTAGGAGATAGAAGCATCCCAATCCACATCAAAATTACCAAAACGCTGATTATTGTCTTGGTAACCAACATACTCCATACCATCGTAGGACTGATTACCTTTTCCTAAGTCAGCATAATACTGTCCCTCAGCATCTTTATAAATCTTAGTTTTGTTCCAAGCATATGGCGTGTATAGTCCGAGTGATGTGATGATTTTCAAATCCTTGTATGTATAGTTAATCGCTCCCTTGATAGAAAGACCCAATTCTGCACGCACATTACAATCATGACTCTTCTTTACCAATCCCGTCTGCTCATCCACCTCGTATTTCCATACAGCATAATTATCTTTCAAATCTTTCTCGAGATCCGCTTGGTCCGTAGCATACTTCTTAGCCAAAGCGTCACTGACATACACCGTTCTTATACGACCAGCAACAGGAGAGATATACACCGAAAAAATCGTATTTGGTTTCCAGTCAATACCGACAGAAATATCGGTATAAGAAGGTGCAAGAAACTTGGAAATAATAGGGTCATAAGCCTCAGAGACTCCGTATTTGCGTCCTAAATCAAACTGACTTTTGAAACCACCTGAAATTGTCAAGTACCATGCTTTATGAAATTGCCAACCAAATTTCGTTTTAAAATCAATCACATCACTAGATTTCTGAAATGGGTCATGTTTTTGATCTATATAAGACAGTCCATACTCCAAATTTAGGTTTGATTCCCACGAAAGATTTTCTCCACTATAGAGTAAACGAACTTTACCAAAAGCCACACCAGTTACATTGTTATTACCACCAGCAGCCCAATTCACTAATCCTGTAGCACTTGCATTAAGTCCCACAATACCCGTGCAACTCCATGGAGAGGTCTCTGCTGCAACCTCTTCTGCAAACAGAACAGGTGTCATGCAAAAAGCTAGTAATAGAAGTAAATATTTTTTCATTTTTTGTAAGTTTTATAATTATTTTCTAAAATTGTGCAGTATCATATACCTGATCTGCGATTTCATTTCCTGCTATTTTCTCAATCAAGCAGAAAGCAAAATCAGCACTCAGTCCAGGTCCTTTGGCAGTGATGATATTCTTAGATTCTACCACCAAACCATCAATATAACTTTCACCCAAATATTCCTCAAATCCGGGGTAACAAGTTGCTTGTTTACCTTGTAAAATGCCCAATCTTCCCAAAACAGATGGAGCCGCACAGATGGCAGCTATCATTTTCATCTCCTCATTGTGTCGTATTAGCAAGTCACAGAGCGGAAGATACTCGTGCAGTTTTGTAGCGCCACCAGGTAGAATTAGCATCTCCGCATCAGCAAAATCTGTATTTGTAAAAAGAGCATCTGCTTTCACTGTGATATCATGTGCACCTACAACAAGTTCCTTCCCTGTAACAGAAACAGTAGTCAAGGCAATATTTGCACGACGCAAGAGATCTATCGTAGTGATAGCCTCTATCTCTTCAAAACCATTGTCTAAAAAAATGTAATTCATAGTAGAAACATTTAATTAAGTTTGAAATTATACGTAATAGAACCTCCTTGTTCTTTATCTCCTTCCGAAAATTTTGCTTTACGAGCAGCAGTTAGCGCCAATTGTATCGTATGTTGATCGCTAATGGTCGTACCACCAGCTAGAGAAGCTCGAACAACATTACCTGCTTTATCCACATGGATAGCAACAACTACTCTTCCTTCTTCCTTGAAATCTGTCGATGGTTTTGGCATTGTCTTCACGCTTCTTCCTTGCAACGACCACATATTACCATCCACTTGTCCGAAGTTTTTTCCCACAGGATTACCCTTACTAGTTACAGATGGCGTACTCGTAGCATTTTCAGCATTAGCTCCGTCTGTAGTACCTGCTTGTCCAAACATCGCCACTGCCAATTGCGCTTTTTTGATAGCTTCTTCCTCTTTCGCCTTTTGCTCTGCCAATGCTTTCTCTTTGGCTATGCGTTCAGACTCGGCTAGTGCTTCTGCTTCGCGTTGCTTACGCAATAATTCTTCTTGTTCCGCTTGCTTTCTTTTATCCTCCTCCGTTTGCTCGTTAAGAGCCAATGACTCTTCATCTTCTTGTACTATCAAATCATTGTCTGATAGCTGCGAGGTGATAGCTGGGGCTGGCAATTGTTCGGTTTGCGTAATCTGGTCAAAAGGCACCGCATCGGGCATGCCACCCCCTACTTCTGCTTCCCCAAAAGTGATAACGATGCCTTCATCCTCCAATAGAACAGGAGCCTTCATTGTCGAGAAAAGAAGCAACAATAACAAAAGTAGTAACAACACCACAGTTCCTACTCCAGCAACGATATGTGATTGATATTCTTTCACTTCTTTGTAGCCAAAACGATTTTCATCTTATGTTCGTTAGCTATATCTAATACGTGTACAATATCACGATATGGAATATCTTGATCTGCATGCAATGCCACATACATCGTACTATCTTGTTGCTGAATGGTGCATAAATACGCCTCTAAATCCTCCGCAGCAATTTCCATGGGCTTTTGTCTGCCTAGCGCCACAAAGTAATTACCCAGATTATCAATGCTCACTTTCGCAACCACCTGCTTGGTGGTTGTTTTTGCACGTGCTTGTGGCAAATTGATTTTTATATCATTAGGCGACGACATTGTACTTACCATCACAAAAAAGAGCAATAGCAAAAATATCAAGTCGGTCATGGAAGACATGGCAAATGCTGCCTCCACCTTATTTCGTCTTTTTATTGCCATAAACTAATCATTGTTAATTGTCAATCACTTATGCAGGCTCATTGAGTAGGTCCATAAACTCCATCGTACGTGATTCAAGTTGACGCACCACTCTATCAATACGCGAAACCAAGAAGTTATATGCAAACATAGCCAATATACCAACTATCAAACCACCTACCGTTGTCACCATTGCCTGATACATTCCCTCCGAAAGGGTAGCAATCTCTATTACGCCACTCGCATTTTGCGCCATATTAAAGAAGGTCTGCACCATGCCTAATACGGTACCCAAGAATCCAAGCATAGGAGCTCCCGCCGCAATCGTGGCGATTAATACTAATCCTTTCTCTAACTTGCTTACCTCCAAATTACCCACATTTTCAATCGCTACTTGAACATCTTGCATAGGGCGACCGATACGTGTGATTCCCTTTTCTATCATACGAGCAGATGGGGTTTCTGTTTGTTGACAAAGTTTGGTAGCCGAGGCGATATTGCCATCCTTGATATAATCACGGATACGATCCATAAAGGTCTTATCCTCTTTGGTTGCTTGAGCAAGTACCACTAGACGCTCAATAAAGAGATAGAGTGCAAACGCCAATAGGAGCAGTAATACAATCATTATCCAACCTCCGTACTGAGCCATCGTGAACAGATTCATCGATTCTTCTACAGGTTGTTCTACCACAGCCATAGTATCTTGTACAGCTGTCATCATTGTGTCCATGTCAGTTTGAATTTGAAAGAGCATATTTGTATTGTTTTATAGTTTCTTGTATTCCTAAATATAATGCATCCGCTATTAAAGCCTGCCCGATACTAACCTCATCCACCCATGGGAAAGCCGTCACGAAAGCATTCAAGTTACGCAAATTGAGGTCATGTCCTGCATTCAGCCCTATTCCCAACTCACGGGTTTTTTCGGCAGCTGCACGATACATGTCTATAGCAGCTATAGGATTCTCATCATACAGCTCAGCATAGGGACCTGTATATAACTCCACCCTATCGGCTCCAGCCTTGGCTGCATATTCCACCATCACGGCATCAGGATCCACAAACACAGACACGCGGATGCCTGCATTCTTAAATCGCTGAATGATTGCACTTAATTTGGCGAAGTGCATCTGCGTATCCCAGCCATGATTACTGGTCAATTGCTCGCGCGCATCTGGCACAAGTGTTACCTGCGCAGGTCGTACATCCAGCACTAGTTCCATGAACGAAGCCTCTGGATTCCCCTCTATATTAAATTCGGTAGTCACAATATCCTTCAGCGCATAGACATCTGCACGACGAATATGTCGCTCATCTGGACGAGGGTGTACGGTAATACCCTCAGCACCAAAACATTCGCAATCCTTAGCAAATTGCTCCACATTGGGCACATCACCGCCACGCGCATTACGCAAAGTCGCCACTTTATTGATATTTACACTTAACCTAGTCATATTCGCTGCAAAGGTACAAAAAAAAATAGAATTATGCAATAGGCAATATCATTTTTTGACAGATTCTTCACCCATTAGTTGACACATCTCGTCAAAACGTACGATAGCATCATGCCCATAACGCCATATGTTTTGTCTGATTTTACTCATCAACACCTCTTCTCCGAGATGAGATTTTGAGTAGAACTTATCTGCGTAGCAAATTATTTTTTCTTCCAGTGTACGTGGACAATAGTCTTTGATTGGTATATTGCGCTCTTCGCGCACCACTTGCTCTACTGTAATACCACTACCAGTATGCCGTTCTGCTACATCGGCATGTTTGACAAAGCCCTCACTTCGCAGCAGTTCAGCTCCCAAATAGCCATGTTCAATATAATGATGCGTACCATGACAATAGATACGTGGTGCATCACAATAGATGATACCTATATCGTGTAACATGGCAGCCTCTTCCACGAAATGACGATCCACTAAACCCGCATTAACCCATTCAGGATGTGCATCTACGATACGCAACGCCCTATCCCGCACTTGCATAGAGTGCGTGAGCAAAATATGTTTCAATTCGGGATTTTCCCCATAATATTTGTCTATCAATGATAAATAGTCCATCATTTTCCCCAATACAGTTTGTCTTTCAACGAACGAGTAAAACTATATCCCGTCACTTGCACTAATTTAATGGTTCGTGCAGCACGTTCTATATGCAATGTCATATTATCACTAAAGACCTGACTTCTACCGTCAATACTTATCATATAGTTTCCATTGCGGCTACAAATTTTCATATCTATCTTGCTATCGTCAGGCAGGACTAATGGGCGAACACTTAAACTATGGGTAGCCACTGGAGAAAGAACAAAAGCTCGTGTATGTGGATTCAACAAAGGACCTCCCACACTCAAGTTATATGCTGTGGAACCTGTTGGAGTAGCCAATAATAACCCATCTGCTTTATACGTGTGCAGGAATTCTCCATTGAGATATGTTTCTACCGATATCATACTACTCAACCCTTGCTTGAGCACAGCCACCTCATTCAACGCATAAGGCGATAGTATCTTATCATTAGCATGGCAAGACACCTCCAACATCGTACGTTGTTCTATTGTATAATGCTGATTTATCAACTCATTTAGAATACTTTCCGCATTTTCAGTTCGCACTTCAGACAAGAATCCCAAATGCCCACAGTTAATCCCCAAGATTGGTATATCCAAATGCCCTACCAGCGAAGCTGTGGTCAAGAAAGTACCATCACCGCCTATCGATAGAGCAAAATCGATTTGATTACTTGTTTGACTGGTAAATTCGTCCACACAAGCATACTCTCGACCAAACGGTTCTTGATGTAATTCATGAGACAAGACAATACCAATACCCCGTGCCAACAGGAAGTCAATGATATGTTTCACCTCATGTACAGTTTCCGAGCGAAAGGAATTGGCAAAAATAGCGATTATCATAGTAATTAAGACTTATTTTTTATACCATTGAGCAAAGCAGATGCATCCATGCGTTTTTTACCTGGCAATTGTAGTTCTAACACATCAATATACCCATCGGCACATGGCAGGATGATATGTCCTTTTTTTTCTGCAATATCTATTTTTTCTACTCTATACACTTTTGCTCCACGCAATATATCTGCCAGTGGGTGTTCGGGCATATCGTTTATCCATGCAGCTGGGTATGGGCTCAGTCCACGCACATGATTGCGAATCTGCTCCGCAGAGTGAGAAAAGTCTATTGCACACGTATCTTTGAATATTTTAGGTGCTGGGCGAAGGTCTATTGATTCATCCTGTGGAATAGTGGGCAATTGTACACCACGATTCTCACAGTCAATAATCGTATCTACGGTACGTGTCACTAATCCTGCACCCATGAACATCAGTCGGTCATGAACCGAGCCCACATCTTCGCTTGGATCGATAGAGATACGTTCTTGGAGGATAATATTACCCGTATCTATTTCGTGCTGAAGCATAAAGGTGGTCGCTCCCGTTTCTTTTTCTCCGTTCATCACAGCCCAATTGATAGGTGCTGCACCACGATATTGTGGGAGCAACGAAGCATGCAAGTTAAACGTACCTAAGCGAGGCATTGCCCATACGATTTCAGGCAACATCCTAAATGCTACTACAATCTGCAAATCAGCATCATATGACTTTAATTCCATCAAGAACTGTTCGTCCTTCAACCGCTCTGGTTGCAGGATAGGCAATCCCACAGATAGTGCATATTGCTTGACCGCAGAATATTGCAACTGATGTCCACGTCCAGCAGGTTTATCGGGCATAGTAACCACAGCCACCACATTGTATCCACCCTCAACTAATGCACGAAGACTCTCCACTGCAAAGTCGGGAGTACCCATATATACTATTCTTATATCCTTTTTATCCATATATTCTTGCCTTTACACGTTAAACTTCCCTATCTAAACGTATGCGAAAAACCGATACTAATAAACTCTTTAAACTGAATATTCGTTTTTCTATTTGGATTCACTTCCACCGTACTATCATAGCGTGGATGAAGCATTATCTTGGCAGACAGATAGCGGTTGATGATAAAATCTACATCCAACTCTAATTCTGTTTCAACACGTTTATAATTCGTAAAGAAATAGAAATTAGCTTCTATGATTATTTCTCGCAGAGGACGCCATTTCCAATCGACACGTACCGCACTACCCAATTCGTTGAGCATATTTTTACCAGCTTCAATACCAAACTCCGTGACATCTACTTGTTCAGGATCAGCCTTCATAGCATAGACGACCTTATAGGTTGCAGGCGAAATATTGATATCCAATCCCTTGATAGGTTTATAATCTATACCGACGCCCAACGTAAAACGTATAGGGGTTAAAAATGATGCTGATACTTGTCGTGTATTCTTACGCCAATTGTTCATCAAGTTCGTGCGGAATTCTGCTATGGTAGATATATACCAATGTTTATGAATTTGATACCCGAACTTGCTATTTATGCGGAACACATCATCTGTGGTATTGACTATTCGTAAGGAGTCTCCACTGATAGTGCTGACACCTGCACGCCATTCGCCCACACTTTCCCACGATAGATTCTTTTTCTTGTAGCTCAACATGCCTTTGACACCAGCCAGCATAGCAAAGGCATTTACTCCACCTTGATACCAGTTGTCTGTAGCATAGTTCTGTGTGATTTGCAACGACAAGTTCAATTCGTGTCTCCATGGCGAATCTTTGTATTTCAATGCTCGCTCTATATCTAAACGGTCTTCTTGCAAGTCTTTTACTATGGCACGTTGTACATCCAAATGCTCTAACACCATTTGTTTTAGACGATTTGTATCACTTACCGAGACATAGAAATCCACGTGATGTGTCGTGATATATCGCCTTGCTTTAGCACGAATAGCAGGTATAGAATATTCATTCTGCTTCGTCGTATCCGTCAACGAGGGGAAACGAGCTGGCACGTACATCAACTGCATACAAAGTGGATGCGGATATTTCTCCCATATGGTATCTTTTGCATGCAATAATGCACTTTGCCTTGCCACCAATTCCAGCAATATAGCATCGACATCTTGGGCTATACTATCCACGCTATCCAACAAACTGTCAAGAACTATAATCGTATCACGATTCTCTATAGAAATGGATATTGTATCATTTGCGAAAAACAATGTGTCTAAAGGAAAGGACTCCTCTGTCAGGACACTATCCATGAGTGTAGAATCTGCAACGACGATAGAATCTACATCATCTATATTTTTTCGCAACTGATGCAGCAAATTTATATCTAGGACATCCACTTCCATGGTCTGCGACCACAGAGGAAGCACTATATACAAAGCTATCAATATGCCAAATATCTTTCTCAAGGTAGTGCAGGACGTTTATATGCGCGAATTATTAGGTATATTCCCCAGATAACAAATGGCAATGAGAGCATTTGCCCCATATTGAGCAGATGACCTGCTTCAAATAGTTCTTGGTCGTTTTTGATAAACTCCAACATAAAACGAGTGAAGAAGATTATCTCCAAGAACACACCTAGCAGCAGTCCCTCACGTTTGTATGCTTTGCCTTTCCAATACATCAACCATGTTACCACAAAACCAACAATACAGTAGAGCATTTCATAAATTTGCGTTGGGTGACAAGGCTCTGTCTGTCCGTCGCGCACGAAGATGAAGCCCCAAGGCAAGTCGGTCGGAGTGCCATAAATCTCAGAATTCATCAGATTGCCCAAACGAATCAAAGTAGCTGTAACACAGACACCTACGACAAGGCGATCCATGATCCACAAGAGCGAAGTATGGAACTTAGGCTCTTTGGAGAACACTTTCTTATTCAGCAGCCATGCCGCGGTCAATAGACCAAAAGCGCCACCGTGACTAGAGAGACCACCTTCCCAAATCTTGAGCAATTTGAAGGGGTGTTCAATATAGGGATTACGGTAGTTGATGGTCCAACCAAAAATCTGAACAGGCTCAGTAGATATACCCATATACTGGCAGTATGCTTTCATGCCAGGCAAGGTAACATCATGCCACTCGTAGAACCAACAGTGACCAACGCGTGCACCGATGATAAGACCTATCACCATCCACATGAAGAGTTTGTCGGTCCATTCGGCAGGGCAGTTTTCGTTTTTGTATAGTTTAACTTGGATTAGATAGCACAAATAGATACCTATGGCCCACAGCAAACCATACCAACGAATACCACCGTCCCCGATATGAATTAGGATTGGGTCTATATCCCAAACTATAGCTGATAACATAATCCTTAATTCGAAATTACGCCTCCATTTTGCCGTGACATTGTTTGTATTTCTTACCAGAACCACATGGGCATGGGTCATTTGGACGAGGTTTCTTTTCTACGCGGAGTGGCTCAGGGCGTTGCATCTCGCGGGTATCGCGATTTGCAGCGGCAGCCTGACCACTGGCAGCAGCGGCACGAGCCACAGCATCTTTTTGTGTGCGATAGCGCGAGTAGTCATGGCGTTGTTGTGCATGCGCTTGACGTACCTCTTGTGGGTCGCGGGTTGGTATTTGGCCACGAAGCAGAATAGCTATCGCACGGCGGTTGAAGCGGTCAAGCATTTGCTTGAAGATATTGAACGACTCCAGTTTGTAAATGAGCAATGGGTCTTTCTGCTCGTAGCTAGCGTTCTGTACGGACTGCTTGAGTTCGTCCAATTGGCGCAAGTGCTCTTTCCACTCGTCGTCAATCACGAAGAGGAGCATACGCTTCTCAAACTCGCGCACCACTTCGCGGCACTCGGTCTCGTAAGCGGCTTTGAGATTAACAGCCACGTTGTATGCACGTTTGCCATCGGTGATAGGAATAAGGATGTTCTCATACATCGCACCGCGCTCCTCATATACGTTCTTGATGACAGGGTATGCTACTTTTTGCAAGGTATCCATACGACGTTTGAAGGTCTCCATTGCCTCCTCAGCCAATTTATCTGCCAACACATTCTCTTTAGTAGCGCGGAACTCCTCCTCGGTGAATGGCACTTCCATAGCAAAGACTTGCATCACATCCATCTGCAATCCCTCGTAGTCCATCACCTCGCGGGCATCTGCCACTACGGAAGCCGCAGTGTCATAAATCATATTGGTTATATCCACGCCTATGCGCTCGCCCATGAGTGCATGGTGGCGTTTCGCGTAAATGACATTACGTTGTTGGTTCATCACATCATCGTACTCGATGAGGCGTTTACGAATACCAAAGTTATTCTCCTCCACCTTCTTTTGTGCACGCTCGATGGAGTCGGAAATCATCTTATGCTCAATCATCTCGCCCTCTTGGAAGCCCATGCGATCCATCAATCCAGCCAAACGATCCGAACCGAACATACGCATCAGGTCATCCTCCATACTTACAAAGAACACACTGCTACCTGGGTCACCTTGACGTCCAGCACGACCACGCAACTGACGATCCACACGGCGGCTCTCATGGCGCTCTGTACCCAAGATAGCCAAACCCCCTGCTTCTTTCACCTCAGCGGTAAGCTTAATATCGGTACCACGACCAGCCATGTTGGTGGCGATGGTTACCATACCTTTGCGACCTGCTTCAGCGACAATATCTGCCTCACGTTGGTGCAACTTAGCGTTGAGCACATTGTGTGAGATCTTACGCAAGTTGAGCATCTTGCTCAGCAACTCACTGATTTCCACCGAAGTGGTACCCACCAATACTGGGCGACCTGCTTTGACCAGTTCTACGATCTCGTCAATCACGGCATTGTATTTCTCGCGCTTGGTACGGTAGATTCGGTCATTCATATCCTCGCGAGCGATAGGACGGTTGGTAGGGATAACCACTACATCCAGCTTGTAGATATTCCAAAACTCGCCTGCCTCTGTCTCCGCTGTACCGGTCATACCTGAGAGTTTGTTGTACATACGGAAGTAGTTTTGTAGGGTGATGGTAGCAAAGGTTTGTGTGGCAGCCTCTACTTTTACATTTTCTTTCGCCTCCACCGCTTGGTGCAAACCATCGGACCAACGGCGACCTTCCATCACACGACCCGTCTGCTCATCAACAATCTTAACTTGGTTATCATCAATGATATAGTCCACATCCTTCTCAAAGAGGGTGTATGCTTTCAGCAGTTGGTGTACGGTGTGTACGCGTTCGGACTTCACGCTGTAGTTAGCCAAAATCTCATCTTTCTTTTGGCGTTTCTCTTCGTCGCTCAATCCTGCCTTCTCCACTTCAGCCACTTCGCTACCCACATCTGGGAGTACGAAGAACTGGGTATCTTCCATGTTGCCTGTGAGCGTATCAATACCCTTGTCGGTGAGTTCGATAGTCTTATGTTTCTCATCAATCACGAAATAGAGTTCGTCGGTAGCGATATGCATATGCTTCTCGTTTTCCTGCATATAGAACTCTTCGGTCTTCTGCAAGCGTACTTTCACGCCAGGCTCGCTCAGGTATTTGATCAGCGCTTTGCTCTTTGGCATACCTTTGAATGCGCGGAAGAGTGCCAACTCGCCAGCTTCTTTTTCTTTCTCATCAGCACTACCCATTTTGGCTTTGGCTTCGGTGAGGAGTTTGGTGGTAAGTGTGTTTTGAGTGCGTACCAGCAGCTCCACGCGATGCTTGTACTCGTCATACATTTGATCCTCACCTTTTGGCACTGGTCCACTGATAATCAATGGCGTACGAGCATCATCAATCAACACAGAGTCCACCTCATCCACAATAGCAAAGTTATGACCGCGTTGCACGAGGTCCATTGGGCTCGTAGCCATATTATCGCGCAAGTAATCGAAACCGAACTCATTGTTAGTACCAAAAGTAATATCGCATGCATACGCACGGCGACGTTCATCTGAATTAGGTTTGTGTTTGTCAATACAATCCACAGTCAGACCATGGAACATATACAATGGACCCATCCACTCAGAGTCACGTTTAGCCAAATAGTCGTTCACTGTGACCACGTGTACACCTTCGTGCGTCAATGCATTCAAGAATACTGGCAAGGTAGCCACCAATGTCTTACCCTCACCTGTAGCCATCTCCGCAATCTTACCTTCGTGCAATACCACGCCACCAATCAGCTGTACATCGTAGTGCACCATATCCCACACATGCTCGTTGCCACCAGCAGTCCAGCGATTGTGGTAAATGGCTTTGCTACCCAGTATCTCCACAAAGTCGAAGCGGCTATCAGCAGCCAAGTCACGGTCCATTTGTGTAGCAGTCACATCTATCTTGTCGTATTTAGCAAAACGACGAGCTGTACTCTTGACGATCGCAAAAGCTTCTGGCAAAATCTCTCGAAGTACATCCTCATAAGCCGCCTTGATATCTTTTTCAATACGATCAATCTCGTTATATACTTTCTCACGTTTATCAATCGCGAGTTCTTCGATATTGGCTTTCAGTTCTGCAATGCGTGCTTTCTTGTCAGCCACGCGCTCCTGAATACGTTGCATCAGGGCGGCACTGCGTGCACGAAGGGCATCATTGTCCAGAGCGTCAATCTCATCGAAGACAACTTTGATTTTCTCTACATACGGCATAATCTCGCGCATATCTTTTTGCGACTTATTGCCGAATAACTTAGTAATAAATTCTACTAATCCCATTTTTATTTTAGTTTACAATTAACACGTAATAGTTACCATTTGCGCATACTTACACAAAGTAGCGTGCAAAGGTACAAAAAAAAAAGGAGATATGCAAGTTCTCTGCGTTTTTTTAATAAATTAGTCCTTCTTCACATATTTCTTTTGTTCTGAAATTTTCTTGCGTTTTTCTTCTATCAGTTCGCATACCACTCCGATACCACTCCGATACCACGATGGTACGTGCTTTAAGCCTTACAAAAAAAAAGAGCATGCTATTCAAGCACGCTCTTTTTTGCATATATCGCTTATGCGAATTACTTCTTCCAGTTGAGATGGAATGCCACGGTCAGACCTGCATCCAAATAACCCAGTTTATTAACATAGGCATTGTTCATGGATGTAGTAGTCACTTGCGCTACGCCATCAGCGGTAGGAGGAACAATCTGAACCAAATGGTTACTCATATCGCCATCGGCAACATGTTTGTAGCTGTTATAAACGCCATAGTTAGCATACAGACCAACGCTGATTGAGTGACCCGATTGCAAATGATGCTCATAACCAATCTCACCACCTACGGTCACGGTCAGGCTGTATTGGTGCTTATTCATGCCTTTAGCCACATGCTTAGCATCCAACTTACCCGTTACAATCTCATTGTGGATATCAACGCCCTCAGTTACCAAATGAGCATCGATATTCGTATTGGTCAAAGTCTGAGTATATGGAGTATAAACAGGCAAAATCACCTTTGGACCCACATTCAAGAAGAAGCCCTTAGGAGTAACCATTGAGAACATCAATGGAATCTCCAACTGCAATTGGTGATTGAGTTCTTTGGCTTCATCAGCAGTCACTTTGTACTCAATTGGACCTTCAGAATACAAAGTACTCTCCTCAAGCACGTCACGAAGTTTTTGGCTATTTTGCATATAACCTACGCCCAGACCAGTCATCAGACCCAAACGCACTTTGTCGTCGCCCTTAGACCAATAGTGAGCATAGCGCAAATCTAGTGATGCTCCATATCCCCAAGCGGCACCCAGAGCACGATCAGATTGAGGCATCAACGATGTCAATCCACCACGGATGCCTATGCTGAAGCTGTTCATCTTGAATGGCTGAGGCGCTACAGGCTGAGGTTCTTCCACCACTTCCTCTATCACGACTACCGAATCAGTTGTTTCTTCCACATACTCCTCTTGCATCATAGCTTTAGCAGCAGCTTCTGCGGCAGCGGCAGCAGCGGCTGCTTCTGCCTCGGCACGTTTGCGGTCGATCGTCTCTTGAGTCTTTTCTACATTCAGAGGCATCAAACTACCTTGAGAAATCCAAGAGTAAATACCACGAAGCAAGACACCAGTAGGTTTGCTCTTTGTTCCCAACTGACGGATTTGGTGAGGAACACCATACACCCAGCTAGACATACGTTCACCTGTCAAATAACGCAAACTATCTTGGTGAATCATTACCGAGTCACCGATCTCCATTTGGGCACCTGAGCTGTACACGAATGTTACCTCTGGCGATGGAGTAGTTGCCTCTTGAGCGAACAAGGTTGGCACCTGTGTGGTGGCAAATAATGCCACCAACAGGATTACCTTTAACATGTTATCATTCATTGATTTTTGTGTTGTTTTCATTTCTTTTCCTCCCATTATTTAACGATGTAACGTAAGGTCACGTGATCACCATCTGTTTGCACCTCTACCATGTAGTAACCTGGCAGTGTTGCTGTCTTGAACAGGAACTCGCTTGCTGAAGATGAATTATATACATTCAACAATTCACCAGCTGCTGTATATACGCGAATCTCTGTTACTGCAGATGGATTCAAATTCAAGAGACGGATATCGCTAGATGGACGAGCTACAGTTGGCAACAACTGAGGTGTTGAAGATGTGACGCTACTTGTCAAGATAGTAGTACGCATAATCTCATCACATTCGCCACTAACCATAGCGTGCTCAATCAATGCATAGTACTCATCTGGCAATACACTACCCTCTGGCAAGGTGTAGTAGTGACCAGTAGCTACGCGAACATCATCACCACGACCATTCAAGGCATCCAAAGCCACGTCAACATCGCCGACAACCTTGAACCATTGTACATCCTCTTCTGCTGGTTCCCAACCGAAGATACTATCAATAGCATTCAGATTGATTACCAACAAACGATGTCCATACTTACTTACAGCAGGAAGATTATCGTAGCTCAAGGTATTCTCTGGATCTGGAATGCTCAAGCGCAAGGTGTCAACACGGTCACAACCATGCTCATCATCTACAATAGCGGTGTACTCACCAGCCTCGTTGTACGTATAACCATTCCATTCCATTGATTCACCAGGACAGATAGTAGCTTCTGTTAAGAGACCAGCAGATGGAGCGTACTCTTCGACAATCAAGGTGTCGATAGCGGTAGCACAATCTACATCGGCTTCTGCTGGATAGGTGTAAGGACCACCTACTGCATATACCTCTGATGGATTCTTAGCCCAACCTGTGTAGGTCGCACCTGGGCAAACATAAACTACATCTTTGCTACCCTTTTGACGCTCTACTGGAGTTACAGCGAAGGTAACAGCAATCTTCTCAGAGAAGTTACAGCCTGCTGTCAAGGTCAATGTCATTGCGTGGTTCTCTTGATCGCAAGTCAACTCATCAACTACGCCTGAGGTCCAGTCAACACCTGTAATTGGAGCGACAGACTTGTCAACATTTGCATAGTGAGCAAGTACCTTAGCGGCTGTACCAGTTGTATCCAATGCGTGACCTGCTACCAAGTTCCAGCCAAGGAGGGCTTTCAACTCTGCTTCGGTCAACCAAGTTGGCTCTACATATGCCTTAACTACCAAGGTATCAATAGCAGTTGTGCAATCTACGTTGGCCTCTTCTGGATAGGTGTAAGGAATATCGCTAATAGCATATGCTTGTGATGGGTTCTTTACCCAATCTGTGTAGGTCTCGCCTGCGCAAACATAAACTACATCTTTGCTACCCTTTTGACGCTCTACTGGAGTTACAGCGAAGGTAACAGGAATCTCCTTAGAGAAGTTACAGCCTGCAGTCAAGGTCAATGTCATTGCGTGGTTCTCTTGATCGCAAGTCAACTCATCAACTACGCCTGAGGTCCATTTAACACCTGTAATTGGAGCGACAGACTTGTCAACATTTGCATAGTGAGCAAGTACCTTATCAGCTGTACCAGTTGTATCCAATGCGTGACCTGCTACCAAGTTCCAGCCAAGGAGGGCTTTCAACTTTTCTTCGGTCAACCAAGTTGGCTCTACATATGCCTTAACTACCAAGGTATCAATAGCGGTTGTGCAATCTACGTTGGCCTCTTCTGGATAGGTGTAAGGAATATCGCTAATAGCATATGCTTTTGATGGGTTCTTAGCCCAACCTGTGTAGGTCTCGCCTACGCAAACATAAACCACATCTTTGCTACCTGCTTGACGAGTTGCTGGAGTTACAGCGAAGGTCAGTGTTGCAGGAACTTTAAATCCACAACCTGCCTCTACCAACAGACTCATCGTGTGAGTAGTTGCATCGCAAGTCAAGATATCACCTGCGCCATCGGTCCAAGTTACCTTCTCTACAGTAGCAACAGCATCAGATGGATGAGCATTGTAGTACTCTTGGATAGCCTCTACAGTACCTGTTACATCCACTGCTTGACCTGCTACCAAAGTAGGCATCGCATCTGGGATAGATTGCAAGAATGCCAGTGTGATTGTATCAGGAGCTACGATTGGAGTAACAACGAAGGTATAAACAGAATCCAACAACTCATTTACTGGAACAAGAGTTTCCCATGTCAAGCTAGATGGTACAAGTGATGAGATAGTATGCTCCTTACCATTATCGTATGGATCTACCACAATAGAACCATCACATACAGACTTGTTAATGGTCTTGTATTTGGTCTCCTTACAAGCTTTCACATTCAAAGTCAAGTTGTAAGTTGCGGTGAAACCACAATTCAATGCCTCAACATATTGTTTTGTTCCTGCCTCGGTGAACTCTACGGAACCGTTGCCGATTGTCCATGTGTATGGCAACTCGCTTGCGCATACGGTACGTGGAGACTCATTGTATACCTCATCCTTATCGGTGAGAACATTCAAAGTCAAGTTATAAGTTGCGGTGAAACCACAATTCAATGCCTCAACATATTGTTTTGTTCCTGCCTCGGTGAACTCTACAGAACCGTTGCCGATTGTCCATGTATATGGCAACTCGCTTGCGCATACGG
>JAXJWX010000095.1:0-14688 GCA_036307765.1 Paludibacteraceae bacterium | reverse complement strand
TATCTCTACCGAAGATGCACTCACCGACAAAACCATCAACATCACCGCCAACTATGAAGGATACTTAACCGCCACATACGAGAAGAAGAAACTCATCTTCCTCGACTTGTCTAAGAAATTTGGTAAAACCGATTGGCCCGCACCTCATATATATTTATATAGTGAAGAATTTTGGAATGAGAATCTAGGTACTGGTGCGACAGATCCTAAATGCGTAGACAAAGGCGCAATGTCCCCTGTGCCTGGAACAACAGGAATGTGGTTCTATGAATATGAGAAAGTAAAGAACTTCAATGGTTATGTGGCTTTCACACCAACAGACAAAAAAGATCAAGCCAATTTCTACGATACAGAAGTGATTCATCGTGGTGACTTTAGCATTGGTACACCCGTCTTTGTGCCTGCTGAGGGACAAACAGCAAACATCAAAAATCCGTCTGAAGGCAAAAATGCCCAATACTATAACAAGGGACACTGGACCAAGTATATGGGTGGCACTGGTTATACTCTCAAGATTTATAATCACAAAGAGGAAGAGGGCCGCAAAGAATTGATGTCTGTTCCATTCACTGGTTCATCAATTTACTTGCCATTCACTGCTGTCGTAGATTTGGAGGCAGGTCAAACCTTTGGTTATAAGATTGTTCGCGATAATGATAAGTGGTATAAGAACGATAACGATGGTACAATGACTGTGAATAGCCATACAAACTGGCCATTTGTCGAAGACAACAGCAATGGACTTGCATGTGGTATTCAAACTGTGGCTGCTGGTAACCACACCTTCACATTGACACTCAATGCTACATCAGGAAACTTCGAGGTGAGTGTAGATTATCCTGTGACTGTGGGCGATTATCGCATACTCTACAAAGACAATAAACGCACCACCTACAAACCATCGGATATCAAGAAGGCAAAAGAACTCAATCCTGTTACTTCTTTCTTCATTCGTCCAAATAGTAACCCTGAATTGAAAATCCAAACTGCGGCGCATATCACTGATGGAGGTGTAACTTGGGCTAATAGTAATGGAATATACTTTAGACCTAACTCCCAATGGAAAGATGAAAGTGCTCGTTTTGCAGCATACTTCTACAACGGCTCTAAAAACGAATGGAAAGAGTTAACTAAAAATGGTGACATCTATTCATGTGAAAAACCAAGTGGATACACCCATGTCATCTTTGTACGACTAAATCCAGCAGGTAAGGGAGATTCCAATAATAATAATGGATTGCATTGGAATTATAAGTGGAATCAAACAGGACACCTTTCTCTCCCTAAAGATGATAATCTTTACGAATTAAAAGAGGGACTCTGGGGTAACAAAATCTACCTCAAACCAAACAGTGAATGGAAATCCGACGGTGCGCGTTTTGCAGCATATTTCTACGAAGGGGAGGAACATAGCTGGATGAGTATGAATGCTGATGGCGATGGTATCTATTCATGCGATATTCCTGCAGAGAATAACAAGATGGTTATCTTCTGCCGCATGACAGGAGCTAACGCAACTAATAATTGGGAAAACAAATGGAATCAAACAAGCAACTTAACGGTTCCTACCGATGGTAAATTACTTTATACCGTAAAAGATGGTGCTTGGGATAATGGTGGCGGTACTTGGAGTGTCGGCGAAGGAACTTGGAACAAAATCACTGGCAGTATCACCGACCTCACTGAAGAATTGAAGGAAAAATTAGGTGAAATTAAAGGTGATATTAGGAAGGCTCCTGACTCTGTTTATACCATTCACTTGGAGCAAAACAACGGCACATTTAGTGTAGCAAAAGTTGTACCTTACACAGGCAACTTCTACATTCGCGTAGATGCTGCAGCTGGCAAATGGTACGACTACAAGACTAACCCTGATAACCTCATGACCTATTCTGCTTTCTCCGAAAGCAAAGCCAACTCTTTCGGTGAGAAATTTAGTCACTACAAGACAGAATGGTGTAGCGACGGCATGAATGTCAAATTTGTTATTGCTAATGACTACAGCCCATGTATCTCTGATACTTTGGTACAAGATACAGAAAACTCACTTGGCAACATTGACGTGTACGGAAATCTAAAAAATGAAGATAAGTACAATGCAAATATCCGCTTCATGTGGAATAGGCGTGATAATAAGGTATCACGCGCATACGTGGCAGCCGCTACAAATGATGCAAAAAAATTCCTTGTGCTCAAAACTGATAAGCAAATCAAAAATAATAAGGATGAGTTAGTCAACGAAATCATTTTCCAAGATACCCAAAACTGGATTTATGAATATACCATCAAGGCGAAACCAGGTACACGCGTAAAACTATACGCATGCTACCCTGAAGTGAATGAAGCAAAAGCCCAATACTTCCGCGGTAAATATGATAATTCAATAACATTTGACGAAAATAATTCCGTACACATTCTAGGTGGAACGGGCGAAGCATGGAATACAATTCGTGTGCTCTACGACTTCAAGACCAACCGACTTATGGGAGCTTGGGTACCAGAATCCGCTATAAGCACCGAACAAGCCATCGCTGCAGACTTGATGGTAATACGCCGTCACCAAGAAAATGCAACTTGCGTTACTCTGACTAATGAGAATAGCAAACTGACTGACGTAAAGACTGCATACGGAGCCATGCAATTCAATCGTTGGACAATCAACAACCGCGGCGGAGCAGATGACTTGGATGTAAAACACTGCACAAAACTAAGTGGTAGTCACCGTGTATACGATGAGGATACCACTAATCTGTATCACCCTATTTTGCCACTTGCAGAGCAGACATCCATCTACGAGCGTGGTTTGTACTTCATCTCCTTCCCATTTGATGTTCACTTGAGCGATGTATTTGGATTTGGTACTTATGGTACACATTGGGTAATATCCACCTACAATGGCAAACGCCGTGCTGAAAGAGGATACTTCGCAGAAGATTGCATCAATGAAGATTGCACCAACTGGGATTATATCTGGGACCCATCAGGCTTTGTAATGAAAGCCAACGAGGGATACCTCCTGAGTCTTGATCTCGACTTGATGAAACACGACAACACTTCTTTCTGGGCAAATAACATCAGTCAAGTAGAGTTATTCTTCCCATCTACGGCAGCAGTCAAGAGTATTGAAAAGACAGACTATACCATGCCTGCCTTAGGAGAGGAGTATCTCTGCAAGATCAACCACAACACCCCTGATGGTGACCGCCGCGTGAAAGATAGTTATTGGCGTTGTATCGGTGTACCAAGTTTCGCAGACTACGATGGTTCACTCACCACCGATGGAGAGAGCACGATTAATTGGAAAGATGATTATACATGGGAAGCTGACAAAGAAGTTTTCCCATTCCTATACGAGTGGAATGTTACTAACAACGACCTTGTCGTACGCTCAACCAATAGTTATAAGTTCCGCGCTACTTACGCTTACCTCATACAAAATGGAAATGAGATTCATTGGTCTGCAGTAAATACCAAGAAACCAACTAGCATTATTGCACGCGATCAGACAGAGAATGTAAGTAACTTCGAGTGGAAGATTGCCCTACTACGCAATGACGCTCCAGCAGATCATACATTCATACGCATGACTGACAACGAGTCTGTTACATCTGCATTTGACTTCCATCAAGATCTCTCTAAAGAGTTCAACTACGGAGCAAATATCTATACCCTCGTGGGTTATGAGCGATTGGCTGCCAACAGTTTGCCATGCAGCGATAAGACAACCATCATCCCTCTCGGATTGAATATTGAGCAAGCAGGTGACTATACCATCGCTATGCCAGAGGGCGTAGAAAATATTGGCATCACACTCGTGGATAACGAAACGGGTATTCACACCAACCTCAGTGCAGGTCAAGAATACACCCTAACGCTCAACAAGGGCATATGCGAAAATAGATTGTTCATTGAGGTATCACCTATCCAGAACACACCAACCGATTTGGAATACACCACAGAAGATACACGCGAACAAACTACCCGCAAAGTACTCATCAATGAGAAACTCTATATCATCCGAGATGGCGTTGTTTATGACGCACAAGGACATAGATTGTAACAAAAAGAGATTTATATACCTGTTGATGCTATGCATTATTTCCCTGTCGCGCCAGGATGTTGAAAACTTCCCCTCCCAAAAAATAGGAGGGGGAGTTTCTGTTATACGGGGATGAAGGACTCGCCGGTATTGTCCACAGAGATATTGAGATTATTGCTCACGTTGAACATCAGATTGTCCGACAGATACTGCACTACGTCGGTAGTGGGCTGGTGGTATGTCTTCTTGGGTGTGCAAGGCATAATACATTCTCCTTTCTTGTTTATCTAACTCGTTGTCCCTGAGGGGTAAACTCCATGCCATTGTGGCGAATAATCAGCTGACCATCGCGCAGGATTTTTGCGGGTGGGAGTGGCTGCATTGGCTCTGATATATGCTCTATATCAGTAGGCATTTCATCTTCGAAAACTACCTTAGCACTCAAACGCTGTAGTTGCTCTTTGGACAGCGCGAACTGGAAGTATGCGCGCAGTGCCTGCATGGTCTGTGCTGCGTTCTTTGCCAGCAATTGATTGGGGGCTAAGAAATAGAAATACTCATCGGAGTGCTCCTCTCTAAACTCATTGAAATCCATAGGCGCCAAGATGCCATACATATGGGCTTTTCCCGTGTGGACAGCCTGTACGTCGGTGGAGAGAACAACGTCCTTGACTACCGCTCCTCGCGCAAGGTTCTCGGAGGGGTGCACCAGGCACGGTTGCCCCTGCGGAACGGACTCGGTGAAGTCGAAGCGCAGGTACATACAGTCGTCCGCCATGAGATAGGAGTGCGCCATGATAGCCACATCGGTTCTATCGCCAAAAACAGCCTGCGTCTGCTCGCTGGTCATGGCAAAAGGCAAGGTGAGCGTTTGCCAATATTGGTTGGTAAAGGGACGAATCAACTTGACATCCACAGCGCTGTTCGCAGGCAGGGTCCTGTAGAAATTCATGGCATCGGATGTGGTGTTGTCCTTATCCTGGTCGATGGTAATCACCTTGCGCGGAGCAGGCACAAAACTGGTATTATCTGCCTTTGGCAGGGCAAAAGCATAGAGGCGTTGTGTAGTGTGTGAAAGCACGTACAGGTTGCCCACATAGTCGAAGGCGATACCATCAATATCGTAGGCAATATAAGGTGTAGATAGCCATGGAGTGAGTGTGGGCTTACCATCGGCGTCATACGCTGTCCGATAGAGTGTTACGCGTCCGTTGCCCGCATACGCCAGTAGGTTCTCAGATGGCCAATACGCCAGTTGTCCACGATTGGATGCGCCCGTTCCATCGTTGGTGTGCCCGCGCGTGAACATACGTATGGTGTCCTCGATACTCTTCTGCGTGACCATGAAGTCAATCTGGTTGGTCGCAGAAACATGGGCGAGGATAGGGTAGAGGTCCAGTTGCTTGGTTTCGTCTTTATTCTTCTTCAAGAAGTTCTCGCGATACTGCGCCACCCACAGTCCGCCTTGTCCGTCAGAAGCCAACGCATTATCCAGTCCAGCCCATAGGCCAACGACGTTGTCTTGGGCATCGGTGTTGCCCTTGTCGATACCATTGACAATCAGTTGCCAACCGTCGCCGCTTTTCTTATACAATCGACCGCTAGCTTTGTTGCCTGACGCATTGACATTGGCGGTATCTAGCACGAAGAGCGTGCCTGTGTGGTCGTAGCAGAGCGAGTGTGCACGCTTGAGCGGACTATCTGGAGCCACGTCTATCGCATCAAACGCGTGCGCGTCCCCGCGCAGGTGACGCGGGTGTACCTCATATATAGTAGTAGTGTTCTTGCCATCTTGATTATGCCAATAGGCAAACGCTACGTGGTCGTTGGTGGGGTTGATGGCAATGCGGTGCATGTCGTGCCGCCACATGTCGCGCCATGCGATATTAGCGGGCAGATAGCCCTGGTTGGTGGGGTTCTTCTCTTCGAAAAGAGGGTTGTACACAAAAATACCTTTTTTCTGTGCTTGCGTGCGGGCGTACTCGCCCGCGTTGTACCACTCTTCGTTGGCTCCATCGCCATCGCTAGTCCGTCCGTCTGCCGCCTGCGCAATGTAGATGTCACCGAAATAGGAGGAATAGGGGTTGGTGTTAATCGCCACGCCCTGAGGTAGATAAAAGGTGATGTTTTCAGCCGTAGGGTCGGTGAACTCTACCAGTTCGGGGTCTCGGCGATGGGGGTACCTGTGAGTTCTACTGCCCAACTGAGGACATCTAGCATGCCAGCATACTCGCCCGTCATTTGCTCTTCTGGTATGGGCACACGCACGTGCGAACCGTCCACCATGTCGGGTGTGATTTCAATGGTGATTGCAGGGGTGTGGCTGGATGTGATGGGTTCGGTGGTGGGAGGGTATAGATATACGTTGCCTTCGGTAAAAGGCGTATTGGACTGGAAAGTAGCGTAGAAATGCTCGTCAATAAATTCTGTTTGGAGGTCGAAGGCAAAGACACGCGCTCTGCTGACATCGGCAGCAGCGATATGCATGGTGGAAAAGAGAAATAGCAAAAAAAGCAAGTGTTTTGTGTTCATGGCGATAGTGGTGTATTAGATTGCGCCGCAAAGATACTGCTTTTTTTTTGAAATGGCAAATAAAAATGCGTATTTGTTGTTTTTTTTGTGTAAAGTGTAGAGTGTAGGGTGTAAAGTGTAGAGTGTAAGGTGTAGAGTGTAGAGTGTAAGATGTAAAGTGTAAAGGCGAGAGATGAAAACAGTGCGCCCATAGGACGCACTGCTTTTTGGGGATTAGGGATTGGCGATTGTCAATCCTATGGGTGTGCTATTACTCTACTGTTACTACGATTTGGCTAGCACGAACTTGGTTCGATGAAGCTGTGAATACAACCTCAGCAGCAGAACCAGTCCATGTACCAACAGCACCAGAATAGTTGTAATCACCTGTTGACCATGTGAAGCAACCAGGACCGTATTTAGCATCATTATTTGCGGTGCAAGTGAACTCAACAGAAGCGATATTACCAACGGTAGATGTAACGGTGAGTGTTTGGCTCTTGTAGATACGGTAGTGGTTCTCGTTGTTGTAAGTGCCAATAATACCGGAAGTTACGGTGATAGTCACACCGTCCTTGGTGATGGAATAGGCAGCAGGGTTGTTATGGTCGGTACCTGCATTACCTTTGTCTGTGTCAGCGTCGAACACAATAGCGCCCTCTGGAGTTGTGCCGCCAGTATTGCCACCAGGGTTATCGTTGCCACCAGGGTTATCGTTGCCACCAGGGTTGTCGTTGCCACCAGGGTTGTTGCCGGTGTTGCCACCTTCGCCTTTGCTAACGAGTTCTACAAAGTATGCACCCAAGACTTCAATCTTTTCGCCATATGCACCGCGTGTACCACGAATAGTCACTTTATCGCCATCGTTCAAGCCGAGAGTAGAGAAAGATTTGTCGTTAACAGCTTTATCACCTGACATTGGAATAAACTTTGCGGTCAAACCATATACAAATACAGAACCTGTCTCGTCGATGAGGTCAAAGTTTCCATATGTGGTGTTTGCAAGGTTCGCGATAGTACCAGTGAGTTCGTAGTAAACAGTAGGATCAACTGCTGCTGCATTAAAATCTTTCACAGTTGCTGGTGTTGCTGTAGGCTCTGTTACTTCAACCTCTGGGTCAAGACCAAATGTCTTTTCGCCTACCTTCGCGTATGTTGGAGATTTGATACCAGGTGCGCCAAAGTATTTCTCAAGTGATCCATAAATAAGAATCTTTTGACCCAACATATCTGGGTTTTCTACTAAGTTCAATCCTGAACGGAGTGCTCCAGATGGCAATTGTACAGGTACGCATTTTGCTACATCAGTTACACCAGCAGCAGAAGCAATCAAAAGGTTAGTGTTATAAGGGTTTACTGTACCATCATCATTGGTGCTACCTGAGAATGGGGCTGCAAACTCAGCATTATCAGTCATTGATACTCCTACTACTTGACCTACGATGTATGCCTCTACATAGTAAGTTCCTGTTTTTGAACCATTAAGGGCGATTACATCATCCGCTGTAAATGGACTTTCAAGTGTACCTTGACCTGTGTTAGAACCATTACCGCCACCAGGGTTGTTGCCACTAGGATTGTTACCGGTACCATTACCTGGACCTACAGGTGGGTTTTCGTTGCAAGCTGCGAAAGCAACTGCCATAATCAGCATAAATGCTGCGAAAATTTTGTTTAGTTTCATTGTTGTAAAAAATTATAAAGTTATTATTGTAAAGCAAAGTCTTTTCAAAACTATGCGCAAAGGTACTACTTTTTTTTAATCCAACCAAAAAATGCGCGAAAAATCTACTGTTTTTTTGTTCTGATACAATAAATTTTAAGAAAAATGCGTGTTTTTTTGTGAAATATTTTGTAGAATGAGAAAAAAGCAGTAATTTTGCACGCTGAAACACATAATTAGGAGGATACAACTATAGCAAATCCACAAAAAGGCCCGCAACAACGTCGTGGTCGAGTAGAAAAAGAGATGCCCAACCGAATCAATGATGCGATTCGTGGCGTGAAAGAAGTTCGCCTCGTAGGCGACAATGTAGAACAAGGAGTGTATTCGTTCGAGACTGCTATGCGCATCGCGGACGATATGAATTTGGACTTAGTGGAAATCTCTCCAAATGCCGTACCACCTGTATGTCGCATTTTGGACTACCAGAAGTTTCTCTACCAAAAGAAACGCAAAGAGAAAGAGATCAAAGCCAACTCTGCCAAAGTGGTCATTAAGGAGATTCGCTTCGGACCTCAAACCGATGAGCATGATTACAACTTCAAACTCAAGCATGCGCAAGAGTTCTTGAAGGATGGCAACAAAGTGAAAGCTTATGTGTTCTTCCGCGGACGTAGTATCCTCTTTAAGGAACAAGGCGAGTTGCTGCTAGCGCGTTTTGCGAACGACCTGGAGGAGTATGGCAAAGTGGAGGCCATGCCTAAACTCGAAGGTAAGCGCATGATTGTCAATATCGCTCCTAAGAAGTAGTTTAGTGAACGCTTCGCTACTGTTTAGTGTTTAGAGACAAGAATACAGTCGTAGGGCCACCAATGGCTGCCTGAGACTTAAAATAAAATATTAACAATTAAAATTACAAACAAAATGCCAAAGGTAAAGACTAATTCCGGTGCTAAAAAAAGATTCGCTCTTACCGGAACGGGCAAAATCAAGCGTAAACACGCTTACAAGAGTCACATTCTGACAAAGAAGACTAAAAAACAAAAACGCAACTTGACTCACGTTGCATTGGTAGATTCAACTAACTTGCGCTCTGTTCGCGAAATGTTGGTTCTCCGTTAATTATTAACCACCAAATTTTTAAACTAGTAAAACTATGCCAAGATCAGTCAATCACGTTGCTTCGCGCAACCGTCGTAAGAAGATTTTGAGCCTCACACGAGGCAATTTTGGTGGCCGTGCAAACGTTTGGACAGTTGCCAAAAACACTTGGGAGAAAGGTCTCCAGTACGCTTATCGCGATCGTAAGAACAAAAAACGCACTTTCCGTGCTCTCTGGATCCAACGTATCAACGCCGCTGCGCGTCTCGAGGGTCTCAGCTACAGCCAATTGATGGGCGCGTTGAAGAAAGCGGGTATCGAAATCAACCGCAAAGTCCTCGCAGACTTGGCGATGAACCAACCAGCAGCGTTCAAGGCTATCGCAGAACAAGCTAAGAAGTCTATCTAATTAGATGTGAACAACTACTGATAAGGTGTCCTTGCTTTGGCAAGACACCTTATTCAGTGTTTATAAATCGCGCGAGCGCGCATATATATAGGCACGCGCAGAACGCGACTAGTAGACTAGCAGCACTAGCAGCACTAGCGGAACTAGCAGCACTAGCGGAACTAGAAAGATTTACTACTACAAATAATAATCAATATGAAAAACTGTTATCTCTGTATTGGCTTCTTCTTATGCTCTGTACTTGGAGCATACGCAGATGCACTTCCTGGTTTCCGCTATGAAGATGCGACTAAGTTCCAAATCATCAACAAGGGCTGGGACAATACCACAGAACCTTACACACGCCTCCCTCAGCAGTACATGGATAGCTGCCGCGAGGAGCAACAATGGCTTTACAACCACTCATCGGGTATAGCCGTGCGTTTCGCCACCAATAGCAAACGTATAGCAGCCCAATACAACCTGAAAAACAATTTCCATATGCAACATATGGCGATGACCGGTATCAAAGGCACCGACCTCTATTACCTCAACGAGGAGCGTAATGTCTGGGAACATGTCAATACCGCTCGCCCACAAGAGAAGAACTTCAAGGCAGACTCTATCCAATCCAAACTCTATGTGGAGAACCTGGATGGCGAGATGCACGAATATATGATTTATTTGCCACTCTATGATGGTATCAACTGGCTGCAAATCGGTGTGGACTCTACCGCCGAGCTCACTATGCCACGCGTAGAGAACCCTCGCAAGATGGGTAAGATTGTTATCTATGGCACCAGTATCCAACAAGGTGGTTGTGCCAGTCGCGTAGGAATGGTACCAAGCGCTATGATTCAACGTGAATACAATCTGGAGTGTGTCAATCTCTCTACTTCGGGCAACGCACGCATGGATTTCTATATCGCAGAGGCAATGGCAAGCATTGAGGATGCCATTTGCTATGTGGTTGACCCAGTGCCTAACTGCACCAAGGACCGTTGTGATACAGCAACATACGACTTTATTAAGATTCTGCGCACCATGCGTCCAGAGGTGCCAATCATCATGGTGGAGGGTATCATGTATCCATATACCCGTCACAGTAGTTTCTATGCGGAGTACTTGCCACAGAAGAATGATGGGTTCCGTCGTGGCTATGAGCAACACTTGGCGGAGAATCCAACGGGACTGTACTATATGACATGCGAGGGACAGGTGGGACCAGAGATGGAAGGTACGGTGGATGGCGTGCACCTGACGGATTATGGTTTCCGTGCTTATGCCGATTTGCTGGAAGTGAAAATCAAAGAGGCGTTGGACGATACCGATGTGGATTATGATTTGACACCTGCATATAATATTGTTCGCAAGAAATCGCTTTGGGAGCGTTTCGTGGATTTCATTAAGGGATATTGAAAAATAAATTAAATTAATGTATATGAAAAAAATCTTTATCTTCTGTTTGAGCGCAGTAGTCTCATTGGCTACTTTTGCGCAAACATCAGTAAGCGGAACTAT
Source organism: Paludibacteraceae bacterium (assembly GCA_036307765.1). Classification (GTDB taxonomy): domain Bacteria; phylum Bacteroidota; class Bacteroidia; order Bacteroidales; family Paludibacteraceae; genus Colicola. Next base: position 3,465 of record JAXJWX010000095.1, on the reverse strand, counting down.
TATTGATGCTGAGAATAATGAGCCGCTGATTGGTGTTTCTATCATAGAGAAGGGAACATCTAATGGTGTAATAACCGATTTTGATGGTAACTTCTCTCTATCCGTTTCAACCAATGCAGTACTGCAATTATCTTATGTAGGTTACACAACGCAAGAGATTAAAGTAGGCAAAAAGACCAATTTGGGTACGATTGAGTTGGTGGCTGAAGTAGTTGGTCTCGAGGATGTTACTGTTGTCGGACAAATGGCAATTCAACGTAAAACACCTGTCGCTGTAAGTCAAGTAGCTGCACTCGAAATTGAAGAACGCCTTGGTGGACAAGAGTTTCCAGAGGTATTGAAGAATACCCCTGGTGTACACGCCAACAAACAAGGTGGTGGTTGGGGCGACTCCGAGATTTATATGCGTGGTTTTGCTTCTGAAAACGTAGCCGTCATGGTCAATGGTATTCCAATGAACGATATGGAAAATGGTACGGTGTACTGGTCTAACTGGCAAGGATTGAGTGATGTGACCAGCATCATGCAAACACAACGCGGATTGGGAGCAAGCAAAGTGAGTGCACCTTCTGTGGGCGGTACTATCAATATCGTAACAAAAGGCATTGATGCTAAGCGTGGTGGCTTTATGTCATACGGCATGGGTAATGATGGATACAACAAAATTGCGTTCTCTGTTTCTACTGGTTTGATGTCCAACGGTTGGGCTATCACGCTCTTGGGATCTCGTACATGGGGCGATGGTTACATTCAAGGTACAGGCTTTACGGGATATAACTATTTTGCGAATATCTCAAAACGTATCGGTGAGAATCATCAGTTATCTTTTACGGCGTTTGGCGCCCCACAACAACACTGGCAACGATCTGGTAGTTTAACAATGGCAGGATGGCAAGAAGTGAAGAAATACATGAATAAAGGTGTGCACTTCTCACGCTATAATGCTACTTATGGTTATGATGATTTTGGTAATCAAAAGTCTGGTTCTGATTACAACCAATATCACAAACCTCAAATATCATTGAATCACGTATGGCAAATTGATCATAAGTCTAGTTTGTCTTCTGTTGCATATGTTAGTATCGGTCGTGGTTTCGGTAATACAGCAGAACCTGGTGTCAACTCAAGTTATGCATATACTGATCTTACTCGCGGTGCTTACAATGGTGCATTAACCACTACTTTCCGTCGCGAAAATGGTACTTTTGATTATGGCAAAGTAATGTCAGAGAATGCTTTGGTAACAGATAAAAACGATCCCCGATACAATGCGGACACTTATACTGGTTCGCAATTGATTATCGCAGAAAACCGTAACTATCACAACTGGGTAGGTCTGGTTAGTACCTATTCTACTAACTTCAAGGATTGTATTGATTTTTATGCCGGTGTAGATGTACGTTATTATAATGGTATTCACCAAGCTGTTATTTCTGATTTGATGGGTGGCGAATATTTTATTGATGCTACTCGTACTACCAGTGTAGATCCTAAATACAATTATCACGCAAATGATGTGAATTGGAGAAATGAGAAACTGGGTATAGGAGATGTTGTCTATCGTGATTATGAAGGTCGTGTAATGCAAGAAGGTGTTTTCGCTCAAGCCGAATACAACAAAGGTAATTGGGCTGCCTTTTTGAGTGGATCGTTGAACTGTACTAGTTACAAACGTATTGACCACTTCTACTATGATGAGACGAATAACGAGTCTGCTTTAGTTAGTTTTGTGGGTGGTACCATTAAGACTGGTTTCAACTATAATATTAACACTTGGAATAATGTCTTCGTAAATGTGGGTTATATCTCACGTGCTCCTAAATTCTCATATGGTGCGTTTATGTCATCTAATACGAGCAACGTTCTGAATGTGAATGCTAAAAATGAGCAAGTTGCCAGTGCTGAAGTAGGCTATGGTTTCCATAACGAAATCATCAATGTGATGGTCAATGGATATTTCACAGAATGGATGGATAAAGCTATGACCAAGACAGGTACAACCGATCAACAAGAAGATTATTTCATGAATATGACTGGCGTAAATGCACGTCACATGGGTGTTGAGGTTGAATTTAAAGCCCGCCCAACCAAGTGGTTAGAATTGAGTGCAATGTTCTCTTGGGGTGATTGGACTTGGGATAGTGATAGTGTCAAAGGATACATGTTTGACGAAAAAGGCACTCCATTGGCTTTTAACGAAAAGCAAAATGGTGTAACGAGTACTCCTGCATCTGCTATTGGAGCAGAAGACCATGCTTGGGCTATGGTTAATATGAAAGGTATTCACGTGGGTGGTTCTGCGCAAACAACTGCTAACTTGGGTGTTACCTTCAAACCATTCAAGGGCTTCCGCATCGGTGCTGAATATACGTTGCAAGCACGCAACTATACCTACTATAGCTTCAATGGTAGCAACCTTAACGTAGGTAAATCAATGTCTGTAATCGAACCTCTGATTTTGCCAGTAGGTGGAGCACTTGATTTGCGTGCAAGTTATCACTTTGAGATTGGTAAGTGCAATGCTACTATCTCTGGTAACATCAACAACTTGCTTGACCAATATTATATAGAGAAAGCTTGGAATCCATCTTCCATTTCCTCTACAGGTGGAGAAGCTAATATGGATAATATCCACTTCTTCTATTCATATGGTCGTACATTCAACTTGCGTTTGAAATTGGCTTTCTAATTCATAAACCACTAAAAATCAACAACAATGAAAAGAATATTTAAATACACATTGATTGCACTATCATTGGTTTTCGCTTCTTGCCAAGATTGGTCTATGAATCAATTAGAAGAGCATTTTGGAAAAGAGGAAACTACTATTCAGGATGTGCGTACTATCAGTTATACGCTTACCTCTGCTGATTATACTGCAATTGTTAATAATGCGGAGAATCAGAGCATTGCCCTATCTCTTGAGGCAGACTCTGTGGCTTACAAGAAACTATTGCTCGTAGATTCACTCAAGTATTTTGAGTCAGATTCTGTCGCTGCATATTACTTGCCTGCTTTCATCGCGAATAAGTTCTCTTATTTAGATGCGGGTAGCAATGTCAAAATTGCTTTCCAAATGCACAACCCTGCACCAGAGTATATGACGTTAATGGAGCATATTGAGACGTTCAATATCTCTGATGAAGCATATACCTATGTTTGGGGTAATAACGTAGATGTACCTTATCTTACACCTGCTACCGAGGGAAAACTCTTGGATATGGTACAAAAATCTTATACGGGTACTTTGGCAGACGGTGTATATGCTATTCAGTATGATTATTCTACTGCTGAACCTGCATTTGCTACTGCTGATGAGAATATTACCCTTTCACATGATGACTATGTAGCATTGGCAAAGTATGTGAGTGATAACAAAAATTCCAAATATTTCGAGAATAAAGATAAGAAACATGAGATTGATTTTTATTTGGGATCAAATAGTAAACAGAATTACATCAATTC
>JAXJWX010000094.1:0-16548 GCA_036307765.1 Paludibacteraceae bacterium | reverse complement strand
GCAGACATGGTCCAGACCATGGATCTTCATCTCGTTGTCAATCGCACGTGCCACGATATCGCGTGGCGCAAGAGAGAGGCGTGGATCGTATTTCTGCATAAACTCCTCGCCATTAGGCAGACGCAAGATACCGCCATAACCACGCATAGCTTCAGTGATGAGGTAAGCAGGGTGTGACTCTGCAGGGTTATACAAAGCGGTTGGGTGGAACTGTACGAACTCCATATCCTTGACTTGTCCCTTGGCGCGATAGACCATCGCAATGCCATCGCCCGTTGCCACATTAGGGTTGGTGGTAGTAGCATAGACAGCACCTGTTCCGCCCGTAGCCATCAGGGTGATACGGCTCAGATAGGTGTCGATCTTGCCTGTTTCAGGGTTGAGTATATAGGCACCATAGCACTCGATATCGGGAGTGCGACGGGTGACACGCACGCCGAGGTGGTGCTGGGTGATGATCTCTACGGCGAAGTGATTTTCGAAGACATCAATATAGGGGTTGTTGCGTACCGCAGCCATGAGTCCACGTTGGATCTCTGCGCCTGTGTCGTCGGCATGGTGGAGAATACGAAACTCGGAGTGTCCGCCTTCGCGGTGGAGGTCAAAGGTACCGTCGGCTTGCTTGTCGAAATTCACGCCCCAGTTGACGAGTTCCTCGATCTGCTTAGGGGCTTGGCGCACTACTTGCTCTACCGCAGCAGGGTCGCTGAGCCAGTCGCCAGCCACCATGGTGTCGTGGATGTGCTTTTCGAAGTCATCTACGAGCATGTTGGTTACACTGGCGATACCGCCTTGCGCACGGCTGGTGTTGGTTTCTTCAAGGGTCGTCTTGCAGCAGAGTGCAATGCGATACTTCTGGGTGCGAGCCACTTTGAGTGCGAAACTCATGCCCGCTACACCGCCACCGATGATGAGAAAATCATACTTTTTCATAACTACTCTTGGTTAGCTATTTTCAATAAATATGCTTTGGCTGCCTCGTACTCGTTGGGGATGATGCCGTCGAGTATGGCGTCTTTGATTGCGTTTTTGAGTTCGCCGACACGGGCGCAAGGTTCAAGATTAAGCAGCTGCATGATCTCTTCGCCACGCACAGGCGGTTGGAATTTGCGGATACGGTCTTTCTCCTCCAATTCAATCATCTTCTGCCGTACCAGTTCGTAATTTTTATGGAAACGACGCACTTTCTCTTCGTTCTTAGAAGTGATGTCTGCGTCGCAAAGCAACATCAAGTCATCGATATCATCGCCCGCCTCAAACAATAAGCGGCGAACAGCGGAATCGGTGACTGTATCTTCAATGAGGTTGATAGGGCGCATGTGCAGATCCACCATCTTAATGACATACTGCATCTTCTCGTTCTGTGGCATCTTCATGGTCTTGAAGATACGAGGAATCATCTTGGCGCCGAGGTAGTTATGGTTGCGGAAGGTCCATCCCGCATGTTCGTCCCAAGCTTTGGATTTAGGTTTGCCTATATCATGGAGCAATGCCGCCCAACGAAGCCACAAATTATCCGATTTCATCGCTAGATTATCCAATACTTGCAGGGTATGGAAGAACACATCTTTGTGTCCTCTGCCATCTTTGGTCTCTACGCCTTTGAGTGCGCTGAGTTCGGGGAAAATGAGCGGAAGAAGTCCGGTTTTATCGAGCAATATCCATCCTACGGATGGTTTGCGTGAGAGCATGATCTTGTTGAGTTCCTCTACGATACGCTCCTTGGTGATAATCTTGATGCGTTCGGCATTTCGCTCGATGGATTCGAAGGTTTCTCTATCCAAATAAAAGCCGAGTTGGGTCGCAAAACGGATGGCACGCATCATGCGCAGCGGGTCATCGCTATAGGTGATATCAGGGTCAAGGGGTGTGCGGATTGTACACTCGTTCATATCGTGTATGCCGCCGAAGGGATCAAGCAGTTCGCCGTAGCGGTTTTTGTTGAGACAGACTGCCATGGCGTTGATGGTGAAATCACGACGGTTTTGGTCGTCCTCCAAGGTGCCGTCTTCAACAATAGGATTGCGGGAGTCGTGTTGGTAGCTCTCGCGACGAGCACCTACGAACTCTAATTCTATTTTGCCCGTTTGACTTGTGCCGTGCCGTAGGTCTTGAAGACGCTGAGGTGCGCCCCTTTTCCAAGCCGCTTGGCAACGGCTTGTGCGAGGTCAATGCCACTACCTACAACCACTACATCAATGTCGGTACTGTCGCGATGTAGGAAAATATCGCGCACATAACCGCCAATGACATAGCACTCCAAGCCGAGACGGTCGGCTTCCTCGCCTACAAGGTGAAGGATAGGAAGGTCTATTTTAGGGTGGGAGGCAAGCATATTTTTTCGGATATTGGATATGGGACGCCCCGTCGGGGCTATTGGTTATTGGATTTTAGAAGAAAAAGTTTCAAGGGTTCCAGTAGTGAATGCTTGAAACCTTTGAAACTTTTTGCATGGTGTAGTATTGTTTAGAATGGTGTAGTGTGGTGTAGTATTGTTGTCCACATTAGACCAAAACTAATACGATTAGCGAACGCGCTCGCAGTAGCTACCATCGCGGGTATCTACGCGGATAATCTCACCTTCGTTGCAGAAGAGAGGTACGCGAATCTCAGCACCTGTCTCGAGAGTAGCAGGTTTGAGGGTGTTAGTAGCAGTATCGCCCTTAAGACCTGGCTCTGTGTAAGAGATAGCCAACTCTACCTTAGTAGGCAACTCAGCGAAGAGGATTGTGTCGGTAGAAGCGTCAGATACAACTTCGCAGATAAAGCCCTCTTTGAGGAAATCTACGCCTGTGATAAGGTCGTGAGTGATAGGTACTTGCTCGAAAGTCTCTTGGTTCATGAAGATATAGTCCTCACCCTCCTTGTAGAGGTATTGGTATGGACGGCGCTCTACGCGAACATCCTCGAGTTTCTCACCGATATTGAAACGGCGCTCCAATACGCGACCATCAACAACATCTTTGAATTTCACACGCATAATGGTGTTACCCTTTCCTGGCTTAACATGCAGGAAGTCAATTACAAAATACAAACGGCCGTCCATGCGGATACATACGCCGTTCTTTACATCTTGAGAGTTAATCATAATTATTTTGAGTTAAAAAAGTTTTAAAAGTTTTAAGAGTTCCAAAGGTGGCATAATGCGCCAAAATCGAAATCGGGTGCAAAGGTACAACAAAAAATGCAAATACGCAAGTAAAACTTGCATAAATGCAAAAAAAGTAGTAATTTTGCGGCATGAAAAAAAATTATGATATTGAAATTATGGCACCCGTTGGGTGCTGGGAGAGTCTGGCTGCCGCAATCGAAGCGGGTGCTACCAGTGTTTATTTTGGTATTGAGCATCTAAATATGCGTGCGCGCTCTTCTGCTAATTTCACCACACAAGACTTGCATACCATTGTGGAGCGTTGCCAAGCTGCTGGGGTGAAGACTTATCTGACGCTTAACACCGTCATGTACCCAGAAGACTTACCCTTGATGCGAGAGATTGTAGATCACGCCAAACAGGCTGGATTGTCTGCTATTATCGCATCTGACATTGCAGTGCTTCAGTATGCCAGCGAGGTAGGCGTAGAGGTACACCTATCTACCCAACTGAATATTTCCAATATAGAAGCCCTGAAGTTCTATGCACAGTTTGCCGATGTGGTTGTGCTGGCACGCGAACTGAATATGGACCAAGTGGCAAGCATTTATCGTGATATTGTAGAGCAAGATATTCGCGGTCCAAAAGGCGATTTGATTCGCATTGAGATGTTCTGTCATGGTGCATTGTGTATGGCAGTGAGTGGAAAGTGTTATCTTAGTTTGAATAATTATGCAGCCAGCGCTAATCGTGGCGCTTGTGTGCAGATATGCCGTCGTGGTTATGTGGTAAAAGACAAAGATAGCGACCTTGAATTGGAGGTTGACAACCAGTATATCATGTCGCCCAAAGACTTGAAAACCATACATTTCCTCAATAAAATGATGGATGCTGGTGTGCGCGTTCTGAAGATAGAAGGTCGTGCGCGCGGGGCAGAGTATGTGAAGACGGTGGTGGAGTGTTACCGTGAAGCGGTGGAACTATGGATGGCTGGCAATGGGCAATGGGCAATAGGTGATGAGGCGATAGAGGAGAAGATAGAAGAATGGAACAATCGTCTCGCTCGTGTCTTCAATCGCGGTTTTTGGGATGGCTATTACCAAGGTCAACGCCTTGGCGAATGGACACACAGCTACGGTTCGCGTGCTACACGCAAAAAGGTATTTGCAGGTAAGTGCACGAACTTCTTCAAGAATATCTCTGTGGCAGAGTTCTACTTGGAAGCAACCAAAGAGATTCGTGAAGGTGATGAATTGCTCATCACAGGCGAGACTACAGGCGCCTACGAACTGGTGGCACGCGATATACATGATGCCAAAGGCAAAGTTCGCACAGAGATTCATAAAGGCGAATACTTTGCCATAAAGACAGACAAAATGGTTCGTCGAGGCGACCGAATATTCTTACTTAAAGTAGAGGAATAATAACCAAAAGAGATATGAAAAAGATAGTTTTATTATTGCTAATCGCTGTGGGATTGATTGCATGCCACCGCCCACTCCGTGTGGTAGAAGCAACCAGCGAAGTAATCATGGTTGATAGCACATTCGATGCTATTCAGGACTCCGCATACTTGCAACATATTGCTCCCCTTAAGGCGGAATTGGAAATTGCGCTCAATGCTCCCATTGGATATGCTCCCAATAGCTTAACGGTTAGAAAACCAGAATGTAACATGCTCAATTGGGCAAGCGATGCACTCCTATCTATGGCACGCCAGCTCTCCCCTAACCACGTGGATATTGCTGTGGTCAACATCGGCGGTATGCGCACCGATTGGGCTGCGGGAGATATCACGCGGAGGCATATCTTCGAACTCATGCCTTTCGACAACGAATTGGTAGTGCTCACCATGACTGGCGAAGAGATTCTCAATCTATGTCATATTTTTGTGAAATTGGGTGGAGAGGGCGTAGCAGGCTTGCGCATGAAAGCACGCAATGGCCAATTGATTTCTGCGAGCATTGGTGGTAAACCGATTGTTCCAACAGCCTACTACACAGTGGCTACCAGCGACTACCTAAGCCAAGGCAATGATGGTATGACCCCCCTCGCACAGCATCTAGACGTATGGCGCTCGGAAGAAAAAATTCGTGATTTGTACATACGGTATGTGCAGCAAGTGAAGACCGTCCAAGCTATAGTGGACGGGCGAATGGATATACAGTAATCATACTATCTTATGCCCGCTGGTATTGTTCTGTCCCTAACTAAATTTTCCGACACAGGGAGTATCGTGCACCTCTACACATCCGAACAGGGGCGAATGCAGTATGCGATATATGGTAACAAGTATAAGGGTATTTTACGCCCGCTATCTATTGTGGAATTTACAGCAAATCACCGCAACAATGCTCCTAATCAATTATCAACTCTCTCCGACTGTCAATTATTATTTATCAACTCTCAACTAGCAACAGACATACAACGTCAATGTGTAGCGATGTTTATTGCAGAGGTTTTGATTAGCACTTTACGTCATCCTATGAACGATCAGCCCCTATTCGATTGGCTTTGCGAGGTTGTAAAACACTTAGATGTGGACACTGATATTAGTAATCTGCACTTATATTTTCTCCTCGAATACGCTAATCATCTAGGTATTGGTATTGACGATACAGAGCATCCAGATTGGTATGAATTACCCACGTCCCGCAAAGAACGTCAACAACGCCTACGCGAACTTTGTATCTATTATACTGAGCATATCGAAGACTTCCGACAACCTAAATCGTTAGAGGTGTTAATGGAAGTCTTTGACTGATTGGCATAGAATTTGCGTTATAAGTTTTGACATGAAAAGATATACCCTATATATACTAGTTAGTTGGTTTCTGCTAGGAACAAACTCTGTTTCTGCTAAAACTAAAAATACTATACCAGATTCGCTTCAAGTACTTCGTTTTGAAGTTAATGATATTCCATTTTCCATGCAACGAATTGAAACTGGAGTGTTTTTAATGGGTGGTACGCGTGAACAACATCACGAGCGTCTTTCTACGGATTTGCCCACCCACACAGTTGCCCTTAATGCCTACTACATAAGCCATACCGAAGTAACACAATCTTTATGGAAAGCTGTTATGCCAGAGTGGGAAATAATGGATGAATTGAATAATCCTAATTATCCTATTACAGATGTAAGTTGGTATGATTGTCAAGTATTTATTCATCGATTAGATAGTATTACGGGCATGCCATTCCGATTGCCTACTGAAGCAGAATGGGAGTTCGCTGCTCGTGGTGGAAATGAGACTCAAGGTTTCCGTTTTGCTGGTGGTAACATACTTGATAGCGTGAGTTGGGGATTGAGCAATGGAGGTTTTCGCAAACATACAGTAGGATTAAAGAAACCAAATGAATTGGGACTTTATGATATGACAGGCAATGTGAGTGAATGGTGTAGCGATTGGTATGCACCCTACTATATTGGAACAGAACCTAATCCCAAGGGACCAATTACAGGTGACAATAAAATAGTTCGAGGAGGGAGTTTTGATAACTGCCAAGCCAATAGTCATATCTCATATCGGCATTATCAAAGACCTGAAGAAAGTACGCAATACTGCGGATTGCGTTTAGCCATGACTTTGCCCAATGAACCTACTCTTCAAGTAACAGAAGAACCAACAATAGTGAAACGATTGAAGTTGAAAAATATGAAGATAAAATTGGTATATGTGGCAGCAGAAATACCTTATTATATATCGGAAGAACCTATTACACATCGTGTATGGAATAAAGTGATGGATAGTGATAATGTCGATAATTGGTCAGAAGCAATGGTGGATAAGACAGAGGACGAGTGGAATATATTCCTAGAGAAATGCCGAAAAGTGAGTCGTGAAGCGGTTCGTTTTGCTACAAATATAGAGATAGAAACGGCTATAGAATCCGAAATAACACAACAACCTAAACAAAAAGCTAAAAAACAACACTATTGGGAAAAAGATGTACAAAGCGTTCAGCGACATCGGAGACATGCTAAAAAAGCACAGAAATGGGCAGATTTGATAGGGGTACAGATTAAAACAACCGATGACCCTACGCTGATGCAATACTCAAAAAAAGAAAAGAATAACCAACCTAGATGGCTGGTTATTCAATAGGTATTTCTTGTTTTTCTTATTCTACTAAAGCAAACTGAACATATTCGCCTTCCGCAGCATTAGGTGCAATCCATACACGGAAATCACCTTTCTCTGCCGAGAATACATATTCGCCTTCGCTACCCAAACTGACACCCTCTGCCAAGTGCCAGTATGCCAAGTCTTGCTCCGAGATGGTGAAGGTGACAGTGCGCGATTCGCCTGCTGGTATCTCCACGCGTTGGAAACCCTTCAGTTCGCGCAGCGGACGCGTGAGCGAACCTACTACATCTTGGATATAGAGTTGGGGTACAGCCACCGCATCGCAGTGGCCTGTGTTGGTGATGAGGCAGGAGGCGGTGAGGTAGCCTACCCCCAACCCCTCCCTAAAGGGATGGGAGTTATTTTCTGCGATGAGGCTGGTGTCGGATAGCACAACTGGACCGAACTCGAAGGTCGTATAAGTCAGACCGTAGCCGAAAGGATAGAGCGGTTTGTTGCCATACTCCAACCAGTAGCTGGTTTCGCCCACAGAGAATTGGTATGCACGAACAGGAATGTCGTTGATCAGTTTAGGCGACTTGGCCATCAAGCGGCTTGGCATCTTATAATTGTAGTAGAACGGTATTTGTCCCTCGCCTATTGGGAAAGTCATAGGCAATCGTCCCGAAGGTGCTACCTTACCCATAATCAGATTAGCCAAGGCTGGGCCCTGCATGGTACCACCATGGAAGGCGTAGAGCACCGCATCTGCGCGGTCGATATCCTCGCGAATACACAGTGGACGGCCTGCCATCACGGTCAGCACAAGAGGTTTGCCTGTTGCCTTAATGGCCTTGATCTGCTCCGATTGGTCGCCAGGCAGGTTCAGCACAGCACGGCTACGTGCTTCGCCCGACAAGATACTCTCCTCGCCAGCGAAATAGAGTACCACATCGGCTTGCTTAGCGAGACGAGCCAAAGTAGCAATATTCTCCTTATTAAACTCGCGTGACCAGTGCTCGCCAGGTTGCTCGATGAGGCGAATCTTACCCTCTTTGGCTAACTCGCGGAATGCCATCATAGGTGTGATAGTCATCGCGTCATCTTTGTCAAAACACCATGTACCATTCTGTTCGTGAGGAGCGTTGGCCATAGGGCCGCAGACGAGGACGGTAGGTTTGGAGGCGATGAGGCTATTAGGCGATGAGGCGAGAGGCAGGATATTGTTGTTCTTGAGCAATACGGCGGACTCTTCGGCTGCTTTTTGGGCTGCGGTAAGGGCTTCGGGCGTGAAATACTCAGGGTTCTCGGTATAGCAGTAAGGATTGTCAAAGAGTCCGAGGCGGAACTTCATGCGCAGAATATTGCGCACGCATTCATCTATGGTAGCTATGCTCACCTTACCTTCCTCGACTAACTCCTTCAGGTGGTGAGGGTAGCCATGACCCTCCATGTCCATATCCATTTGGGCATTGATACAGAGTTGGGTAGCCTCTTTCAGGTTGGCAGAATTGCCTTGGTTGTTCATGTTCTGGAGCGAAGCCCAGTCCGAAACCAACACACCATCAAACTGCCACTCGTGGCGCAGAATATCTACGTTGAGGTGTTTGTTGGCAGAGGCAGGTACACCGTTCAGGTCGTTGAAGGCGCACATGACAGACATGGATCCCGCATCCACTGCTGCCTTGAAAGGTGGCAGGTATGTCTCGCGCAGTTGTATCTCTGGAATCCATGTAGAGTTGTAGTCGCGTCCGCCTTCAGAGGCTGCGTAGCCAGCAAAGTGCTTGACACAAGCAGCCATGCGAACGATGGAGTCTTGACCTTGGTAGCCACGTACCGCAGCTGCACCCATGACGGATGCCAGGTAGGTGTCTTCGCCATATCCTTCGGCTACACGTCCCCAGCGTGGGTCGCGCGCCACATCTACCATAGGCGAGAATGTCCAGCGCAAACCTGCTTGTACAGCTTCTTCAGCGGCAATGCGTGCGCCCTCCTCTACAATGGCTGGGTCGAAAGTGGCTGCTTGGCCTAAGGGTATAGGGAAAATGGTACGAAAACCGTGTATCACATCGCGCGCGAATATCATAGGTATGCCCAAGCGCGATTCTTCGACCGCTATGCGCTGGTAATAGTCAGCTTCGGCTCCCACGCTATTGAGCATAGAACCAGCACCATTGCGAATCTGCTCGGATATATTATCCGAGATTTGTCCGCCACAGATTTGGGTCATCTGGGCAATCTTTTCCTCGAGTGTCATCTGTGACAATAGTTCGTCAATCTGACGCTCAACGGGGTCTTTGGGTTGGCAAGCAACCATCGCTACCAAAGCGATAAGAAGAAAAATACGAGATTTCATATTGGTATTAGTGGATTGGTTGATCAATCAACGGGTAATGTCCACTTGGTCTATCAGTTCGCCCGATAGGATGCTATGGGTGGAAATACGAAGGGTAGTGGGTGTAGCGAATATGTATTCGTATATTGCTTCGCCAGCGAGCGAAGCCTCGTATGTATGGTGTGCTTTCACGGGATACTGCTTGTTGGAAGCATTGGTGCCAATAAAGACAGTGGGCTCCTCTTTCTTCCAAAATCTTGCTTTGTAGTGCTCAGTGCGGCGAGCATAGTTGTGGTCATGGCCTGAGAACACCACATCCGCTTCGCGCATGGCACTGTGGAAAGCCAAGCACATGAGCGGATTGCTTCTGCCTTGGGCCGTGCTATATACAGGGTGGTGCATCATCACTACTGTGAATTTGTGCGCTGCATGACGTAGGGTGTTCTTTAGCCAGAAGGCTACTTGCGTATAGTCGGACAAGCGGTGCAGACCATCGGTGTCAATGGCTATCAAACGCAAGTGGGGAAAATCTACATAGTAGGTCGAACCTAAGAATCGGGCGGGACCATTCTGCGGATTGGGGAAGATGGTCTTCCATTGTTCGGGCAGGGTTTTTACTATGCTCTTGAGGTACTCGTGATTGCCTGGGATAGCAATAATAGGTAGCGAGTCAAAGCGTGTACCCAGCAACGATTGGTACATCATCTGCTCGTAATACATATACGGACGCTCCATCCAATCACCCATCTGTGCCCAGAATTGTATATCCGAATGGCGCTGAGAGAGAGCAGCCATTTGGTCGTTCGTGAGCGAATTGTGAATATCGCCCAACAAAAGAAAAGACAGCGTGTCGCGCTGTAATGCACGCAACACACTATCATTATTCATTGTCATGAACTGATGAGTGATTTTCTCTCCAGTCCACTCTGGTTCGGGTGGATTACCAAACCATGCTTCCCAACGGATGGCGCATACGATAGCGCCACCCGCAAGAAGACATAAGCCTATTATCCATCCTATAATCTTTTTCATTACCAATAGCCCGAAGGGCGTCCCATAGCCAATAGGCGGTACGCCGTCCTATAGCCAATTAGAATGGCAAATCGGTTGTTTCGTCCACACCTGCCGCAGCATCAAAAGTTGCTACATTAGCTTGTGGAGTAGCTACAGGAGCTGGTTCAGCCACAGGTGCTGGAGCTGCCGTAGCATCTACCACACCTTGTTGAATCTTCCATGCGCGGATAGAGGTGTACCAACGACCATTGAACTCACGGCTCTCAATATCGAAACTAACAGTCACAATATCGTCCAATTGGCAAGGGTTAGCTTTGATGCGATCTTCGCCAAACACCTCAAAGTGTACCTTACGAGGATATTGCTCCTGTGTCTCAAGCACATAAGCTTGGAGTTTCCACTCCTTACCAGAGGTTTTGCTTACGCCACCTTGCTCTGGCAATACTTGTATAATCTTACCTGAAATTTCCATAACTATTATCCTTTGATTGCTGCTACACCTGGGAGTACTTTACCCTCGATAGCCTCGAGCAATGCACCACCACCAGTAGAGATATAACTTACACGGTCAGCCATGCCGAACTTGTTCACGCATGCTACGCTGTCACCACCACCAATCAAGCTGTATGCACCATTGTCGGTAGCAGTAGCGATGGCCTCAGCGATGGCCTTAGAACCAGCAGCGAAGTTGTCAAACTCAAACACACCTGCAGGGCCGTTCCAAAGGATAGTTTTAGCGCCTTCGATAGCTGCAGCAAATGCTTTGCGGCTCTCTGGACCAGCGTCTACACCTTCCCAACCCTCTGGGATAGCGTTGCTTGGGCATACTTGAGTATTTGCCTCGTTGCAGAAGTCATCAGCTGCTACGCAGTCGGTAGCCAATACGAGATTCACACCTTTTGCCTTAGCTTGTGCGATGATATCAAGAGCGAGCTCCAATTTGTCGTTCTCGCAGATAGATTTACCAATCTCACCACCGTTTGCCTTAGCAAAAGTATAAGTCATACCACCGCAGAGGATGAGGTTGTCCACCTTATCCATGAGGTTCTCAATGATACCTATCTTGGTAGATACTTTAGAACCACCCATGATAGCGGTGAAAGGACGCTTGATGTTCTTGAGGATATTATCTACAGCCTCTACCTCTTTCTCCATGAGGTAACCGAGCATCTTGTTGTCAGCATCGAAGTAGTCAGCGATCACAGCAGTAGAAGCGTGTTTGCGGTGAGCGGTACCAAATGCATCGTTTACATAGCAGTCAGCATAGCTTGCGAGCGTCTTAGCGAACTTTTTTTGGCTTGCCTTCATCGCTTTCTTAGCCTCCTCGTATGCAGGATCCTCTTTATCGATACCTACTGGCTTACCTTCCTCTTCTGGATAGTAACGCAAGTTCTCAAGCAAGAGCACCTCACCTGCCTTCAATGCAGCAGCTTGCTCAGCTGCCTTAGCGCAGTCCTCTGCAAATTGTACTGGAGTACCCAATGCAGCGCTCACAGCGTCAACGATTTGCTTCAAGCTATATTTAGCTACCACTTTGCCTTTTGGTTTACCCATGTGACTCATGATGATGAGCGCACCGCCCTCTTCAAGGATGTGTTTGAGGGTTGGCAACGCACCACGGATACGGGTGTCGTCTGTGATTTGTCCGTTCTCGTTCAATGGCACATTAAAGTCCACGCGAACAATCGCTTTCTTTCCAGCGAATTTGTAATCATTAATTGTCATAATCGTATATAATTTATTTTGTTTATTATTTTGCCAAATTTGGCTGCAAAGGTAATGAAAATTTATGACTTATCAAAATAGAAATATGTATTTTTTTATATTTTGTCAAAATTAGGGGTAAATTATTGCTTTTCATGTGTATGACGTGTTGTGTTAGATGCTACAAAGTTTTTTAGGGAGAAAGATAGAGAAAGTACAAGGAGAAACTCAAAATCATGTAGTATTTTACTAAATAAAAGAAAAAATCACTTGTTTTTACTATAAAACTATTGCTGATATAAAAAAATAGCAGTATCTTTGCAGTGTAAATAGCATAATGCTAAGAAAGAAGTGTGATATGGTCGTACGAAATCTAAGTTGAATGATTTTACAAGTAGGTTCATTATGACAGAGTTTGTTATTAATTGTTGTACTATTACTCCAGTGCGAGAAAAACCTGCCGAGGGAAGCGAGCAGTTAACTCAGTTGCTTTTTGGTGAAGTGTGCGAAGTATTGGATCGTTTACCTCGTTGGACAAAAATTCGCTCTACAGTTGATGGACAAGAGGGATGGGTAGATTTTAAGATGATGAAATCCGTTGAAATTACAGAAAAAGAGGAATCATCATCTTATGTAGTCGCAGTTCCAACCGCAATCGCTACTGATCAAGAAAAGTACGAAGAATATATTCTCACCATGGGTACTCGGTTGTCTAAGTATGCTAATGGTTTCTTTGAGGTTGCTGGTGTCCGTTATCGTATATCCCCTGATAAAGTTAACAGGGTGTTGTTTTCTAATCCTCTTTTGTCTCCATGCATGCAGAAATTGCCACCATTGGAAGAGTTGCCTTCGGATGTGAAAAGTCAACTAGTAAGAATGGCGGCTGTTAGTTTACTCAATACTCCCTATCTCTGGGGTGGTAAGAGTGCATTGGGTATGGATTGCTCGGGATTCACGCAGGTAGTTTATAGTTTATTGGGTGTAAACCTATTGCGTAATGCACGTGAGCAAATTACACAAGGAACACTAGTTGCTTCGCTAGCTGATGTACAATCTGGCGATTTGGCATTTTTTGATCATGTCGACCGTGATCCGAAGGCGACGAATATATCACACGTGGGTTTGTTATTGGACAATAAAAAAATCATCCACTGTTCAGGTTGCGTACATGTGGATGACATAGATGAGATGGGTATTCACTCGCCCGATGGTGAGCTGACTCATCATTTGGTACAAATTCGGCGTTATGTGTAAGTAGTAAAAATCATGATAAATATTAACTATATGAAGAACTATATTTTGATAGCTGAAGCAGGCGATTTTATCGGAGAGAAAAAATTAATTGCTCAATACTTACAAGGTGATTGGGACGGTAATATATGGCGTATGAATGATGGTACACTTTGGGAAGTTATTGTTACAGGTGTAGGAGCATTGAATGTGATGCGAGCATTGCGAAATATTCCATTGGATGCTCAACTAATCAATATAGGTTATGCAGGTAGCGCCAACTACGATATAGGTAGTATAGTTGCTATCACTGAAGTACGATTGAATCATCCATGTGTGAATTATCCAGAACCGATATTGTTGTTGGCTCCTATGCAAGAATCTTATTTCGTTTACCCAAAGCAAGTTTTGCATTCAGTATGTTACAGCAATACTGATTTTGTGCTGCAATCAGATTATATTGATTGTGTTTTTGATATGGAACTAGCATATATTGCAGGCTTAGGTTTCAATCGCCTATCGGCTTTGAAGATAGTGAGCGACAATCTAAGTTTGCACACTTATCGTCAGGTCGCTTCGGGGGTAGAAAAAACATAGCTGTTATATTATGTGCAGGCGATTAATCATTATTTTATTACTATGTATTGCGTTTACCTATGGACATGCCAATTCATCGGTAGATTCGGTGCGATTGCAAGTGAGTAGTAATGATACATTCTATGTAGCTCGCATGCACGATGTCTATGTGTATCCAAAATTGGTGTTTAAAAGCAAACAACAGGAGCGATTCTATTGGCGTACAGTGCGTGATGTTAAGAAAACACTTCCTTTTGCTAAAGCACTTGCTAAAGAGATGCAGGTGGCTGATTGTCAATTAGTGCAATTGCCTGATGATAAAGCACGCCGCAAGTGGTGGCGACAATATGAAAAACTTCTATTTAAGAAATATGAACATCACTTCCGCAAAATGACTGCTTCGCAAGGACAGATGCTTATGAAGTTGATGGATCGCGAGAGCGAACGAACTAGTTACGAAATTATTAAGCACTACCGTGGCAAAGCGAGTGCTAATTTTTGGCAGTTCGTTGCCAAACTCTTCAAGAATGATCTCAAAGAGGGCTACGATGCGGCGGACAAAGACCGTATCGTGGAGCGTGTGATTAACCTTGTAGAGGCAGGGCAGCTTTGAACTTGCGCATGTCGCGGTTGATGACGATAGCCGCAGTAATCACCGACAGACTATCGCTGATAGGCAGTGCCCACCATACGCCCCATATAGAGTCCCAACCCAAGGATTGGAAGAGTATTGGCAAGCATAATATCAGCGGGATAAGGAACAATACTTGACGCGTGAGACTGAGGAAAATAGCCTTAGGCGCCATACCGATGGAGGTGTAGAAGTTACCTGTTATCATTGGAAAACCTATCGCGAACATCACGCATAGCATGACGCGAGCAGGCGCAATAGACTGCGCTATCAACAACTCGTCGTGCGTGAAAAGACGGATAAAACCTTCGGGCCAAATCACACCAAACAGCCACAATACACCCATCACGCAGGTGGCACAATATACCGACAGCTTGAATGCCCTTATCATACGCGCATACAAGTTTGCGCCGTAATTATAACCCACTATAGGTTGCATACCCTGCTGGATGCCCATGACAATCATCGCAAAGAAGAACATGAAGCGATTCGTCATACCGAAGGTAGCGATAGCCATATCGCCGCCGTAGCGCTTGAGCTGGTTGTTGAGCACTATCACCACAAAGCATGCTGCCATGTGCATGAGGAAGGGTGCCATACCGATACCCAATGCGCGCATGGTGATATCGCGCTTCAGACACCATATACCGCGGTGGAAATAGATGACCTCCTTGGGGTTGAGGAAGATGATGAGTTCTATCACCACAGACACCAGCTGCGAGATCATCGTCGCCAATGCCGCACCACGTACACCCATATCCAGCACGAAGATAAAGATAGGGTCTAACACCACATTCAATGCCACTGCCAGTATGGTCGCATACATCGATATACGCGGGTGACCAATGGAGCGCAACATACTGTTCAGACCATAGTAGATATGCGTCAGTATATTGCCCAAGAGTATTATTTCCATATAATCGCGCGCGTAGGCTATCGTGGCATCGCTCGCTCCAAAAGCATACAGGATAGGGTCCAACCAGAAGAGTCCCACCACCATCACCAATGCACCCAAAAGCACATTCAGTATCACCACGTTCGCCAGCACATCGTTGGCTGAACGGTAGTCTTTCTCACCCAATTTGATAGCCACCAGCGAACTGGCACCCACACCCACCAATGTGCCAAAGGCTGCGCAGATGTCCATAAACGGTTTGGCTACCGTCAGTCCCGACAACGCCAACGCACCCACACCGTGACCGATGAAGATAGAGTCCACCATGGTGTAGAGCGACATGGCGGTCATGGCTATAATGCCTGGGGTAGCGTACTTGAGCAGCAAGCTACGGATAGAGGCTGTGCCGAGTTCAGTTATCTTAGGTGCTGACATATCGTTTCAAACATTTGTGCGGCGGGGTGTCCATCTTGCAGGGCGATAGGTGTGCCCTCGTCGCCTCCTTCGCGTATCGATTGTACCAGTGGCACTTGTCCCAAGAGTGGGATATTCAACTCCTCTGCCAGTTGCTTGCCGCCATCTTTACCGAAGATATAGTATCGGTTATTAGGCAACTCGGCTGGCGTGAACCATGCCATATTCTCTATCAGACCCAAGACGGGCACATTGATTTTCTCGTTGAGGAACATATCCACACCCTTGCGTGCGTCCACCAGTGCCACAGGTTGAGGCGTAGTCACTACGATGGCTCCTGTCAGGTGCAAGTGCTGTACCAAGGTCAGGTGAATATCGCTGGTGCCAGGAGGCAGGTCAATGAGGAAGTAGTCCAGCTCGCCCCAGTTGGCATCCTGAATCAGTTGCTTGATGGCGTTGCTCGCCATACCGCCGCGCCATACCACTGCTTGTTGTGGATCGACAAAGAAGCCGATGGACAACATCTTCACACCGTACTGCTCAATGGGCTCTATGAGGTTGCGACCGTTCACGGGTGTGGAAACAGGG
>JAXJWX010000093.1:0-83867 GCA_036307765.1 Paludibacteraceae bacterium | reverse complement strand
TTTTGGGGTGCTATTTGGCGAGCGGAATTGTTGTTTATGTTGTCTTTCTAAAACACAAATCCGTTGTTTATTTTACACCTCTGGGATTTCGGTAATCTTGCCATCCGCCCACAGGTGCTCAATGTCGTAGTAGGCGCGTGGCTCACGTTGCATGATGTGTACGAAGATGTTTCCGTAGTCCAATACTATCCACTCTGCGTTGTCGCGTCCATCTACGAATAGTGGGTGTACGTGTGTTTGTGTGCGAACGAAACTGTCCACTTCATCTGCTATTGCTGCCACTTGTGTGTTCGAACCGCCCTCTGCTATGATAAAATACTCCGCAGGTGCAATAGGTAGTTTGCGTAGATCCACAGTCACGATACGCTGTCCCTTACGATTCTGAATACCCTCTACAATCGTTTCTACTAATTTCTTTGTTGATACTTCTTTTTTCATTATATTATTTATTTCAATTTCTAATCTTAAAAGCCCTTCCCTAGCGGGGTCCCCGAAAAAGTCCACTTTTTGGGGTGCTTTTAGGGAGGGGTTGGGGTAGGCTTCACTTTCTTATCTACAAATTCCGCGCCAAAGGCAAACCGCCTGCCATTTTGGCACATTCACGCAATTTATTAAATTCGCGACAAAGGTACAAAAAAAAATGTATATGTGCAAGAAAAATGCTTTTTTATTGCCATAGGCTACATTTTTTTGCAGTAACTGCTCCTTATCTGCTTCTTATTTTCTACTTATCTACCTCTTATTTTCCACTTATTTGCCTCTGTTTAGCCCCTCTGTTGCCCCTCATCTCCATCGAGACCTCATCGTGACCTCATCGTGACCTCATCGAGACCTCACCATGTTTTTACCGAGAGACACCCCTGATTTCCAGCACCTTTCGCCAATTCTTCACCTACAAAAAAACGCACCTCTTTCAAAGTGCGTTTCTCCGTTCATCTTATGCAGGCACCTACAATTCCCCTTTCTCCTCTTTATCTTCCTCGTCTAATTCGGACATTTCTTCAATATGATGTACCATTTCGTCTAATTCGTTAATTACTTTATTATTTTGTTTGAAACCAACCATACCGCCTAATACTCCGCCTATCAATGCAGCTATAATAAAGGTTATCGCTGTGGTTTTATCTCCTAAAATATTTGAATATTCCAAAACCATCCACGTTGCCCATACCACTACCATTGGGATAGCAATATATTTCCAATTTACATATACTTTTCTCAATCTGCGAACTTGTTTAGCGACGTTTAAGAGATTCCCATGAGCAATATCTTGTGGCTTCACCCAGCTATGCGAAATCCATGTAGCAGCACAGCAAAATATCATCATGAGTGTAGTACCTAACAAAAACCAATTACTTAATCCCTGCATGTAGAAAATATAGTTTCCTGCTGTAATAACAAAGAGGCTTGCAAATCCAGAAATCCAACCATTTTTATTCACTACTTTCATCTTTTGGCTCAAAACATCCCGAATCAGACGGTCGTTTACTACTTCCTGCTTATTCAATTTCTCTTTTAGTGCAGCCATTTGCTCGCGCATTTCTTGCAATTCATCCATAATATTTATTCGTTAAAGGTTAATGGTTACTGTTTCTTTAATTGTTCACGAATACGCACCAGTCGTACCGACACATTTTTCGCGCTAATGCCTACGATTTCCCCGATTTCATCGTAACTTAGGTTCTCCAACCAAAGCATAATAATCGCTCTATCGAACAGCCCCAGCTTCTGAATCCGCTTGTAGAGCATCTGCACTTGCTCCATGTCTTTGTCGTTCTCATCGAACAAGTCAATATCTACCGCCAACGGAATACGCTCGCCGCGGCGTTTCTCTTTTCTATCCATCGAGATACAGGTGTTCATCGTCACGCGATACACCCATGTCTCAATCTTACTCTCGTTTCTGAATTTCTCAAAGCCCTGCCATAAATGAATCAATGTCTCTTGAAAGAGATCATCTATCTCATCCTTGTCTTTGGAGAACATATAGCAGATACTATATATCGTGCTCTTCTGCTCCTTGACCAGGGCCGCAAATTCGTTTTCGGTTTGTTTCATATCTCTCGTTTGTTTTTATACTACCTTGCCGCGAACTTTTTACTAACGTTTACCCATTAGACGCACCACCTGTCCGATTTACTACAACATTTTTTACTTTTTTCAAATATTTTGCAAAGATACACTAAAATTTGCGTATATGCAAAAAAAATCGTAACTTTGCACTCGATATTCCACCGACTCGGAATTTAACTAATTCGACCAATAATTAAAACTCCATCAATATGAAAAATCATTTTATTTTAATCTTAACATCCTTGCTGATGTTTTCTTGTGAGCAAAGCCCAAGTAACAATCCAGAAGAAATCGCTAAAATGAGCACAAAATACGAAATAGAAAGTGCTAATTGGTGTACTTATTCACATCCAGATTATCTATCAACACCGTTGAATATGGTATATAAGACGGTAATAGAGCGAGGAGAGGATGTTAAATATATCAAATCTGAAACTCAATACAGCGGAGATAAAATGGTACGTAAATCTACTCGTGAAAACATAAACAATATGGATATAAGATGGCAAGAATATCCAGCTGGAAACGAGGTACGCACTCGTGATACAATCATTTGGTATAATCTTGAAAGAACTAAAGTACTGGAGGAAAGATCTAAGCAATCAGTAAGGTATAGTCAGTATGATAATAACCATCGAGAAATTTCATGTAAGATTTATTGGTGGGGCAAATTAACACACGAATACACCTATACATATTCCCACCTTACACGATATGGAGAATACAAAAACTATGCGCAACACAACGATGAATTGATGAGTGTTCAATATGATACTACCGTGTTCGTTGATAATTCATTCTCTCAACCACTATCATGGAAATCGAAACAGATTAACTATTTTGATGACACGTACACCTATTATTTCACTTCCGAAAAAAATGAATATGTAGCAGAGGGGCTTTCGAGGAAGGACGGCGTAGTTATATACCAAAATGTGAAAGGTGAAGTGGTAACTAATCGTAGTTATACTATGGAATATACATGGTGTGATGCACTGAACAACACCTATCATTCAGAAGACTACATGGATGGCATATTGGTCAATAAAACTGAGGGCTATACCAAGTATGTACGATAAAAAATGCATAAAAAACAAACTTTTTTAGAAAATACTTGTGTGTTTGTAAATATTTTTGTACCTTTACAGCCAATATCCAATAACCAATAGCCCATTGGGCGTCCAATAACCAATAAAGAAATATGTTTATCATCGGCATTGCGGGCGGTACCGGCTCAGGAAAAACAACCGTGGTACGCAAACTCATTGAGCGCCTTCCTAAGGGCGAAGTAGTCGTTATTCCTCAAGACTCATACTACAACGATAGTAGCCATGTGCCTTTCGAGGAGCGTCAGAATATCAATTTTGACCACCCAGATGCCTTCGATTGGGCACTCTTTGCCAAACACATCGAATTGCTCAAAAACGGCGAATCCATCGAGCAACCCATCTACGATTATATCACCTCCTCGCGCCAGAAAGAGACCGTTCATGTGGACCCACGCGAGATTATCATTGTAGAGGGCATTATGGCGTTGCACGACCCTGTTCTCCGCCAGCAAATGGACCTCAAGATTTTTGTGGATGCTGATGCCGATGACCGTCTTATTCGTGTGGCACAACGCGACATCGTAGAGCGCGGACGCACCATCGAGGCAGTTATGGATCGCTACCAACGCGTATTGAAGCCCATGCACGAGCAGTTCATTGAGACCTGCAAACGCTATGCAGATGTCATTATCCCACAAGGTGGACACAACAACGCCGCCATCAACATGCTCGTGAAGTTCATCAAACAAGAACTAACCACTAAACAGTAGCGAAGCGTCCACTAAACACTAAACAGTAGCGCCGCAGGCGCGTTCACTAAACACTAAACAATGCTCTACCTCCAACTCTTCTGGACATATCTCAAGATTGGCACCTTCACCATCGGAGGTGGCTATGTCATGCTCTCTATGATTGAGCGCGAGATTGTGGACCGCAAGGGGTGGATTGACCGCGAGGAGTTTATGAATATGATTGCCTTGGCGCAAGCAGCACCTGGACTTATTGCGGTGAATTCGGCAATTTTTATCGGTTGGCGTATTGGTGGCTGGCGTGGCGTGATTGCTACTGTATTAGGTGCAGTGTTGCCATCGTTCCTTATTATATTGGCTATCGCCATGGTCTTTCAAAGTTACAAAGACCTACCTGCCGTAGAAGCCGTCTTCAAGGGCATTCGCCCTGCGGTAGTTGCCTTGATTGCTGCTCCACTCTGCCGCATGGCTTATAGCGCAAAAATCACTTGGGCAACCGCTATCATACCTATTGCAGGCGCCCTACTGATTTGGCTCGGTGGCCTCTCCCCCGTATGGATAATCTTCGTCACAGTAGTAGCCACCCTGCTATACACCTACCTCAAAGAAAGAAAATCCACTAAACAGTAGCGAAGCGTCCTCTAAACACTAAACAGTAGCGCCGTAGGCGCGTTCACTAAACACTAAACAAACATGATATACCTGCAATTATTTCTCAGTTTCCTCAAGATTGGTCTCTTCGGTTTTGGCGGTGGATTGGCGATTTTCTCGCTCATCCAACACGAGGTAGAGAAGTATGGTTGGATGACCCAAGAGGAGTTTGTGGACATCTTGGCTATCAGTCAAGTAACCCCAGGCCCTATCGGCATCAACTGTGCCACTTATGTAGGTTATACCGCCACGGGCAATGTCTGGGGAAGTCTGCTGGCAACGACTGCGATTGTCATTCCCAGTTTGGTGATTATGCTCAGTATTTGCAAGGTGTATTTTGTCATAAGTAGCCGATTTCAACGCAATATCTACTTCACCCGCACCATGCATATGTTGCGTTTGTCGGTCTTGGGTTTGATTGGTGCAGCAGCGCTTTTGCTCATGAAGCCCGTTGGACAACCTTCGGTTAGTTTTATTGATTGGACAAGTTGGGTAATCTTTGCGGTAGCATGCTTCTTTACGATTTTACCACTATTCATAAAAAAGAGTGCAGACACGCTCAAATCTGCACTCAATATTCTCTCCCACCCTATCCTACTGATTATCTTGGCAGGCGTGGCGGGATACTTCATCTATTAATGTGTTGATGTTAATTTTTTGCGAGCTTCACCATGTCCTTGCTGAGCAGCGGCATGGTAGTATAACCGTGCATTTCTCTCACTTTGCTCCACCACAATTCCTTGTTCATAGAACATGCCCATCATATATTGAGCCTCTGCGTGATTTTGCTGAGCGGCTTCATTAAACCATTTAGCTGCCATTTTTGTATCCTCGGCGATGCCAACTCCTAAAAAGTAGCAATATGCCAAATCACACTGAGCATCAGCCACACCATTCTTCGCAGCCTTGCTAAACCAACGAACAGCCTCTTCTACATTCTTTGACACTCCATTTTTTCCCTGAAAATAATCGAGCCCTTTCGTATATTGCTCAATAGGGGTCAATGTTGCCTCTTCCGCTTCTGAGTGTTGTTGAAGAGGCTCAGGTTGCTGAACTAGAATATCCTGCTTCGGAGAGACCTCAGGTATTAACTCCTGCGTAGATTCTAAGGCAGGTTCTTCTTCTACCTTTGCTGGCATGCTGTTTTCTTTGGGTGTAGCGGCTACACCTGATTGTTTGGCGGGTTTCCGTTGCTGTTCTGCTAATGCCTTTCGTTCTTGCTCTAATCGTATTTTCTCCTCCTCGATAGCCTGCAGCAAACTATCCTGCTGCGCTAGGACATCCAACGAGGGGACTTTTTCCGCTTGTACGTCCTGTACGACCTGATCGTCAGGAACATACAATAGCACTAGTGACAGCACACTTATTCCTATCACCAATGCCGCACATAGCCATATCCACCTACGAGGAGGACGATTCGGATCAGATATAGGATGTGTGAGCGTAGGCTTATCCTCCTGTTTGATAGCTGGTTTCGCTATCCATGAAGACAAATTGGATATCAACTTCTCCACTTGTAATGGATTAGTAGAATCTATGCAATCTACACGACCAAACTTAAATAAGAACCAGTCTTTTAACTCTGCTCCTTTCAGCAAAACGGGGATAACTTTCTTGTTGATATTCTTAGCATACATCACCTCATCGCGTGTCCATGGCGAAGCAATCGAGTGATCGGACACTGCAAATAGCACAAAGGAAGAGTTGTCAATAGCTTTAATGATTTTCTCTTCAAACTCATCGCCACTCTCTATACCCGTAATGTCAAACCAATATACCAAATCAGGTATCTGCTTCTTCAGCACTTGAATCAGTTGACTCACCTCCTCAAAGTCTTTACGCGAGTAACTAATAAATATGTCATGGGGGCATCGTTGTTGATTCATAAATTTCTTTGCTTTATCAAACCAAAAACTTATTCTTTTATTATCTTGAATCCTTTTTTACAAATCAGCATCAGCGTACTCAAGGCTGTATCACGATCATAGTCTTTCTCTACCTCCGGCAGATCTTCATACGGCACCAAACATGGGTGTTGCTTCAGCGCATCGCTACGTTCAGGTCCATAAGTCCAACCTTGAGACAAACGTGAATATGCCCATACCTCATGCACATTCTTCGCCATATCCTCAACTAAAATCTTTAGTTCTTCTGACAAATTGGTACTATCCAATCTCTCTGGTTTCGGAATATATTTTCTTTTCATCGCATTACACAAATTTTGTACTTATATTAAAAACACCTTAGTGTAATTGACATTTTCCATAGCCATCAATCAGGATTAATATCTCTGGAATACGCAAACATAATTTGGCATCATACTCCTTGCCTGGCGGATCAATCATATCCATGTGGGCATAATCACAAATATCTGGATGCGTCTGAACATCTGATGATTTGATTGCATCCTTTAGTTGCTTATGAGCACGCTCATCTGTAACAGTACCGTTCTGCACATATTGCTGCACGGCCTTATCATCAGTCTCATCACATGGGAAAAATCCAAATAGCAATTTTTCTATATTCCATCGATTCTTCTCACAAACAGCCAACTCGCCTATGCGACTTTCAATAGCCGTTTTCATCACCGTTTGCAGTTGGGGTATTTCATACAAACTGCCATTATATCGTAAATCTCTGCGTTGATTATCATCCAACACGTCCATAACCCCTCTAATCTTTTGATAGATAGTATCTACAAACAACTTATTGGATAATTGCTTGCAAATATGCAAGTCATTCCATAATTTTTCTACCTGTTTACGTCCCTCATCATACTTATCAAGCATATCTTTAGGCCATGGGTAGTGTTGAGGATCATTGATGATATTATATGCCGCATTCACCAACATAGCTTTAAACAAATGCGTTCTATCTGTCAGATAATTGGCATACAACATACCAAATGGATTCAATTTTTGGTAACGGATATCCTTTTCTCTTTCTACTGTCAGATTTTGAATAATATCTTTTGCTTCACGTTGATATACCAAGATTTGTTGTAACTGTGGATTCTTATAAACCTCTATCGGCATATACAAACTGGCAGCAATAGCTTGATGCGCTTGCGTTAGACAAATAGCAATCGTCAATTTCGAACAATGCTTCGTAGCATCTGATATATCGCACAAATATTGACGAACCCCATCTGACTCCAATTCTCCTTTCACAAATTCAATTTCCACATCCAAGAAATTTCTACCGCCCTCACTCAAATGTTTCCATTTGCAATCAGGTTTTGCCATCGGATCAACCCATTGATATGCCTCTTGCTGCTGATTTGCATCATTCACGTCCACATAACGGTGACGCGCCAACTCAAATAACGTAGCATAACGTCCTTTAAAAAATGCCATCTCCTTATCCGCTTTAGCATCTATGAAAGTCAGTCGGCTTCTCTTAATATCTTCACCATTACTATTGGCATTAAGATAATGCATTTGCGCTAACGCTTGAATACCTAATGCAATGCCCATATTAGACATTCCCACCACGACAAAATGCACATGTTCCTTATCTTGCGGCTTGATTCCTTGGAATCCATCTAGAGGTGTATACTGTATGACCTCGCCATGATCCTCCACCCTATTTTCAGCCAACACTTTTCTAGCCCATGACTCATAGCGGTTAAATGGAACAAAATCCAGTGTCTCGGATATCGTAGAAGAAATATCTGAGAATTGAAATACGGAATACGTAGTTTGATACTCAAACATCACACGACAAAGCTTGCGTGTATATGGATAGAGTCTATATTTGCTATTTTTATATTCTCTTAATAATGAGGCTATCATGTTCACGCAACGCATATTCACCGTATCATGAAATGTCTCCGTTCCGCCCCAGGCTGTATTTTCACCCAAAATATGTATTTCGGAGGCATACTCTAGGCACAACTTCTTTAATTCTGTTTTCGAATCACGGTAAGCAGTATAAATAATTACCCTATCCAACTCTTTTTCAGTAAGATGGGATTGAAGCATATTACGCACATCCTCAGCCTTGCGATTGGTCTGCAACAAAATGTATTTATAATTATGCTCACAATGACAATTGAGCGAATGTTTATTTGCCTTCTTCTCATTGCACACGAGAAGATTTTTTATCACAGATGCGGCCACTTCATTTGCACCAATCACTACGGCATATTTATTTTTGAGAATCGCCATAGTAACAGATTTGTATCGTAATTTACCTTCGCGGTAATAACCAATTCGACGGTTAAACAAACTAACAATAGTCGCAACCACAATACCGTTAACAAGAAACACTTTGATTATCAACATAATCGTAGGGGTCGTTCCACCATACTTAAGTCCTTCAGGCAGTGCCAAAGAGCCTATAAAAAAGTGAATCATGTCCCGCAACAACTTGGGTTCTGTCGAAAGGCTTAATACATGATGTGGCATGGTATGCCAAACATGGTACAACACTGCCCAAAATTGCATTGCCAATGCTGTTGAAACCATAAAAACAAGAATCCACAACCAATATTTTTTCTTGGCTAATTGTACATCACGCTTAATCGGAAAAAAGAAAAAAGCAAACGTAAGAGCCACTACTCCTATTATTCCCAATATTCCCAATACAATCCACCATAAACTACCCGAATAAAAAGTTCGAACAGATTCCAAATAGTGAGGACAAAATAGACAAGACAAAACGATATTATTCATAACTTGGTTATTTACTCAATTCTTCAACTGCTTTTTTAGTAATATCATCATCGCGCTCAAAGAGAGGGAAGAAGCCCTCGTCGTTCAGTATGTTACGCACGATATAGGCGTTTACCAAACGCACCAACAATGGTTTGGACTTCGCCAGTTGCTCTGGGTTAGGCTCCACGCCCTTCTCCTTGGCAAATGCCACAAACTCGGGCAACCAGTTGGCTTTCAGCAAGTGTTTCTCCAGCGATTGCCAGTCTTTGTATTTGCTCAGTTCCTTGCGATGGCGATCTGTATATTGGTACGCAAACTGATACGTATAAGCACGGTTCACAACTTGATTGAAATAGGGCGTATAGAGCGTTGTATCACGACCAACAAATACATCAGGCATAATACCACCACCGCCACGCACTACGCGACCTTTCTTGGTCAAATATACGGTGGAATCGGCAATTTGTACACTATCCGCTGAGTAAAACTCGCCATGCTCAATGCGCTCCAACAAGTCCATCGCATAGTCCTCGCCCTCGCCCATCTTATACGGTTTTTGGATACTACGTCCTGATGGTGTATAGTAGCGCGCTACGGTCAAACGGATAGCACTGCCATCTGCAAATGGCAATTGCTGTTGCACCAGTCCCTTGCCAAAGGAGCGGCGACCAATAATGGTAGCACGGTCGTTATCCTGCATGGCACCCGCAAAAATCTCGCTGGCGGAAGCTGAGAAATTATCAATAAGCACTACCAACGGTTCGCGTTGGAATCGACCCGAACCGTTCGCTATTGCCTCATAGCGAGGATAAGCACGCCCCTCCGAATAAACAATCATATCCCCCCTACTGAGAAACTCATTAGCCATCTTGATGGCTTGATCCATATATCCACCTGAGTTCTCACGCAAATCCACGATATAGGCAGTTGCACCTTGTCCCTTCAATGACGCCAAAGCAGCGATAAACTCATCATACGTATTCTCACCAAAGCGATTCACACGCACAAAACCTATCTTCTCGCCTTTCTCCTCTCGCCTTTCGCCTTTAGCCTCAATAATAAACTTCGCATCTACAGAGTGTACCGGTATCTCGCCACGGGTGATAGTGAAATCATACACCTCGTCCGAACCGCTGCGCATCACGCCAATCTTTACTTTAGTGCCTTTGGGACCACGCAGGGCATGCATCACTTTTTCATTGGTAATGGTCTTGCCTGTGAAATTAGAGTCATTGACCATGACAATCTTGTCACCAGCCAAAACGCCCATACCTTCGCATGGACCGCCAGAGATGACAGCTACTACCTGTACGGTGTCATTCTGAATAGAGAACTGCACACCAATGCCCGAGAAAGAGGCAGATAGTTCCGAGTTCACCATCTCCAAATCCTCTTTGGGGATATATGCAGAGTGTGGGTCAAGACGCTTAACCACCTCTTTCATCACCTCCTCGGTGATGCTATCTACATCGATCTTATCGACATAGGCTTGATTCATCAACTGTAGTAGTTGATCTACTTTCGACTCAGGTTGCTGGAAGAGTTGTCCGTTCTGGATGTAAAAGCGCTGTGCGTTCACTTTGTTGGACACAGCATTACCAATCAGAAAGCCCAATAATAGGCAAACAATGGTCAGGGTTGGAAATAAATACTTTTTCATAGCTTATTTTGGTTTGATTGTTATTCTTGGTCAGGTAAAAATTCTACTACTACGCCAGCGCGCTCGAGGAGTTCTACGCCGTCCATGATGCGGTATTTCTCGCCATATACTACGCGCTTGATACCCGACTGGATGATGAGTTTGGCGCACTCCATACATGGAGAGGCGGTCACATAGAGTGTTGCCCCGTCGCTGCTGTTATGGCTGCGAGCGACTTTGGTTAGGGCATTGGCCTCAGCGTGCAAAACGTATGGTTTAGACACATTATTCTCATCCTCACACACATTTTCAAAGCCACTAGGGGTGCCGTTGTAGCCATCGGAGATAATCATCTGGTCCTTCACTAATATTGCGCCTACTTTACGACGAACACAATAACTATTCTCTGACC
Organism: Paludibacteraceae bacterium; assembly: GCA_036307765.1. Classification (GTDB taxonomy): domain Bacteria; phylum Bacteroidota; class Bacteroidia; order Bacteroidales; family Paludibacteraceae; genus Colicola. The sequence goes on along the minus strand of JAXJWX010000093.1, from coordinate 72,636 downwards.
ATGTGCGCGCCATGCGCATATACAAATAGTCGCGTTTGGTTTGTTTGTCCATATCGTGCATATAAACTATATCCTTTAAACTATTCACTAATCAATTCCCGTGCAAATTCAGGGATATTCACTCCGTCGAATGTACCCGAAGTCATCATCAAAAGTGCCGTATTATCATATTTGATGGAACGAAGACGCTGTTGCAGTAGTTGGCTATCTGTAAATACCTCTACATTTTCTGTGCCAAAAGCTTTTTGTACTTCTTCGGCTGTGATTGGAGTCAAGCGCTTGTGCTCAATCACCTTTGGATTGAAGTACACCAATGCCACATCCGCCTGTGCCATGCAACCTTCGTATTGAGGCAAGAAGTCTGCCATCAGACTAGAGAAGGTGTGTAGCTCCATCGCTGCTACCAATTGCTTCTCAGGATAACGCTCGCGCACAGCGTTTACCGTAGCACGTAGTTTACTTGGAGAGTGGGCAAAATCCTTATATGCTACATTTGTACCGATTTCATCGATCAGTTCCAAACGATTGCTGGCACCAGTAAAAGTTGAAATCTCGCGATAGAAGTCCTCCAACGATATGCCTATCTGCTGGCATGCCAATGCTGCAGCCTGCAGGTTCTCCATGTTGTGGCGACCGAAGATGCGCATGCGCACATCACCTTGATAAGCCTCGTATGGCAACTGTTGTATATCTGTTCGTGCTTGTGATGCTATCTCGCACAAGTTTGTGTCATGTTTATAGTAGATGAATGTGCCATTTTCCTCGATTCCATCGACGAACTTACGGAAAGTGTCCACATATCCATCAAAAGTTGGGAATACATTGATATGATCCCATGCTATACCTGTCAGTATTGCCACATGAGGGTGATACCATAGGAATTTAGAGCGCAAGTCGAGCGGAGAAGTCAAGTACTCATCGCCTTCGAAAACTGCATACTTAGCTGTATCAGACAAACGTACCATGCGCTCGAAACCCTCAATCTGAGCACCTACCATATAATCGGCTTCGATGCCCAAGTGTTGCAGGACGTAGAGAATCATGGAGGTGGTGCTTGTTTTGCCATGGCTACCACCCACTACGATGCGAATCTTATCTTTGGTCTGCTCATAGAGATACTCAGGGAAAGAGTATATCTTAATGCCGAGTTCGCGTGCGCGCACCAGCTCAGGGTTATCCTCGCGCGCGTGCATACCTAATATAATAGCATCGATGTCGCTGGTTATTTTCTCTGGATGCCAACCCATCTCCTCGGGCAGCAGACCTGCCTCCTGTAGATGTGTGCGTGCAGGGTCGAAAATCTCGTCATCTGACCCTGTCACCACATATCCTGCTTTGGTAGCTACCGCCATGGCCAAATTGTGCATGGCAGCACCACCGATAGCTATAAAGTGTATACGCATAGTTCCTTATTGCTGTTAATTAGCCTGCAAAGGTAGTGAAAATCCTTGATATATGCAAATGTTTTTGCATAAACTCGTACTTTTGTCGCATTTTCAAGCCGTCATTTGATTGTTGGTATTTTGACAGAATCGGCGTGCTGCAAGTTCGGCGACCACTGTAGGACAACATCTCTAGGAGATCTATGGGCTTTCGGTGGCTTTCTATACACGTGTCTCTATAATAATGCTGCAAAAAGTAGCGGCAAAAGTGAATAAAGTTGCAGCTGATTTGTGTTTAATGGCTCGTGAAGAACGATGAATACTGATACAAATATTTTTAGCACTTGCCGCTAGTTCTGCCGCTATTTTTTGCGCCTCTATATATTATAGTAATGCCGTATTTTCGGCATTATGCTACTTTTGTGCAGAAGATTTGTGAATTTTGTTATAAAAAGGTGTCTAAAGCAAGCGGAAGGTGTTGATTACCAACGCCTCCCACTTGGGTGATTCTTTTCATTATTTTTTTTCTTTGTGCCGAAGATTGTGCCGAATCCAAAATCCTGTACCAAATGTCGCTACAATGTTGCGACATTTGGTTAGACAATAAGCACACCTATTCGGTGCTGTCATGGATAAGACGGACTTCTTTACATACAAATCATTCAGATCAGCGGCTGTAATCCATAGCAACCGCTTGACTTTCGGTATCCACAAAATAACTTTGCTATAGTGCTCTGTATCAGCGATGTATTGGGTCATGGGTGCTAGTGTAATTCTTAATAAGTTTATCAAGTTCAGTTTTGAAGTCTGTATGATTCATTTCTGAAGTAGCGATAAAACAAAACCACTTTTCTTCTAACTTGTCTTTACTATCGTCTTTAATAATAGGTTTACAGTCAGTTAAATTATTAATTATACGAACACAGTTATTGCCTTGCCATTGGAAGATAGTTTCATTGTAGCAAAACTGTACATCCCATCCTTTAAAAAACAAACTATTACCAATTCTATGTTCCGTTTTAATTTCTTTAGAAAGTTCATTCAAAATAGCGCCTCTATTGAAATCACATGAATCGAACAAAATATATTCCCTTCCATATGGTTTATAATAAGCCAATCGAAAGTCTATCCATCGAAATCTACCTTCTGGTATCTCTTTAATCATCCAGTCAAAAGGTAAATCATTTAATCTCGGTGTTAGGTAAATCTGGATAGACGAATTATTATTAGTATCAGTAATGCTTATTTGATCTAATTCCATAGTTAGTATATTATGAATTGGTCTTCTCCAATTCTCCGAACATAGTATCCATTTCCAGGTAGAACTATTAGGATTAAATATTTGTTTATTGTGCAATTGTCCATCCCAATCATCACACTGGATAACTAATTTCTTAATAAGTTCTACTTGGTAGGCTGTTTTTACCTCCTGCTTGTCAAAATATTCACAAACTTTTTCCATTTTAGCATCAAAGCTGTCCCATGTTATATTTCCCTCAGCATCAGTAATCAAAAACCTAATTGAACCTCTAAAGAACAATGAGTTTTCTGCTTCGATGATAATTTCTTCCCATGACCTTTTGTCTTTTCGCTGTGTTCCATTAAGTATTTGTTTTGCTTTCTCAACTTCTTCTTGATATCGATGCTCAAAGTCTGATTTATTAGTTTTAGAGACAAGCTCAGCGTCATCATCCATCAAACTCTCATATACACGATGGCTACCTAGTTTGTTAATTGTTTCGATTGCACTGCGTACCGCATCAATACTTCTTATTTGAGGATGGCCATCAGGACCTTCGCCAGAAATCAAATTCCATACGACTCTCATCCATCGTGTCAGCGATTGTTCATCCGCTTTACCATCATTAAAATACTTGCATATAGCAAAGAATGCAATCCTTTGAACTTGATTTAATGTTGTTACTTTTAGAATCGTTTCTGAGGAGTTATTAATGATTTTAATATTTTGTTCTTCACCATTGGGAACTGCTATTTCATATTCAGGAATGAAGCGAAAAGATGGATTCCAAGGACAATTTGGAAGTTCCTTTTTGTATTGGTATATACGTTCTAAAATTGTTGCGAGTTTTTGGAAGCATTCTAGAGGAATCTCTCCATTATGATACCTATACGTATCCAAACCTTGATATGCTATTTTCTCATCGAAATCATTTTTATTCTCCTTCTCGTCATTTAGGTATTGATATGATTGATTTTGCTTTTCTTTGCCATTTAATTCCAAAATATGCTTATCATTCTTATCTGTTGCAATGAGCAACTCGTTCCAGAAGAAGCGATTGATGAAAGCGAAATAAATTTCATCTACTTGGTTAGTCAACACTAAGTTACCATCAGGTTGTTTTATACCGATTGATTTATTATTCCAAAAGATATCTGTCCATCTGGTATCTATTTTGATAGGAATTCCTTCTTGGGGATCAAGTAACTCTTTCCATTTTTCACGATTCTCTCCTGATAAATTATTATTGTCAACTTGTCTCTGAATGTATCCAATCAAGTCTGCTTTGAAGTTTTCAAAACTAGTTAACTGTTTTCCGCGTGCGTTCATCTTGATATATAAATCATCGGATAAACCAAAATTGTCCAATGGCAGATAATAGAACACAATTGGGCAATCATCTGATTTCAGTTTCCTCCAATATTCGATCATTTTTTCTTTAGGAAGTGGAGAAAAGAAATCTTCTATTCCATCTTTCATCTTAGTACGTTCAACCTTCTTGCCATTTTTCTTTAAACAGGTCGTACCACCTAACATGCGAAGCATAGATTGGATTGTAGGGTCTTGTTTCCATGCTGAGTAAAACCAAGTTTGACATGTTATAAAATCAACAATATTATTTCCGTTATATTCTTCAAAGTTTGAATTGCATAATTGCGTACAAAACTCGCGAGATGATATGCGTGTTTCATAAGAAAAATTCTTAAGTCTATTTCTTTCATTATTTAGAACACCAGCTCGCAATGCAATATACCAATGAAGCAACCAAAGTGTTGTGAGACGTTGTTGCCCATCTAACGGATAAAGTTTGCCTTTAGATGTTGAACCGTAGACAAAATCTAGTTTCATTTCATGCCCGTTATCAATAGCAAGTTTCAAATCGGATAAGAATCCTTTTCTAAGATTCTCTTTACCAAATCTTCCTTGTGCGTAGTCACGTTGTATAATCGGAATCTCAATTTGATAGTCCTTAATAAATTTCCAAAACGTTGTTTTAATAGATGTATTTTCCATAATTTAGTTCTCTAATTGTTCTAAGCATTCTTTAATGTCATTTTTATACCCCTTGGCATCTTCTAAAGTCCAATAGTTAGGATCAGTGAATATGGAAGAATAATATTTCATAAATGCTTGTTTTGTGCATAGTGGTACAAAAGACGAGGTTGCTTCCTGCTCTGTATTATCAACTAAAAGTGTTTTTTTATCTGTTGATAATTTAGGAATAGGTATCAATTTTCCTTTGTCTTTCCCTATAATTACGCGACGTTTTCCTGAAAAGATAGCGTTACCATAACTCCGATTAGTAGAAGAGTCTAAAAGTGTATAATTCCAAATTTTATTTTTCTTTTCAGGATTCCACTCCTCTTGTAAATGGATATTTTTCGTCAGTTTTTGTTGTATCTTTACATACAAATCTTCGCTTTTATCAGAATCCTTTTTTTCGAAATAATCTTTGATATCTTCTTGAGTTTCTTCATCAACTCCTAAGTACATATTTAACAACCATTCTTCTCGTGTTTCCACATCTTCTTCAGGATTTGTCGTGTTAGAATTGATATGTTCAACATCCCATTGCTCCAATTTATATAGGTGGAATGGAAATTTGTAGAAGATGCCTACTTTGTATTTTTCATTATCTTGTTTCGTTTTGTTTTGATTTATAGCCGTTTGAATATTATGGAAGAGTAATATTGGTTTACATTTACGTTTATTTCCGCCATCTTCTTTATATTGAAACTCCAATGCTTGTACTAAATCTTCAACAGCATCATTTTTAGAGTATTGCTTAAGAATGATATGTTTTATTTCTTCCTTTAACTTCTTTACAAAAAAAGTTTTGTTGTCAGATTCTTGCCACATGTCAATAATTTCTGACAACTTATAATTATATACAATCAAATATCCAACATAATGATATAACTCTACATCGTCATACCACTCTTTGAATATTTGGAAATAGTCCTTAATTTCTTTCCAGCGCTTCTCAATATTGATATTTCCTGTCCTGAAGTCTTCATAGAAATAGCGGAAAGTTTTATAATCATCATTACCTATTGATTTTCGTTTATCGTCCGTTAAGTCAGATTCATTTTTTGCACATATTAGGTCAAAAATAAAATCAATTCGTGTAGGACGGCTATAACCCTTTTCGTGAAGAAATAACCAAAATTCATCATTTTGCAAAGTATATTCTATGTTATCCCATTCGCTCGCTATTTCTTGTTGACGTAATATCAAGTGATTATCATCTAGCAAGTTAAAATTAGACCGATTCAAGAATAGTGCTTTAATAAGTTCAGCATTTGTTAATGCTATTTTTCCAATATTCAAGCGGGTAAACACTTTAATCGGATCTTTTTCTACAGATTCGTACCAAATAAATTGTGTTTTTCTTATAAATTTTGTTTGGAATTCATTCTCGTCAGATTCTTGATGCGAATCAACCCATTTATCAATTGCTTGATATGCCTGTTTCATATAATGAAAGTCAATGCAATCTTTAAGTTGCTGGTTATTTGCAATTGCTTTGTGATCAGCGATTTCCAAGGAACTCATGTATGCATAACTCTCTTTTCTTGTTTCATATTTTATAAAAGGAAGTTCTTTTTTCTTTTTCCCATTGTACATTTCGTTTAGATAATGGATAATCAGAAAAGTAGTAGTAAGTCGTTGCTGACCATCAATAACCTCATACCAGTCATTTTTATCATCTTCTACATCTAATCTTGGGTCATTGGTATTCATTAATCGCACAACCAAGGGTTGTAGGCAATACCACGAATTATTACAACCAACTTGAAACTCATTTACATCATTTAACAAGTCAATAACTTGTTGTTCAGTCCATCTATACCCTCGTTGATAGGCTGGAATGAAGAATTTCATGCTAGAGACATCACTTACAGTCCGTAAACAAATTTTGTTATCTTCCATATGTTATGATAATTTCGGTTATTTAACATTCTGTTTATATTTTTCTATCATTTTCTTGACTATTAATTTGACATCAGCACCAACGAGAATCAATTTCCGCACGGGAAATACTACCAGCAGAATAGATGGTATCAATCAGCCAAATATAGCGGCTGAGCAACAGAGCTGTGTTTTGTTTTGGCATAAGATTAGAATTTAATGCCACAAAAGTACAAATTTTCTTACACATATGCAAATATAACTGCCAAAATGTGGCATTTTATTGCAAAATTGCCACATTTTTTTAGGGTCTGATGGGTGCAAATTATGGTGTTTCCTCGATACTCCTATAGGTATCTAACGTGTATCTATCGTATATCTAACGTATATCTATTGTGTATCTAACGTAATTAATAGCGTACGGATAGCGGGAAAACAGGTTAGTTTTCACTAACCCATAAACAGCACATTTTTGAAAACAAAGATATCCACGGCGAACTACCGCCGTGCACATAACAGACTGCGGGAACAAAATCAAACAAAAGACATCGATAGGATTTCCTACCGATGTCTTTGTTTGTATTGTCGGCTACAGCCGAGGTTTGTGCCCCTTAAGGGCTGGTTGTGTCGCTTCGCGAGGGCTGGCGATTAAGCGAAGAGTTTGCCGAAGTCCTCGTGGCTGATCTCTTTCTCCTCGATCTTAGCTACGCCCTTGAGTGCTGCATAGATCTTGTTCTCAGCTACGCGCTCAACGATACCGCGGAGTTGCTTCTCGTCCTTGAGCATTTGCTCTGCGTAGTTAGCCAAGTAGCTATCCTCTACGTGCATCAAGCCGTATTGCATGAATTGCATGCGAGCCACCTCTTTAGCGTATGCCTCTACATCCTCTTTCTCTACTTGGATGTTGAAGTGCTTAGCCAATTGGTCTTTCGCCAAGTGCCAACGGAGCTCGTCCACCATTGCTGGGAAGTCTTTCTCGAGCTCCTCCTCGGTGATCTTCTCGTTGGTAGCTTTTACCCAGCGTTTCAAGAATGCCTCTGGGAACTCAACCTTAGCCATCTTCTTCATCACTGCCTCTTTAGCGTCCAAACCGAACTTGTACTTAGCATCCTCTGCCATATTTTGCTCGATCTCAGCCTTGATGCGTGCGCGGAAGTCAGCCTCGTCAGCTACATTGTTCTCGCCATAAACCTTAGCGAAGAGCTCGCCATCGATAGCAGCAGCTTGGTGACGGGTGATGCCTTGGAGCTCGAAAGTGAAGTCGCTGGTCAATGCCTCTGCCTCCTCTTTGCTGATACCGAGCATTGAGCTAACCTCTACAGAATTGCCGTATGCTTTGGTTGGATTGAAGGTGATCACATCACCTACCTTTGCGCCAGCGAACAACTTAGCTTGCTTTTTGTCTGACATATAGGCTGGAGTCAACATACCGTTCTCCTTCACGATACCGTTCTCCTTTTGCTCGGTGAGAAGACCCTTCACTACATCGCCTTCCTCTACAACCTCAGCTTGTACATAGTCGCCAAAGCGTTGAGCATAGCTCTTCACTTGGTTGTCAACCATCTCGTCGGTCACGGTGATGGTGTATTGGGTGAGTTTGTTCTTGCCGTTGAGCATTGCGTCGAACTCTGGAGCTACTGCAATGTCAAATGCAAAAGAGAAAGTGTCTTGGGTGTCGAAGTTTACCTCTGGAGTGAGCTCCTCGTTTGGCAATGGATCGCCAAGGAGGTTGAGGTTGTGCTCCTCGATGTACTTGTTGAGACCTTCGCCGATAACCTTGTTGATTACCTCAGCGAGGATGCTCTTGCCGTACATCTTTTGCAACATACCCTTAGGTGCCATACCTGGACGGAAACCTGGGATGTTAGCTTTCTTACGAATGTTGATAAGTTCTTTTTGAACTGCCTCTTGATAGTCTGCTGGCTCCACTGTGAGAGTGATAACCGCGGTGAGGTCTTTGATTTCTGTTTGATTAAATTGCATATAACTAAAATTTTTTATAATTATTTTCTGGTTATGTTTTCGATCCAAAAATTGTAGTAAATTATAATAAATTATCCAAAATGGTTGTCTTGAAATTTTTGGCAATTTTCTACAATTTTCTATAATTTTGGTAGTGTATAATTCCCGTTAATTTTTGTTTGCGCGTTTGCGCTCGAGTTCATCAAGGATAATCTTGCGGATACGCATGTAGTTAGGGGTCACCTCTACATACTCATCCTCCTTGATATACTCCAACGCCTCCTCCAACGAGAAGATCACAGGTGGTGGCAAAACCGCCTTGTCGTCTGCGGATTTCGAACGCATATTGGTCAGTTTCTTTGACTTGGTCACATTGATCACAATGTCGCCTTCTTTTGAGCTCTCGCCCACAACTTGACCAGCATACACCTCGTCTTGTGGACTAATAAAGAAGCGTCCACGGTCTTGCAGTTTGTCAAGCGCGTATGCGTATGCAGTACCACTCTCCATAGCGATGAGCGAACCATTATTACGCTTCACGATCTCGCCTTTGTAAGGTTGGAACTCCAAGAAACGGTGTGCCATGATCGCCTCTCCAGCTGATACGTTCAGCACATAGGTTCGCATACCGATGATACCACGGCTAGGAATCACAAACTCCAGTTGTACACGGTCGTTGATCATCTCCATACGAGTCATCTCGCCCTTGTGGGTGGATACATACTCAATGATCTTGCCCGAGCACTCCTCTGGGGTGTTCACGGTCAGTTGCTCCACAGGTTCGCACTTCACGCCGTCAATCTCCTTGATGATGACTTGTGGCTGACCTACTTGCAACTCGTATCCTTCACGACGCATGGTTTCTACTAGTACGCTCAAGTGCAATACACCACGACCAAACACATTCCACGATGTCTCATCTGTACCACGCTCCACGCGGAGGGCGAGGTTCTTCTCTAACTCCTTGTTGAGGCGATCTTGGATATGGCGCGAAGTCACAAACTTACCGTCTTTGCCAAAGAATGGCGAGTCGTTGATGGTAAACACCATTGACATCGTTGGCTCGTCAATTGCAATTGGATCAAGTGCCTCTGGATTCTCATAGTCGCAGATGGTATCGCCGATCTCAAAGCCCTCAATACCGATGAGTGCACAAATATCGCCAGACTTCACTTCTTCTACTTTCATACGACCCATGCCCGAGAAGGTGTGCAACTCTTTGATCTTGCAACGCACCTTGCTGCCATCTTTCTTTGCCAAGGTCACATTCTGACCGTTCTTCAAGGCACCACGGTGTACGCGTCCCACAGCGATACGACCCAAGTATGGGCTGTAATCGAGACTGGTGATTAGCATCTGTGGTGTACCGTCCAACATCTCTGGCGCTGGCACATGCTCAATGATGGTATCCATGAGTGCTGTGAGATCAGTCGTTGGCTTGTGCCAATCGGTGGACATCCAGCCGTTCTTAGCCGAACCGTAGATGGTTTGGAAATCGAGTTGTTCCTCGGTTGCGTCAAGGTTGAGCATTAGGTCAAATACCTCCTCTTGCACCTCGTCTGGACGGCAGTTGAGTTTATCTACTTTGTTGATGACTACGATAGGCTTGAGATTAAGCTCCAACGCTTTTTGCAACACAAAGCGAGTTTGTGGCATAGGACCCTCGAAGGCATCCACAAGGAGCAGCACGCCGTCTGCCATGTTGAGTACGCGCTCCACCTCGCCACCAAAGTCGGCGTGGCCCGGAGTGTCAATCACATTGATCTTGCAGCCCTTGTATTCAATGGCTACGTTCTTCGCCAAGATGGTGATACCGCGCTCGCGCTCGAGTTCGTTGTTGTCGAGGATAAGCTCGCCTTTCTGCTCGTTCTCACGGAAGAGGTTGGCAGTGTACAACATCTTGTCAACCAAGGTCGTTTTACCGTGGTCAACGTGTGCGATAATTGCTATATTTCTGATGTTTTGCATATTCTACTTGTGTGCCTATATATGCGCGCACATTGCGCATATTACGAAAAAGCCCGCAAAATTAGTAAAATTTCGCGACATATGCAAGTTTTATGAAAAAAAGTTTATTTTATCCCCACTTTTCGACTATTTCATCCATGATTTGGAAGACTTCTGCTTTGGTATCCGCTCGAAGTAGTGCGATGCGTGTTTGTCGGAAATCATATAGGGCTTTGAAAGCTGGAGATGCAGCAAAATGGCGCCGACTATGCACGATACCTTTGCGTTCGTCACCTATCCATTGGATGCTACGCTCGACATGCTCCTTGAGTATATCCACACACCATTGCATAGTGCGCGGAGGAAGCAGTTCGCCTGTTGAAAGATAGTGTTGCATATCCTCAAAAATCCATGGGCAACCAAAAGTGGCACGACCTACCATGATAGCATCTACTCCGAATTCATCGAAACAACGCTTGGCTTGTTCGGGGGTAGTGACATCACCATTGCCGATGATAGGTATATGAATACGCGGGTTGTTCTTCACCTCGCGTATGAGCGACCAGTCGGCTTCACCTCGGTACATCTGCGAGCGTGTACGACCGTGGATAGCGAGTTCCACGATTCCGCAGTCTTGTAGTGGTTCAGCAATATCCGTAATAATACGATTATTATCGTCCCAGCCAAGGCGAGTTTTGACCGTAACGGGTGTGTGAACCGCATTAACTACCGCACGGGTAATATCGAGCATCTTAGGGATATCTTTGAGCAAGCCTGCACCTGCGCCTTTTCCAGCCACCTTCTTGACCGGGCAACCGAAATTAATGTCGATGAAATCGGGCTTTGCTTGTTCTACAATACGCGCAGCATCAGCCATACTCTCGGGGTCGCGACCATAGATTTGAATTGCCACAGGACGCTCATTATCAGAGATTTGGAGTTTGCGTGTAGTGGATGCCACATCGCGCACGAGGGCATCGGCATTCACAAACTCGGTATAAACACGTGCCGCACCAAATCGCTTGCAAAGCAGGCGAAAGGCGGGATCAGTGACATCCTCCATGGGAGCAAGGTATAGTTTAGAATTGTGTGGCATTGTGTAGAGTTGTTTAGAATTGGGTAGAGTTGGATTATTTGCTTTCCTCGATGGTAGGATATACAATACGGTGGTGATTGATCTCAATGAGTTTTTGTTTGAAGACTGCACGTATATCTTCTAAATCTTTGAAAGAAAGTACTGTTTCGGCAAACTGACCATCCGCCACCTGCAGGTCTATCATCTGGTCCACCATATCGGAGATGGTCTGTTCGGTCATTTCGCTGAGCGAACGAGAGCGTGCCTCTATCGCATCAGCCATCATAAGGATAGCGGCTTCCTTGGTAGAAGGTTTAGGACCAGGATAAGCATAGTCCTCTTTACGAATATCAGCAATGCTTTTTCCTTCACTTTTTGCCGCATTCACCGCAGAATTATAGAAGTATCGAGTGACAGATGTGCCATGATGCGAGCGGATAAAATGCACGATGAGTTCGGGCAAATGGTGTTTGCGCGCTATGCGTTCGCCATCTTCGACATGACTAATAATAACCTTGGCAGCCTCGGTGTAAGGCATAGACTGCAATGGATTGACACCCGATTGATTTTCGATAAAATACTCTGGGTGTAGCATCTTACCGATGTCGTGATAGAGTGCACCTGTACGAACAAGTAGCACCTTAGCGCCTATGCGTTTGGCAGCTTCGGTGGCAAGATTGCTGACCTGCAGTGAGTGTTGGAATGTGCCAGATGCTTTCTCTGCGAACTCCAACATAAGGTTGGAATTGACATTGGTAAGTTCGACAAGGGTGATATTACTAACTAGTCCGAAGGTGCGTTCAAAGAGGAAGATTAGTCCGTATGCACAAATTACGAGTACCGCATTAACGGCAAAATAGATATAGTAGTTGTATTCTACATTCGTAATACTGCCTGTCACCAAAAGTGTTGTGGCTGTATAAACAACGCTATACATCAAGAACGTGAACAAGGCTGTTTGTGCTAGTTGAGCACGTTGCGTCATGTCACGCAAGCTAATGACAGCCACGATACCCGTGATAACCTGCAAGAGGATGAATACGTATGGTGCAGGAGCTGCAATAGACACAATAAAAACAGTGATGATATGTATAAAAATAGCCGTTCGCGAATCATAAAACACCCGCGCAATGATAGGCACCCACGCAAATGGAATTAGGAAGATGTAGCTGGCAGAGAAGTGACGCAACACTAAGAATGCAGCACTAATCACAAGTGCCATGAGGATTGTAAAGAACAGTACATGGCGTAAGTTGTCCAGCAGTTTGCGGCGATAGGTATAGAGATATAATCCAAATAGCGCAACGAGAATCACGATATAGACACTCACTCCGATAGTAGATGTAAAGGACTGGCGGTGTGAGATATTTTGCTCTTCTATGGTACGACGAAGGGATTCCAATATCTGATAAGTGTGCTCAGAAACAATCTCACCTGTGTCAATAATTTTTTCTCCTGCCTGCACCACGCCCTCTGTGAGCGAAATAGAAGATAGCAGATTTTGACGCATATTTTCCGATGTAATCGAGTCATATTGCAGATTAGGAACAATATTCTTATGCGTTTTTTCGTATGCTGTTTTTGGGGTATATAGGTTCGCTACGGGTATTTGTATTGCTACGCGGTTGTGCAACACAGACACCTTGGAACATCCTAATGAGCGCAAACGATCCATCTCCGAGAGCGGTAGCACATAGAGATGGTCATGCATAGAAACAGTATCAAGCACATAGCAGGGAGCATAGTCACGCAAGATTTGTTGTTGTTCGATAGCTAACTGTGCATCTGTCTTGTAGATAGCAAAATTAGATTCTGCCGTTACAAGACCATATGCCCACGGTTGTCCGACCTCGAAATGGTACTTGAAGGGGTTGCTATACTTAGGAGCAAGATAGATAGACAAAGCCGCTAGTAGCGCAAAAGATAATACCTGAAGGGATATTCGGAGAGAAGACTTCATATTGATGTACTATTTGACAATTTACTATTTGATTATTTAGTTCGTTTTTGAGCGAAGAATGATTGCATCAGTTCGCGACATTCAGGTTCTAAAACACCCGATGAAACCGTGCATTTCGGGTGCAAGGCATTTGGAGCAAAAAGGGTAAATCCGCGTTTCTCATCGCCTGCACCATACACCACTCTTTTGACCTGCGCCCAACCGATAGCTCCAGCACACATGACGCATGGTTCAACAGTGACATATAGCGTACATTGCGACAGGTATTTACCACCCAATGTGTTCGCCGCAGCAGTGATGGCCTGCATTTCGGCATGGGCGGTAACATCAGCGAGTGTCTCTGTGAGGTTATGTCCTCTGCCAACAACTTGTCCATCCGCAACAATCACACAACCCACGGGCACTTCTCCCATAGTAAATGCCTTTTGCGCTTCGGCAAGTGCGAGTTGCATATAGCGGATATCATTCTCCATATTTATCCTGTTTGATGCGAACAAAATCTGCGATTTCATCGGGATATTGCTCAAAGTGATTGCCTATGACTACCATGTCGGCACCTGCTTCGTAAGCGCGAAGCATAGCTTGCGGCGTAGTAATACCTCCACCTACAATGAGGGGCAATTGCAGTTGCGCCCGCACCGCACGAATAATATCAGGTGAAACGGGCGTGTGGGCGCCACTACCTGCTTCGAGGTAGATAAGGGACTTACCTAATAACTGCCCCGCTATCGCCATAGATACTATTTTATCGACATTATTTTGGGATATTGGAGTACAGTTCGTTGCCATTTCAACACTACTTTTGCGTTCTCCATCCACCAAGATATACCCCATAGGTATTGTTTCTATTCCAGAGCGTAAAACCTCTTGCGCCACTTGTATATGGGGATTGATGAGCACATCAGGCGTTTGCGCATTCAAGAGAGTAAGGAAAAGTAACGCATCAGCCGTTGGCGTGAATTGGGCTATATTACCTGGGAAAAGTAAGATGGGTCGATTGGTATATTGACGCAATTGTGCGACACATATGTCGGTTTGACTGCCCGTGCTTCCTCCCACAAAAATAAGATCAGGCAAACAGAGGTGGGGGGACAACGCTTCAATCGCCACAGGTTTGTCGGGGTCAATCAAGACCACCAATAACTTGCGTGCATTGCCTTGAGCGGATAGTATTTCTTGCATTACTGCCATTGCATGGACTCCATTATGATGCGCACATCGTGGCGCATATAGTCGTATATAGGGGCTAATGAATCTTGGTTAGGTATGGTGTTGCAATAGACGGAACCACGGAAGAAATGTTCGGTGGAATCGGTCAAAATGAACTGAATAGGCGATGCAGTATTGCCATGCAATTCGTAATATACGCCATAGACATTGTGATCTGGATTAGCAAAATCCTGCGATGGGATAGCTGAAGCTATGGTGCTATGGCTAAAGAGGAACTCTTGTGCATCACGAGCCAGCGTACGGAGATTATTGCGGATAGGTTTGTAGCTGCAATGAATGGTCGTATTGAGCGCAGGATAATGGATATCTAGCCAATAGTTCTCGCCTTCCTTATTCAAGGGTTGTGCTTCTGCATTATTGGAGAGACGAAAGGTGTATGGATATCCCTTGGGAGTATAAATAGAATATGAAGTGTCGGGTATCGCAATGCGGAAGTAGCCATATGGTTTAGGCACTGCTGGACGACGGCAAGAGGAGAATCCAATGCCTAGCAAAAAGAGTAATATGTATGTGATTTGCTTCATAAAAAACAGATCGGCAGGCAAAGGTACTGCTTTTTTCGCATATATGCAAAAAAAATCGCCACGAATGGCGATTTTTATCAAGTTTAGAAGCCTATCATTTGTTGCTAAAGATGGATAAGCTCAGACACTACATATGGGAGAGACGCATGAATATCAGCACTACTGCTGGCAATATGCATCACGAACTTACCAGGTTCTACAACCCACTTATGCGCATCTGCATCGAAGAAAGCCAACATATCGGGCGTGATGGTGAAGGTCACCTGCTTGGTCTCGCCTGGTTGCAATGCGACTTTAGCAAAACCCTTCAACTCCTTCTGAGGACGAACAACCGATGCCTTGCTGTCCGACACATAGAGTTGTACCACCTCTTGTCCTGCACATGTGCCTGTATTGGTAACAGAAACCGTGATTTGATCACCAATCAAGGTAGTCTCACCATATGCGAATGTCGTATAACTCAAGCCAAAGCCGAATGGGAAAGTTGGTTTGCGCTTAGGTGGGTTGATGGTATATTGTACGCCTTGAGAAGCGTACTTGATTGGACGGCGTGTACCATAGAGGTCAGCATAGCGATAGCCCACGAAGATATCCTCCATGTAATGCACCTGTTTGTCCACACCAGGGTATGCTATCTCGCCGTATTGGTGTGCTGGATAGTCTGCCAAAGAAGGTTGGATAGTATATGGCAATTTGCCAGAAGGATTGACATCACCGAAAAGCACATCCGCTACGGCATGTCCAGTCTCGGAACCGCTATACCATGCTTGCAGGATAGCCTCTACGTTTTGGCTCCAAGGCATACCGTGTGCGTTACCCGAAATAGAAACGAAGATAAGACGATCATTGACAGCCGCCAGTGCCGAGATAAGTTGGTCTTGTGCGTATGGCAACTCGTAATGCAGACGATCTCCGTCCTCGCAATCTTGATTATGTGCTTTGTTCATACCGCCCACAAAGATGACATAGTCCGCCTTCTTAGCCGCCTCTATAGCCTCCGCGGTGAGTTGCTCAGGTGTACGGTAGTCCTGCAAGGATTGACCCGTGGTCACGCCATTATATTCACCACCCACATCACCTACGTATCCGCGTACATATTGCACGTTAGCCATATCGCCTGCGCGTTCTTGGATACCTTGCAGAGGAGAAATCTCGTACTTCGCTTTCAAAGAAGACGAACCACCACCGACGGTCATCATCTTGATGGCGTTCTCGCCCACCACGAGAATAGTAGGACGCCCCTTCAGTTCAATAGGCAATGTCTGATTCGCATTGCGCAGCAGTACGATGCCTTCTCCTGCGATCTTGCGAGCGGCTGCACTATGTGCCTCTGAGCACATGGCACCAAAAGCCTTGTTAGGGTTCATAGAGGTACGGAAGATGAGGCGCAAGACATTGCGCACTTTCTCGTCAAGTTCCTTGGTACCTACTTCGCCACTCTGTATCTTCTTGAGATAAGGCATAGCGAGGTGGTATATGTCATACGCACTTGACGCTCCATCAGAGAGTCCGTCAGTCCATGTACCAAACTCGAGGTCGAGACCGTTGGTGATAGCTTGGTCTGTGTTCATAGTGCCGCCCCAGTCTGAGATGACAGCCGCATCACTACCCCACTCCTTGCGCAAGATGTCTTGCAGAAGAATAGAGTTGTGGCAAGCGTATTGTCCTTTATAGAGGTTGTAGGCACCCATGATAGACCATGAGTTACCCTCTTGCATCGCTGCACGGAAAGCTGGTAAATAAATCTCGTAGAGTGCGCGGTCGGATAGGTTGACATTCACCCAGTGGCGATCCACCTCTTGATTGTTGAGGGCATAATGCTTGACACATGTAGCCACACCTTGCTCTTGGACACCTTTCACGTAAGGCACCACCATTTTAGACGCTAAGTATGGGTCTTCGCCCATATACTCAAAGTTGCGACCATTGAGCGGGGTACGATAGATATTCACACCAGGACCGAGTAGCACATCCTTGTTACGATAGCGTGCCTCCTCACCGATGCTCACACCATAGAGGTAGGACATGTCGGTATTCCATGTAGCTGCCAAACAGGTGAGAGCAGGAAACGCAATACATGAGTCATTGGTCCAACCCGCTTGGTTCCACTCGTCCCAGAGTACCTCTGGACGAATACCGTGAGGGCCATCGGTGCACCAAATACCAGGGATACCCAAGCGCGCTACACCAGGTGAGGAGAACTTAGACTGTGCGTGAATAATGGCAATCTTCTCTTGTAGGGTCATGCGCGAGAGTGCATCCTCGATACGATCTTCGATTGGAGCAGAAGCATCCAAATACACTTGTCCTATCATAGGCAGGCATACCATGGACAGGATGAAAAGGAAAAATAATGGTTTCTTCATAGTAATAAATTGATAAATAATAGAAATGTAGAGCGGTAGTCAGCCGCTCTACACTATGATAAAGATGGATTATTTCACAACACCACCCAATGCGTTGTAGCGTACACCATCGCGAATGATATACATTTGACCATTCTCGATAACCTTGGTAGTAGTGTTAGGAAGAACTACATCCTCTACAGCAGAAGGCAATGTCTCTGACATGATGGTAAGCTTAACCACAGCATTCTCATAATCAACCACCAAACGAATGGTGCAGTCTTCAAATATGTGCTTGTTGTCAATTGCGTTGAAGTCGCCACCCTTGAATGCGAGGGTGTACTCCTTGTTGATCTCCCATACGGTTTCTGGAGTTGGAGCACCAAACTCTACTGCCCAGTTACCATATACCACTTTGAAGCGATTACCAAACTCAAACGCCAACAACTCATAAGTGTTCTCTTCGCCTTCAACAGGAGTGAAGCGTTGTTCCTCGTTGCAGTTCCAACCGAGTGCCTCACCTGGGATGTGCCAATCAGCTTGCATGAGTTGGAAGTCACCAGAAACGAGAGTCAATACCATGTCACCATTATCCTCTTTCTTAAGAGTAAGAACAGCGTTGGTATAGCTACCGAATGGGTTAGCCAATGCCAAGTTACCAGGATCGCCACCATTCTCGTCTTTGCCACTCATTACGTAAGGAACGCCCATGGCAAGACCAGCGTTAGTTTCACGGTTGGTAGCCCATTGCTCGTCCCAAGCACGGTTCTTAATAATCTTGAAGGTACCGCTCAAGTCAGGTACATTAGCGGTCAACACGCCATTAACATCCTCAAATTGGATAGCATCAGCTGTGTTCCAGTTGTTGGTGAATGCACCTACGATTTGGTAAGTATCTGGTTTTGCACTGAGGTCATACTCCTCGCCACTAACAAAACTGATGCTCACTTGGTCACCTGCTACGGTCAACGCCAATTTAGCGTTCTTGTAACCAAAACCATCTTTATCTCCGAATTTGATATTACCTGGCTCTGGGTCAGAATCTTGAGCCTTAAGTGTCAATACACAAGCAGGACCACCGATGGTGACTACATTGCTACCACCAATAACACCGTATTGAGGCAACCAACCGTCTGTGGAACAAATCACTTTACCTTCGCCAGAGAGATCCTCGATAATCACCTCATAATTACCAGCAGATACCTCGGTGAATTTCACAGCATTACCTGTATTCCATCCACAAAAACCACCTACGAGGTAGTAGTCAGCAGCATGAACAGCCACCATAGCTGTCATCGCTAAGAAAAGAGAAAAAATCTTTTTCATAAAAATTAAATTTAAAATTGGTTAATAATTAGTTATTTATTGTGAATTGTAACACAATTCATTGTTTGTGCATAGTTGGTCGCATCGCCACCCAATAGTGGGCAGTATATCTCCAGACTGGAGCGCAACATCTTGCCTCTCGCCAGCGCGCGCACCTCACGTTCGGTCATCGCCGCACGGTAGAAGAGGACTTGGTGGATATTGCTACCCTGTATAGTGATAGTACCAACAGTCTTATCTATTCCTTCGGCAACAGACAGTTGTTGTCCGGTGGCATAGAGCCATAACTTCTTCTGCGCTGCCGAATAGACTTCGGTATAGGTAGTATCAGCGCTGACATAGCTGAGCGTATAGGACTGCACCTCCCCCTCTGGCACAAAGCTCACACACGCCACACCATTCTCATCTCCTTCTGTGCAGATATACTCTGGCAGCGGTTTGCCTGCCTGCAATGCCTCCCACAGGGTAAGAGGGAATGCCGAAGCCATCGCCTCGTGTCCCAGCTGATTGGGGTGGTAGATATCCGAGCCATTCCACATATGCTCTGCCCATCTGCCTACGCCATCATCGATAGTACCAAACACATTGATAGTAGACACATCCCATTGTTGCACTTCGAGATTCACATCGCAGAGGTCCTCGTAGTCCACCATGTTGAAGTCTGCGCGCGGATAGTTATTGGCGACAACGACCACTCTACCCTGCTCTTGCAGCATGCGTATCAGGCGCGGCATGTTCTCACGATAGGACAACATGGCGCGAGCGCCTTTCTCGTGCAATCCCTCGTTGCCCAGACTGATGCCAATGACCACATACTTCGCCTCCACGGGTGTCATATCGCGATCAAAACGAGCAAAGAGGTCGTAGGTGTTATTGCCATCTATGGAGATGTTCACACTCTCCCAACCTGCAGGCAAAGCTTCGGTCACTTGCGCAGCATAGCCATGGAGCGCCTCGGCTCCTACACCTCTACACACGGAGGAACCGAAGAAGCATACGCGCTGCTCCGCGGGTGAATTGCACGCACTGAGTAGCATGCAAGACACCAGCAGCAGGGCAGGGATAAGATATGTTCGCCAATGCGTTCTCATTCTGTATTACAACACGCAAGAAGTGATACTCTCCGCAGGCAATTTAATCTCAAAATGCTTGCCATTATGCTCAATAATAAAGGTCAATCCTTCTGCGTTCTCATTAAAGAGCACCAAACCATAGGTGCCATCAGGATTCTCTGAAGCTACAGCTGAAAGACCAGTAGGCATATAACCCGACACACCGATGCGAGTAGAACCTGGCTTCAATGCCTTGCTCAGATGACCAATCACATAGTAGTGACTGCGCTTGTTGAGCGTGGTATAGTCCTTTGAAGATATATCCACCGAACCGTAGCAAGTAGCGCACGCACCAGGACCACCGTGAGGGCCTCCGTTCTCATCGAGCATGAAGTTCCATACAATGACTGCCTTGCACCAGCGTGTAACGGTGCCGATGCAGGTATTCTTCATCTCAGACATGAGTGACTGACCAAAGCTCTGGTAGTTCCATGTACCGATAGATTGCTCGGTGAAATAGAGGTTCTTCTCTGGCGCTTGTTTGTGAATAGCATCCAACTCTACTGGGCTACCGCCATAGCTATGGTATGCTGCGCCATCGATATACTGACTAGCTTCTGCATCCGCATAAATCTTAATAGGATATTGCAACTGATCCTTCTTGCCGTCATAGTTATAGTTATGGTCAAAGCAGATGATCTTAGCTTGGATACCCTCGCGCTTGAACACAGGGCCGAGAGCCAACTTAATGAAATCACGCTCTTGATCCCAAGGCATGTATAGGGACATGGAGTTGCCCCAGTTGAGTGGCTCGTTTTGTGGCGTCACGCTGGTGATCTTGATACCCTCTGCCTCAAAAGCCTTGATCCACTTCACGAAGTACATCGCATAATCTTGATAATAGTCTGGGTTGAGATAACCACCTACCCATTTGTTAGATCCTGAATAAGGCGCCTTGCTGCGGATATCGTCCACCTTCATCCAGATTGGGCAACTCCAAGGTGTACCCATCACTTTCAGATCAGGATTGATAGCCAAGATTTCCTTCAGCACAGGGATGATATAATCCAATTCGTCGGATGTAAGACCAAAGTTCTCAATACCCTTCGTATCGCAGCAGGTATAATCATAATTGCTACGTGAGTTGAAATCGCTACCGCCAATAGGTACGCGCACATAACCATAGCCCATGCCCTTATCAGGGGAGAAAGTCTCCACCAACAGTTTCTGACGACGCTCAGCTGGCATCTGCATGAGATTGAATGCCGCAGCACCTGTGATAGCAGCACCAAAACCATCAAACTCCTGGTAACGCACATTAGGATTGAGCATCAGCGTGCGCTCAGGCGACATATTGAGTCCTTCTGCATAATCTTTACCTACAGCCACAAAGCCCATCGTACCATCTGCCGTGGTGACATAGGTCATCACGTCACGTTGTGGGGTTGGGACATTTGTAGAGTCTTCGTTAGGATTATCAACGGGGGTATTGCAGCCGAGCAATGCGGCCGCAATACCTATAAATAATACATTATTCACTATTCTCATCATTGTGGTGTTTTATCGTATTTTCTTGTATGTAGTGGTGAACTTATTCTGGTCAAGTGTGATGCGGTAGATGCCCTCAAACTCCTCTTGGGTATTAGCAATCCAGTTACCTGCCTCAGCACCTGTATCGCCGTTCAGTTTGGTCAAGCCCTCTGGGCCTACGCCTTGGATTGGCAGACCAATCTGCTCATAGTTACCACCTGATTCTTCGCCGCCCCAACCTTTCTGGTGGAAGAACTTGAAGTTGAGCGAACCGTGTGTAGCAAAGTCAGCGTTCACACCGTTCTTCAGGTATGCGGTGAATTGATATACCTTAGGAGCCACAGTGCGGCATGCAATATATTGTCCCAAGTTATCAAAGCCCCAACCGCCTTGTACCTTAGGTGTAGCTACTGGTAAACCAAAGCCCACACCAGTCATCCACATCACATTAGGATAAATAGCATCCTTCAGAGGTTCTACTACAATATAGTCTTCAGCAGGCAAGTAATACACTTCGTACATACCCTTCTCGCCTAAGAACTTCACTACATTACCATTCACCACTTCCATGTAGTCCAAGTTGTATGCAGTAGCCATATTAGCCACACCACTTAGGGTCACCTCCATCGCAGGGTCGAAGAAGATCTTCGCATAACGATATGTCTTGCCTGCCACCTCGGCCAAGTCGGCATTCACATCCAATTTCGATACTGGTTGCGCCACCTTACCACTAAAGTAGAGGTCAAAGGTCAATGGGTTGAATTGGATGGTATCAATGGTCTCAATCTCGTCGTTGCTGAGCAGAATAGTGCTTGCCTCACCGCTCTCCAACTGTGCTTCTGTAATGAGCGAAATCTTGCCATTGAGCATACCAAACACTGGATAGTTCCAGTCGATACGACCGAACTTGGTTCCTACGACAGGGAGAAGGCATTCATATGTTTTAGGATAACCCAAGTTGTACAGCACAAACTGGTCTCCCTCAAGAATCATTTGTTTACCTCTGTCCTTGGTAGATGGTTTTGGAGGCATCACATAGAGTGTTTCGATAACAGGACGATGTCCTGTGCAATCGCTCAAGATAAAGTCTGTGGTAGTACCTTCAACATTTGTAGCAGTCAAATACACTTTAACCGCCTCACCCTCTGGCATATTAGGACCAAAAGGCACAGCATAGGTGAAGGTATCTGTGTACAAATAATCAGGGGTACGCACCTCTTCATTAGCAATCACATTAATACCCACAATCACTTTGACTGACAAAGTGGACAATGGTGTCTCTTTCTCCGAGACAGTCACTGAAAAGGTGATGCTATCTTCACCATAATTAATTACACTTTCGCTCAATAGCGCAGCCTCTACTACAGGATTGCCCTCTGGATACACCTCTCGGAAAGAGTCTGGCTGACAAGCTGTATAGCCTATCGCGATCAACGCAAGAAATAGGACTTGAAATATACGTTTCATATTCTATTGATTATTTGCAGATTAGTACTAAAATTAATAGCCATCATTCTGAACCAGGTTAGAGTTCTTATCCAACGCTGTTTGTGGGATAGGCATGAGTTTGTGTGCCTCCACGAATGGGCGTGCTTGTGGCAGACGACCTTCGTCGCGTAGGTTGATACCGTTCATCACCTCAAGCAGTTTGCCAAAGCGAATGAGGTCAAAGAGACGATGTCCCTCCAATGCCAACTCCAAGCGGCGCTCGTGCAAGATAGCGTCCAAAACGGCCTCTTGGCTACTCATTTCGGATGCAGAGAGGTCAGCCAATTTCGCACGTTGTCGGATGGTGTTCACCAAGGATACAGCACCACTCAAGTCGCCCTTGTGTGCCAAAGCCTCTGCCTTGAGCAACCAGATATCTGCACCACGCAGCTTGATCACGCTGTTGTATGCCGAACGACATTTGTACATAAATGGATAGTTGTCTGCTGGATAGTAGTTGCTCCATGCACACTCATAATATACGATGGTTTGGTTGCAACGCACGGTGTCACCCTCTTTCTCGAAAGTGCGAATCAGGTCACGGCTAGGGGTGATCCACTTAGCCCATGAGAAGGACTCCTCCCAGTTGGAGAGGTTACGACCGAACATCCATGTCACCCAGTTGCCAGAGGCAGATGTATATTGTGCCTCAAGAATAGTTTCCTTGTTGTTGCGGGTTGCATCCCCCTTATTCTCATCATATTTCCAAAGATCAGCATAGTTATCTGCCAAAGCGATGCCGCTTGCAAATACCATATCGCTATACTCAATCACCTTGTCCCATTCGCCTAACTCGGCGTACAACTTAGCCAGCAATGCATATGCTACGGTCTTGCTCAGCACGCGTTTGTCGTCGGGATTGAGTGCAGGAGCGTAAGGAATAGCTTCGGTGAGGTCCTTGATAACTTGCTTGTAAGCTGAGTCTTGTGTCACAGGCATTGGGAAATAAATAGGATATACCTCTTCGATATTATCGGCGGTGATATCTGGAGCCTCAGAGAGGTTCAATGGGATATTACCAAACCAGTGTGCCAAATCAAAAAGCATCATGCCGCGGAAGATTTTCGCCTCGGCCTTCCATTGCGCACGTTCTGACTCTTGGAAGTTTGGATCTGGTACTTTGTCAATATTAGAGATGATGACGTTGGCTTGTGCTATATCCTCCAGATAGCGATCCCAGTCGCGGGCAATATCAGGGTTGGAAGCATCCAAGGCGTTAGTCTCTACAGGCACCACCTCGGCACCAGTTGTTCCTGCGTAAGCGTTATCTGTACGTGCTTCACCAAAGAGCAGATAATCTAGATACCAGTGCTCTTGACGGTCACGCATGATATTGTACAAGTTCTCATAGACAGCCATCATAGCTGCACGGTCTTTGAATTTAATACGGGTGGTATCACTGGTAGAAGTGCTCAAGTTGAGCTCTGACTGATCGGAAATAGGTTCCATATTCAGGTCGCAGGATACGAGAGCGATGCCCAAGGCCACACCTATTATATATATATACTTTTTCATAATCGTTGTATTTGTTTACGTTCAACCATTAAAATGCGATGTTTACACCCAACACGAAACTGCGTGTTTGTGGGTATGTACCATAGTCAAGACCTTGTACAGTTCCTGAGTTGCCTGCTTGATTCACCTCTGGGTCCATACCTAAGTATCTGGTAATGGTAAAGAGGTTTTGAGCCGAGAAGTAAGGTTGCAGACGAGTCATACCAATCTTCTTCATCCAATCGCCTGAGAACTCATAACCAATGGTCAAATCTTTCAAGCGGATATAACTACCATCTTCTACGAAATAGTCGCTGACCTTCATATCAAAACCTGCTTTAGGAATACTGGTAATCATACCAGGACGACGCCATCTGTCAAGTACGCGAGTAGATTGGTTCTTTGCGTCGTACATACCTTCTGTCTCAATACGGCTAGCATTGAATACATCGTTGCCATACGAACCTTGTAGCAAGAAGCTAATCGTCACGCCATAGAATTGGAAGGTATTGGTCATACCAAAGGTGAAGTCTGGGTTAGGATCACCCATATAAGTACGGTCATTGGCAGTCACTTCACCATCCTCGTTGGTATCCAAATAAATCAACTCACCCGTCTCTGGATTCACACCACCTGTCTTGTAACCATAAAAAGAACCAAGAGGCATGCCAGGAGCATTGCGCACGCAGTAGTCTGCCAGGATGTCGGTCACTTTGGCATCATAATAGACTTGGCTAGTTGCCAGTTTCTCGAGGCGGTTCTTATTGTGCGAAATATTGAGTTGTGTATCCCATTTAAAGTTCTTCTTAACGAAGTTATGCGATGTGATAGTGAACTCCACACCCATGTTGCTCATCTCACCTTCGTTGCGTTGGATAGATGATACGGCAGCAGAACCTGCTGGGAGAGATACCCACATGAGCATATCGGTAGTATATTTGTAGTACCAATCGAAGTTCAGGGTCAATCGGTTCTTGAACATTGTCCAGTCTAAACCGACGTTAGTTTGTGTGGTGCGCTCCCATGTGAGGTCTGTATTGCGGAGTGATGATTGGCTATAGGTTGGCACAGCGTGCTCCTTGCCCGTTTCCCACCAGTTTTGGCGGTTGATGCTGTAGCGCTCAAGGTAAGCGTAATCGCCAATACCGCCTTGGTTACCAGTTTGTCCCCAACCACCGCGAATTTTCAGGTCGTCAATCCACTTCACATCTTGCATCCAAGGCTCGCCAGAGATACGCCATGCAGCACTAACAGAAGGGAAGTATGCCCAACGGTGACCTGGTGCCAAGCGAGAAGATCCATCGGCACGGAAGTTAGCGGAGATCAAATAACGTGAATCGTAGTTGTAACTTACGCGTGCAAAACCAGACATGATTGCCCATTCGCTGGCGCTAGTGCCTGTGGTTCCTGGGTCAATCTTATTGGCAGCATTGAGGGTCTGAATAGTACCATCTGCGTAGTGGCTACCTGCGATGTAGGATTGTGTCCACATGGAGTGTGTATAAGAGCTACCCACCATGACATCCAAGTTATGACCATTCATATTGGTGGTGTAGTTCAACACATTATCCCATACGGTCACGAGGTCAGTGCTACGTGTATCACTACCCTCACCGTATTGGTTACGTCCCCATGACGTCTTGTGTGGATCAAGGAATGAAGTATTGTTATTCATTCTAAGGTCCTCCGTGAAGGTGGTAGTAAACTTGAGCGAATGGTTGTATTCGTCACCACGATTGAATTTCTTGGTATCATATAGAGTAACAATGCCTTTACCAGTAGCCAAAAGACGGTGTTGCTTGTTGTATTGGTTCTTATAACGCTCAATATTCTCCAATGGGTGGGTAATATTGCTTACACCGTAGAAGTTGGTGTAGTAATAATCTGGATTATCCAAGTCATAGATTGGCGCATAAGTTGGGGTATTGATTACAGACAACACCAGACCTCCACGGTTAGCACCTGTACCCGAAGAAATAGTACCTTGATTCTCGCTGTAGCCATATGCCACATTAGCACCAACATTCAGCCACTTGGTCACCTCAGCATCCAGAGAGGTGCGGAAGTTATAACGTTGATACTTGGTAGTAGGCACGATACCTTGCTCATTTGTATAACCACCAGATAGGTAGTAGTTTACGCGATCTGTACCGCCACTGACAGAGAGTTGGTAGTTTTGAGTTGAACCCGTCTTGTAGGTTTCATCGAACCAATTGGTCTCATCCTTTAATCCGTCAGGCAGTACCACGTTGGATCCAAGGTCATCCAAGTACTCGCGATATTGCTCGAAATTCAAGCTCTCCATGCGTTTAGCTACTTGTGTCCAACCGCCGTACATAGAGAAGGTCACATTCATTTTCTCCTTGCTGGCAGCACCTGCTTTGGTGGTAATCATGATGACACCGTTAGCAGCTCGTGAACCATAGATAGCAGCAGAAGAAGCGTCCTTCAAAATTTGCATGGTCTCAATATCGTTTGGTGCAAGGAAGTCAATGTCAGTCATTGGCACTCCGTCCACCACGTAGAGAGGGTCATTGCTACCATTCATAGATGTGGTACCGCGCACGCGCACAACCATGCCTGCGCCTGGCTGACCATTAGGCTTGACTACGGTCACACCCGCAGCCTTACCCTGCATAGCTTGTGCCGCTGAAGTAATCGGACGTTTCTCTAAATCCTCGGTATCAACAGAAGAAATAGAAGTGGTTACGTCTTTGCGCTTTTGTGTACCATAACCAATAACGACCACTTCATCCAGCAATTCCTGATCTTCGCGGAGCACGACTACTAAATCCTGTGCTGCGCGAACTTCTTGATCTTGGAAGCCTACATAAGAAACTAGCAACAAAACGTCCGTTTCTACGTTCAATGTAAACACACCCTCAAAATCGGTAATCGTACCATTTGAGGTTCCTTTCTCCAAGACACTTGCTCCTATTAGGGGTTCTCCATTAGCATCTTGCACCTTACCCGTTATAGCCTGTGGGGCAGCCATGGCAGTGATGCTAAACAATAACATTACACCGACTGTGAATGTCATGAGCAGGCTACGAAAGCCTTTCTCTGTGTGTTTGTTCATCATAAAGATTCGTTTTTTATTGTTATTATTTAAGGTGTATGCCTTTTTTGGTGTCAAAAAAAGGGACGTTTATATGCTACATACATTGATTAAGCATAAATCTGGCGGCAAAGTTACGATTTTTTTCTTAAATACGCAATATTTTTCGCAAAAAATATGTATTTTTATGAATCCAATATTAAATTTGTATTGGAAATGACTGTTCCAGGGGACTCAGAAAGTAACTAACAGGAGGGGATACAGATGGAAGCGAATTAACCTCCTATGGAATAAGGGGGAAGATTTTTTTTGTTTTTCTTGCATATTTCAAAAAAAAGTCGTACCTTTGCGGGCTGATTAAAATCATATAAACATATACCATGACAGAGAACAACTATTGTGTGATAATGGCAGGAGGCGTGGGTAGCCGATTCTGGCCATTTAGCAGAAACAAAAAACCAAAACAATTCCTGGACTTCTTCGGCACAGGACGCAGTCTATTGCAAATGACCATAGACCGCTTCCGACCCATCGTTCCAATCGAAAACATCCTGATCGTGACCAATGTAATATACCGCGATCTGG
Organism: Paludibacteraceae bacterium; assembly: GCA_036307765.1. GTDB lineage: Bacteria > Bacteroidota > Bacteroidia > Bacteroidales > Paludibacteraceae > Colicola. The sequence goes on along the minus strand of JAXJWX010000093.1, from coordinate 44,526 downwards.
TACTGGAACAAATACCCGACCTCAAAGCCGAACAAGTACTGTGCGAACCAGCCCGACGTAATACCGCACCCTGCATCGCATACGCTGCGGCAAGGATAAAGGCGATGGCTAAGCCTACCCCCAACCCCTCCCTAAAAGGAGGGGAGTCGCATAGCGGGACAACAAACAAAATAAGAATAGTCGTGGCACCAAGCGACCACTTGATACTGCAAGAAGAGACCTTCAGGCAGACTATTCAACAAGGATTCGACTTTATCGAAAACAATGATGCACTACTCACCTTGGGTATGAAACCAACAAGACCTGAGACAGGGTATGGGTATATACAGATGGGGGAGAACGCCTACCCCAAACCCCTCCCTGAATGCACCCCACAAAGCCACGAGCTTTGTCGGGGACCCCGCGACGGGAAGGGCTTATTAGGCGAGGAGGCGAAAGGCGAGAGTTTAGAGGCGAAAGGCGAGAGTTTAGAGGCGAAAGGCGAGATGATATGCAAAGTGAAGGCCTTTACGGAGAAGCCAAACTTGGAGCTGGCGAAGGTGTTCCTGGAGAGTGGTGACTTCCTGTGGAACTCGGGTATATTCATCTGGAGTTTGGACTCTATCCTCAACGCATTCCAAGAGTTTTTGCCAGAAATGGCGAACAAGTTTGCCGAAGGCGACAATGTGATGGGCACAGCCGATGAGGATGCCTTCATTCAGCAGATGTTCCCTACCTGCCCCAGCATATCCATCGACTACGGCGTGATGGAGAAAGCCAAGAACGTACACGTCATACCCAGCGACTTCGGTTGGAGCGACCTCGGCACATGGGGTTCGCTGTACGAGTTGAGCGACAAAGACGAGAACGAGAACGTGACCCTACACTCCGATGCCACCTACTACGACAGTCATGGCAATATCGTGACCCTGCCCAAAGGACGCTTAGCGGTAGTGCAAGGACTGGAAGATAGTATCGTAGCGGAGTCGGACGGCGTGCTGCTCATCTGCAAGCGCGATGCAGAACAGCAGATACGGCAGTTCTTTATGGATGCGGAAGTGAAGTTCGAGGGGAAATTTAGTTGAGAGAAAAGCCTACCCCCAGCCCCTCCCTAAAGGGAAGGGAGTAGAGGCGAGAGGCTAAAGGTTAGAGGCTAAAGGCAAGATTTATAAAGTTTAAAGGTAAGATATATATGAGTTATCTGAATTTTGACAAGACCTTGCTCATTAACTTGGAGCGGAGTTTGAGCAAAGAGATGATACGCACCAACCGTGCGGGCGCATACAACTCAACCACCTTGATTGATTGTAACACGCGCAAATACCATGGACAACTGGTACTGCCACTCGCAGGCGAGTTGCCTGAAGATAATTATGTACTATTGGGCAGTTTGGACGAGACCGTCATCCAACACGGTGCGGAGTTTAACTTGGGTTTGCATAAGTATGGATGGAATAACTTCTCACCCAACGGACATAAGTACATCCGTGAGTTTGACTGCGAAGTGATCAGTAAGACCACCTACCGCGTGGGTGGCGTAGTGCTGACCAAAGAGCGTATGCTGGTGAGCTTTGAGCCACGCGTGCTGATTCGCTACACGCTGGTAGAGGCACACTCGCCTACTACCCTGCGACTGAAGCCATACTTGGCGTTCCGCAGCGTGCATGAGTTGGCGAAAGAGAACGCAGACGCCAACAGCGACATGCGCGAAGTGGAAAACGGACGCGCGAACCGTATGTACAGCGCTTTCCCTGAGCTATATATGCAATGCTCGAAGAAAGTGGAATACACCCACGCACCCGCATGGTACAAGAACATCGAATACTACAAAGAGCAAGAGCGCGGCTTTGAGTACAAAGAGGATCAACTGGTGCCAGGTTACTTTGAGATGCCAATGAAGAAAGGCGAGAGCGTTATCTTCTCGGCAGGTATCAGCGAAGTGAACACCAAGACCCTGAAGACCCTGTGGAAGAAAGAGCTGGACCGCCGCGTGGCACGCAATGATATGTTTGGTTGCTTGAAGAACGCTGCATCGCAATTGTACAAAAGAGAAGGCGATAAGTGCTACCTGTTGGCAGGTTACCCATGGTTCAAGGCATCGGCACGCGAGGAGTTTATGGCCATGCACAGCTGTACGTTAGGCATCGGTCGCCCCGAATACTGGGACGCCATCGTGAACAAGACTGCCGTAGAGGAAGTGCGTGCGTTCATGGAAGGTAGGGCACATAAGTTGGTCGGTATGGACGAGCCCGATGTGCTGCTGTGGTTCATTCACGCTATACAGAAATATGCGGCATACACCTCGCTGGAGGAAGCCACACGCCTATACGGACAGTTGGTGATAGACATCATGCTATTTATCCGCAGGCAACAACACCCACGTCTGTTGTTGCACAACAACGGACTGCTGTGGGTGGACGGCAAGGAGCGTCCTGCCACATGGATGAACGCCGTGGAGAACGGTCGTCCGATCACCCCACGCACGGGTTATGTGGTGGAGATCAACGCGTTGTGGTACAACGCACGCCTCTTCACTGCTGACATTCAACGTCAACTCGGCAAAGAGCAGATAGCTGACCTGATGGAGTATCAAGCCGAGATAACGAAGGACAGCTTCATCAAGACGTTCTGGAACGGCATGTATCTGGACGACTATGTGGATGGCGACTACCACAACAAGGAGGTTCGTCCGAACCAGATCATCGCAGCCAGTCTGCCATACTCACCACTCGACAGACGCCAATCAAAAGCGGTGGTGGACATCTGTACCAAAGAGCTATACACACCAAAGGGTCTGCGCACCATATCGCCTAAGAGCGGCGACTATCGCCCAGTATATATAGGTGGTCAGTTGGAGCGCGACAGGAACTTCCACAACGGTCCTGTATGGCCATGGACGATAGCTGCATACGCCATCGCGTACCTGAAGGTATATCAACACTCCGGCGAGAACTTCATCCGCCGTCTGCTGATGGGCTACGAGGCAGAGATGAGCGAACTGTGCGTCGGCACGCTGAACGAGTTGTACGACGGTAACCCACCATTCCGCGGACACGGCGGCATGAGTTATGCGCCCAGCGTGGCCAGCGTGATAGAGGTGTGCAATAGGTTGGATAGGTTAGAGTTTAGAGGTTAGAGGTTAGAGGTTAAAGTTTAGAGGTTAAAGGTTAGAGGTTAAAGGTTAAAGGCAAGGATTTATGAAAGCATTAATGTTTGGATGGGAGTTTCCCCCACATATCTTGGGCGGACTCGGAACAGCAAGCTATGGTCTGACACGCGGCATGGCACAACAAGAGGACATGGAGATCACCTTCGTGATTCCTAAGCCATGGGGCGATGAAGACCAATCATTCTTGAAGATTATAGGCGCGAACAGCGTACCCGTAGTGTGGAAAGACAACGACTACGATTATGTTCGCCATCGCATGGAGGGCAAGATGTCGCCCGAAGAGTACTATCACCTGCGCAATAATATCCACTACGATTATTCGCGCATCGGTACGGATGAATTGGGTTGCGTGGGCTTCTCGGGTCGCTATCCCGACAACCTGCTGGAGGAGATAGGCAACTACGAGGCAGTAGCCAGCGTATTGGCACACGCATTGGATTTTGATATAATCCACAGCCACGACTGGCTGACCTATCCATCGGGTGTGTTTGCGAAGCAGATCTCGGGCAAGCCACTCGTGATACACGTGCACGCTACGGACTTCGACCGCAGCCGCGGCAACGTGAACCCAACGGTATATGCCATTGAGAAACGCGGTATGGACGAGGCAGACCACATCATGTGCGTGAGCGAACTGACACGCCGCACCGTGATTGAGAAATATGGTCAGCCACCGCACAAAGTGAGCACCGTGCACAACGCCGTGGAGCCGCTGGCTAACCCAGAGGAGTTCGTGAAGCACGACAGAAAGGACAAGTTGGTGACTTTCCTCGGCCGTATCACGATGCAGAAGGGTCCTGAGTACTTCGTGGAGGCAGCAGCACGCGTATTGGCGAAGACCGACGGCGTGCGCTTTGTGATGGCAGGTAGCGGCGATATGATGAATAAGATGATTGACCTGGTGGCACAACGCGGGATTGCGGATAAGTTCCACTTCCCTGGCTTCATGCGCGGGCGACAAGTACAAGAGGTGTTGGCTGACTCCGATGTGTATATCATGCCAAGTGTGAGCGAGCCATTCGGTATATCGCCATTGGAGGCCATGCAAGTGGGCTGCCCATCAATTATCTCCCACCAATCAGGTTGCGCCGAGATCCTCTCACACGCCATCAAGACCGACTATTGGGACATCGATGCTATGGCAGATGCCATCTACGCTATCGTCAAGTATCCTGCTATGTACAAGTCGCTGCGCGAACTCGGTCGCAACGAGGTGAACAACATCAAGTGGTATGATGCTGGACTCAAAGTCCGCCGTATCTACGACCTTGTCATCAACGGATACTAACCCTTAAAACTATTAAAACTTTTTTCAACGCTAAAAATACAAAGTCATGAAGAATATTTGTTTTTGCTTTCAAATGCATGCGCCTTACAGTTTGAAGCGCTATCGTTTTTTTGAGATTGGTCAAGACCATTACTACTATGATGACATGCAGACCGAGGATCGCGTTGCATCGCTCATCAATACATCGTATATGCCACTCTGCAAGACCATAGCAGAGATGATTCGCCTATCCAGAGGTCGTTTCCACTGCGCGCTGAGCGTGTCAGGTACGATGTTGGAGATGCTGGAGCAATACGACCCAGAGATGATTGATATGCTCAAAGAATTGGCAGGTACAGGATGTGTGGAGTTTGTGGTGACACCTTACTCCTACTCGCTCGCCAGCGTATATAGCGATACCGAAGCCGCAGAACAGTTGCAAGCACAACAAGCACAAGTGAAGCAATTGTTGGGCGTAGAGTCTACGACCGCTTGTCTGTCCGAATTGCTCTACAGCGATGAGATAGCTATTCGTCTGCATAAGATGGGCTTCAAAGCTGTGATGACCGAGGGCGCAAAGCATATCCTGAGTTGGAAGAGCCCTAACTACGTATATAGCAGCAGTGCCGCACCTAAGTTGAAAGTGCTGCTCCGCAACACGAGCCTCAGCGATGAGTTGGCATTCCACTTCTCTGACCCTGCATGGCACAACTTCCCAATGGACGGCGAGCAATATGCGATGTCCATCGCTGGGCTGCCAGAAGAGGAGCAAGTGGTGAACATATGGGTGGGAGCCGAGACCTTTGGTCTGCGCCAACCTGCTACGACTGGTATCTTTGACTTCCTCAAGGCATTGCCATACTTCGCTCTGGAGCAAGGTATCGGTTTTATGACTCCAAGCGAGGTAGCCAAGAAATGTGCAGCCAACGATGCAGTAGTAGTGCCTTACCCATTGACATGGGCAGGCGAGGCAAAGGACATCAGTACCTACAACGGCAATGACCTGCAACAAGAGGCATTGCAGAAACTCTATGCCGTGGCTGAGCGCGTACACCTGTGCCAAGACAAACAACTCAAGCACGACTGGCTCATCCTGCAAGACGTGAACTACTTGCACTATATGAACCATATCGACCAAGGCGCTACGCAGTTTGAGTCGGCATACGATGCGTTCATCAACTATATGAACATCCTCTCTGACTTCCTACAACGCGTAGAGGAGCAATATCCTACTACGATTGAGAACGAAGAGCTGAACGAGTTGCTCAAGACTATCCAAAACCAAGAGAAGGAGATTGAGCGTCTCGAGAAACAACTCAAGGAAGCCAAGAAAGAAGCAAAAAAAGACGCTCCCAAGAAATCTTGCGCTAAGAAAGCCGAGAAATAATTCCCTCTATCCCTCCCCTAGCGGAGTTCCTGACACCCCCTCATTCCTCCCCTTGAAGGGGAGGCTAGGAGGGGTCCAGAGGTTAGGATGGGTCCTCTCGCCACTTGCCACCCGCAAGTGGCGAGTTTCTATTTCGTACAAAAATCTACCTATTTCGTACATTTTGCCGCATTATATTTGCACACTTCAAAAGCAACTCTTCCGCTATCAACTACGGTAGATATACGGTTGATATACGGTACATACACGGTAGATAAACGGTATATTAGTATAGGCACACCGTAGGAACATAGTATGTATCATATATTTACACTATTTTTACAAAATTATACAACTACATCTCTAAATATTTGCTGATATCATATATTTTTCGTACCTTTGCACCCATAATTAACAATCACTATCCCCTCCGACGGCAAGGAGGAGTCTCCCTCGAGAAACATCCGAGAAGATCGTGGCTTCGAGGATAGAGTGGAGGCATCTTGCGCCCTAACAACGACGAGGTCGTTGGTCAATGCGTGAGATTGCCGAACACGATGGCAAGAACGACACTCTCACATCCTTTCGACTCCATGTCGGGCAAACTCGCTTCCAATGACAAGATTATCATGCGTACTCGCAATGGCCGTACTCATGCTTATGCGATCAAGCACCCATATAAAGGTCCCGTAGCTCCCGAACGCCAACGCACTATCACAGCATTTGCAGATGCCGTCAACCAAACCACAGGCATCTTAAACACTCCCGACCTCCGCTCTGAGTGGGAAGAGAAGTTCGCCGCATACCGTAAGAAAGCCGACCGCTATCCCAACTCATATCCCAAGCCCTACACCACCCTCCGTGGCTTCATCATCGGCTCACTAATCCACCCGCAAGACCAATAGTTTATTTGGCTATTATTCTGCGAGCCTTTCTCCTGCTACAGCTGCAGTTCTCGGCGCTATCCCGCCGAGCACACAGTAATAACAATTTCTATAACCTCTATCTTAACCGTGTGCAATTCGACACGTTATAAACATAGATATCTGCGCCACTTATTTTCCCATCGGATATAAGTGGCGATTTTCTTGTATATCCAAACCATAAACCAGTATATTCTGCACTCGATTTTCAAAATTATTGACATTTCTTTGCTCATATCAAAAAAATGTTGTATATTTGCACCCGCAATTCCACGCCGGGGATGTCTGCGCATCATCGGCTGGGGTAGCAGACATATTTAAGGGCGTTTATGCCTCGCCAATTAAGTTATGAATACTTGATGAAATGGCTTGCTAAAAATCAAACTCGTGATGAAAATATGGTAGTCCGCCGCGAAGTGGTGACTATTCGAAAATAGAGTTGTAACTTTTAACCAACCATATTATGCATAATAATATAATGAAAAAGATTATCTTTATTTTATCTTTTTTTGTACTTGCTATCGCATTACAAGCTCAAGAATTTCAAGTGGGAGATCTGTACTATAAAGTTACTAGTAATGGTGCTCCTTATACGGTTGAGGTTATAAAAATGTCAAAAAAGTCACGAGTAACAACTCTTGATATTCCTGAACAAGTAGATTATAATGGTATTACATATGCGGTAACAAGTCTTGGGGAAAAATGTTTCAAGAAATCTAAGTTTCTAGTTTCTATTACGATACCAAATAATGTGGAAATTATAGGTAATAATTGTTTTGAATATAGTAAGAAACTTAAAGAGGTCAACCTTCCCAATAGCTTGACAAATATTGGTTGGTGGGCATTTTCTGGTTGTACATCATTAACAACAATCATAATACCCAATAGTGTAATGAATCTTGGTATGGGAGCATTCTGCAGGTGTTATTCTCTAAAATCTATTACTCTTTCTGAAAATCTCTCAGAATTAAGCCTTATGACTTTTTTCGCCTGCTCTTCTCTTAAGACAATAGTTATTCCTAATGGTGTAACTGAACTTGGTTTTTGGGTGTTTAAATCATGTCCCCTAAAGAATATTCAGTATCAAGGAACACCTCAGCAATGGCAGCAAATAAAAAAAGATGAAGAGTGGTATAACGGGAAGTTTAATCTTTCGTATCTTCCTGTGCCAAATAAAGTGCAATCTGTACAGCAGCCATTGTTGGCAAAAGAAAATACTGAAGCTCCTGTGATAGAGAAGACTACGACAACTATTACTCCTATTCCTCAACCGACAACCCCACTAGAGATGATGAGCGCTGTGGATAGAAATATACCGCAGACTAATCTTAGAAACGAAAATACGTTTGTGGTTATTATCGCTAACGAAAACTACGAGCAAGTAGCTAATGTACCTTACGCCCTAAATGACGGAAAAATATTTCGCCAATATTGCGAGCAAACACTTGGCATTCCAGCGGAAAATATAAAATTGCATATAGATGCTACTTTTAATCATATTCGCCTTTCCCTTTCATGGCTAAAAGATGTGTGTGATGTGTACAATGGAGATGCATCTGTGATTTTCTATTATGCAGGACACGGAATACCAGATGTGAAAGATAACTCCTCCTATTTGCTACCTGCAGATGGGGATGGTCGTTATGTGGCAACTGCTTATAAATTGGATGAGTTGTATACGACATTGGGAAGTATGTCTGCGAAATCTGTTGTGGTATTTATGGATGCATGTTTCTCTGGTGCCAATAGAAATGGGCAAATGTTAGCCTCCGAACGAGGTGTCACTCTCAAATCTCGTCCAGGCCAACCCAAAGGCAATATGGTGGTATTCTCTGCAGCACAAGGCGATGAGACAGCTTTACCTAATGATGCGGAGCGACATGGAATGTTCACTTATTATCTGCTGAAGAAACTACAAGAAAACAAAGGTAATATCACTTTGTGCGAATTAGCAGATTACTTGGTACGTGAAGTAGGACGTCGTTCCGTGGTTGTAAGCAAAGTTCAAACGCCTTGCGTAACTCCTTCTGCATCATTGGATGCCTCATGGCGCGAATGGAAACTGAAATAATGACGAAAAAATCAATTATATTATGACATGAAAAAGATTATCTTTATTTTATCTTTTTTTGTACTTGCTATCGCATTACAAGCTCAAGAATTTCAAGTGGGAGATCTGTACTATAAAGTTACGAGTAATAGTACTCCCTATACAGCAGAGGTCGTGAAAATGTCAAAAAAATCACGAGTAACAACTCTTGATATTCCTGAACAAGTAAATTACAATGGCGTTATATATACTGTCACAGGTATTGGAGATCAATGTTTCAAGAAGTGCAAATCTCTTACATCCGTGACTATACCTAATAGTATTGTAAGTATTGGTATCGGCAGTTTTGAATTATGCTCATCTATTACATCGCTTACTATACCTAATAGTGTAACAAGTATTGGTAGTCAGGCATTCTTTGGATGTAGTTCGTTGGCGAGTCTTATTTTGCCTGAGGGTTTGTCAACTATAGAATGGTTAACATTCGGTTATTGTAACTCTTTACATTCAATAGTAATTCCAAATAGTGTATACTATATCGCTACGAATGCTTTTACTTGGTCTGGTATTAAATCTATCGTTATTCCCAATAATGTAAGTTTTATTGGAGATCAAGCCTTTTCAAGGTGTTCTTCTCTCGTGAGTATAACAATACCTAATAGTGTAACCAAGATAGGTAGTATGGCTTTTTCGCACTCTCCCTTATTAAAGAAGATTAACTATCATGGCGACGAAGAACAATGGCGAACAATAGTTAAAGCTAATGATTGGGATTATGAAACCAACTTCGCCATTTCATACCAACCTATACATCGTTCACAGGGACAGCAAATACAATTAGCACAAGAAAAAACACAAGTTCCTACGGTAGAGAAGACTCCAGAGAGTGCTATTACTCCTGCTTCGACTCCAAGTCCTCAAACGATAATTCAGCCAGAAGTATCCATCAGTGCCGTGGATAAAAATATTCCGCAGACTCACATCAGAAACGAAAATACTTTCGTAGTAATTATTGCCAACGAAAACTACGAACAAGTAGCTAGTGTTCCTTATGCAATAAATGATGGTCAAGTATTTCAACAATATTGTGAACGCACATTAGGTATTCCGCATCAAAATATTAAGACATACATAGATGCGACTTATAATCATATCCGTGCTGCTCAATCATGGTTGCAGAAAATTTGTGAGGTGTTTGAGGATGAGCAAATTATTTTCTATTATGCTGGACATGGTATTCCTGATGAAAGTAGTCGTACGGCATATTTACTCCCAGTTGATGGTATAGGAACAGATATATTAACTGGCTACAAACTGGATGACCTCTATTCAGCATTGGGTAATATTCCTGCCAAGAATGTAATTGTTTTTATGGATGCGTGCTTCTCTGGTAGCAAGCGTGAAGAGGGTATGTTAGCATCGGCACGTGGTGTCGCCATCAAAGCTCGCAGCGGCATGCCAAAGGGCAATATGGTGGTCTTTTCTGCAGCGCAAGGCGATGAAACGGCATATCCGAATAATGAAGAAAGACACGGAATGTTTACCTATTTCTTGCTCAAGAAACTACAAGATACCAAAGGTGATGTTACTTTGCATGAGTTAGGCGAGTATATCACTAAGAATGTGAGTCAGCAATCCATCCTGCTCAATGGCAAGTCACAAACGCCTTGCGTAACGCCTTCAGCATCGCTGGATGCATCATGGAGAGAGTGGAAGTTGAAGTAACAGTTGCTCATTGCAGAACTTTCGGTACGCGAAAATATTTTCCAAATAAACACACCTACGCGGGAAGCTAGTAAACACTACACTTCCCGCATTTTGTAAATCGCATTTGAGAGTACACTTTCGTGCGAGAGTGCGGTCGCACTATGCAGCCCATTTGCAATAAAATCGCACACAAAAGTAAACTTTCGTGCGATTTTATTGCAAATGTGCATTTTTTGTTGTACCTTTGCACCCCAATTATAAATTGGGGAAGTATCGGTATAAGCAAACATATAAGATTTGAAAACAATCTACCACATATCGCGCCTAATCTGTCTCTGCATAATCATCTTATGCAGCACGACTGCTATGCAAGCTGCAGAAAAAACGGTGCCTTCCATCATGCGCACATGGCAACTTGACCCTTGGACAGGTATCGCGGATACCCTATCCATGGTTGATACGTCATATATGCACCTGCCTATGCGAGATGTACTCAACGACTACTCCATCTCCAATATTACCAACGCCAATTTGATTTCTCCAACCCAATCGCGCATCTATTTCGATCGCGATAAGCGAGCAGACTTCATCTTTGCGGATGCCTACACTCCTTATATCATTGCGCCTAAGGATGTGACTTTCTATCACACCACGACACCCTATTCAAGCGTAGCATACAAAAAGGGGTTCGTCACTAATCTAGACCAAAACGACATCAGTTTCATGTTCACGGGCAATGTGAGCCGCCGTACCAACTTGGGTATGACAATTGATTACCTCAACTCGTATGGTCGTTTCTCCAATCAAGAAGGTAAAACCGTATTTGGTTCGGTGTTTGGTAGCTACAATGGCGACCATTACTCCATGCAAGGGGCATTCACATGGAATACCCTGAGCAACTTTGAGAATGGTGGTCTGAGCAACCCTAACGACCTACAAGGAAGCCTCAAACCAGAAGATATGCCCGTAAAAATGCAAGGCATGTCGGCACTGCGCTACCTGTCGGGATACCTCAACCACTACTACAGCATTTGCTTGGAACGCGAACGCAAAGTCACCTACCGCGAACGCGATGAAGAAGGCAATTGGGTAAAAAAAGACTCCATTAAAATCGAATATGTACCAGTAACCACCTTCCGACATGTTTTTGAGACGGCAGATGCCACCAAACGCTATGTTGAGAAAAGAGCCAACCAAGGCTTCTATTCGGATATTTACCGCGATTCGGTGGCTACAAACGATACAGCAGCATGCTTGAGTATCAAAAACACATTGTCTGTGACCTTCGAAGAGGAGTTCAACACTTGGTTGAAGTTCGGCGCCATTGTATATGTCATGAACGAGACACAGCGACATATACTACGCGACAGCATTGTGCCTGAGCCACCTATCAAAGACTCAATCTGCCATACACAATGGACCAACAACCTGTACATAGGTGGTGCATTGTATAAGAACCGAGGCAAACATATACACTATGGTTTTGACGGCAATGTATGCCTGTTGGGATACAAACTGGGCGAGTTTCAGGTGAACGGACATCTGGATGCAGGTTTCCGCTTGGGCAAAGACTCCATGACATTAGCCGCCCATGCGTACTTCAAAAACGAGACACCAGACTTCTACCTGCAACACTATCGCAGCAATCACTATCAGTGGGAGAATGATTTTAACAAAACACTCCGTTTCTATATAGGCGGCGAAGTGGCATACCCGACACAATGGGTAAAACCCAAACTGAAAGTAGCATTTGAGAACATCACACAGCATATCTATTTTGATGAGAATGGATTACCCAAACAGATGGACGGCAATATACAGGTACTAGCAGCCGACTTACAACTCAACATCACCACACCCTGGCTGAACCTAGATAATAGCATTGTATATCAACATTCCTCTTCTGCCGCATTACCATTGCCTACCTTAACGATGTACAATAACCTATATTATCACGGTACTTGGGTAAAAGCATTGGACGTGCAAATTGGTGTAGATATGCGATTCTTTACCAAGTATTACGCCCCTATCCTCAATCCCGCATTGGGACAGTTCTGCATACAACACAAAGAGCAAGTGGGCAACTACCCCGTGATAAATGTATATGCGAATTTCTACGTAAAACATATACGACTGAAATTATTTGCTCAGTATCAGCACCTGAACGCCTCGTTTATGAATAATCAATACTTTGGCATGCCCAGCTATCCTATGGCGCCCGATATGTTCCGCGCGGGATTATCATGGCACTTTTATAAATAACCCAGCCTTTAAACTATAAACTTTCAACTATAAACGATTTTATGCAACAGACACCTAATTTACATACAATCATCAATTACGCCCGAGAGGAAGCAGGGCGATTGGGCAACGTGGAAGTGATGCCCGACCATTTTATGTTGGGTATTCTGCGTTTGGAATCAGGCAAGGCCTTTGAACTGCTGATGCAGGCTGGTATGGACCCTATGGCGTGCAAACGCAAGATAGATGAACGTTTGCGCCAAGCCGAATCCACTCAAACGCAGAAACTGTCGCGTGCCAGCGAACGTGTGATACGCCTCACGGGCATTGAGGCGCGCAGTTATCAGGCAGAGACCTGCGGTTCGGTACACCTGCTGATGGGGTTGCTACGCGACCGTATCAACTACCCCGCTATGTACCTAGAGCAGCAACATGGCATAGACTATGAGTGCATCGAACGTCTTTATCCCAAGCCTGACCCGCTACCACAAGGCGAGTTGACCCTCGACGAACAGCCACAAGAGCGCGAGACAACAATCCATATCTTTGGTCCCGACATGGGCAACAGCAAGAAACAGAAAGGCAAAACGGATACTCCTGCCCTGACCAAGTACGGACGTGACCTCACCGCACAGGCTAAGAACGGCGAACTGGACCCCGTTGTTGGACGTCAGATAGAGATTGACCGCGTGATACAAATCCTGTCACGCCGCAAAAAGAATAACCCTATCCTCATTGGCGAACCTGGTGTGGGTAAGTCCGCTATCGTAGAGGGGTTGGCACTGCGCATCGTAGGTCAAGAGATACCTGCCTTAGAAGGCAAACGTATCATCTCGCTTGACATAGCCTCCATGGTGGCAGGCACCACCTATCGCGGTCAGTTTGAGGAACGAATCAAGACAGTCATCAAAGAACTCAACGACCATCCAGAGGTTATCCTCTTTATCGACGAGATACATACCCTTATGGGCGCAGGTAATGCTCAGGGCTCGTTGGATGCTGCCAATATCCTCAAACCCGCCTTGGCGCGTGGCGAGGTACAATGTATTGGCGCCACAACCATCAGCGAATACCGTACCAGCATTGAGAAAGATGGCGCATTGGAACGTCGATTCCAAAAGGTGACCGTACAACCAACCACTGCCGATGAGACCTGTACTATCCTTACACGATTGAGCGAAACGTATGGACAGTTTCACCACGTGCAATACACCCAAGAGGCGTTGCGCGCGTGCGTGAACCTTACTGATAGATATATCACCGACCGCCAGTTCCCCGACAAAGCCATTGATGCCATGGATGAAGTAGGTGCTTGGAAAGGTGAGAGGTTAGAGGTGATAGGTGAGAGGCGAGAGATTACCGAGGTAGATGTGGCACGTGTAGTGAGCCAGATGTCGGGTGTACCTGTACAACGCGTGGCACAAGCCGAAGGCGAACAGCTACGACAGATGGCAAACGTATTACAGCAACGTGTGATAGGTCAAGAGGAGGCTGTGAAGAAGATAGTCAAAGCCATCCAACGCTCGCGTATGGGATTGCGTGACCCACGCAAACCTATCGGCACGTTCTTCCTACTCGGTCCGACAGGTGTCGGCAAGACACACTTGGCACAATGCCTCGCCGAGGAGATGTTTGGCAACCGAAATGCCATTATACGCTTTGATATGTCAGAGTACATGGAGAAGCACACCGTCAGTCTGCTGGTAGGAGCACCTCCTGGATATGTGGCACACGAGGATGGGGGCAAACTGACTGAAGCTGTACGACGCAAACCCTATTCGATTGTGCTCTTTGATGAGATAGAGAAGGCGCACCCTGACATTTTCAATATCTTATTGCAAGTTATGGACGAAGGACGACTGACAGATCGTCAGGGACACATCGTGGATTTTAAGAACACCATCATCATCCTTACCAGTAATGTAGGTACTCGCCAATTGAGCGAGTTTGGCACTGGCATTGGCTTTGGGGCTGATAATCTGGACGATAAAGCGACGGAGCGTATGCTCACCAAGGCGCTGCAACGCACGTTCCCGCCTGAGTTTGTCAATCGACTGGATGACATTATCGTGTTTCATCCACTCAGTGACGAAGCTTTGGCACAGATATTGTGGCTCGAATTGCGCCCTTTGCAAGCACGTCTGGAGGCTATGGGATATAGTTTGGAACTCCGTGATGAGACTCGCCAAGAGATACTGCGCCTTGCACGTGACAAACAATTTGGCGCGCGCCCACTCAAGCGAGCGATACAAACATTGATAGAAGACCCGCTGACCGATAAATTGTTAGCAGGCGAAATAGAAAATAAAATAATAAAAATATAAGATTTATGGCAAAAGAGATTACAGATGCTAACTTCCAAGAGTTGTTGGCAGAGGACAAACCCCTCGTAGTAGATTTTTGGGCACCTTGGTGTGGTCCATGCAAGATGATTGCTCCTATCTTTGATGAGTTGGCAGCAGAGTATGAAGGTCGTATCATAGCAGGCAAAGTGAATGTGGATGAGAACGACGACACCTGCGCTGCGTATGGTATTATGAACATCCCAACCATTCTTTTCTTCAAGAATGGCGAGTTGGTTCATCGTCAAGTAGGTGCTATCCGCAAACCTGACTTGCAAAAACTTTTTGAAGAACTTTTGTAATAATTTTACAGATTTTTGCAAAAATATTTGCATAAGTCAAAAAAAAGCAGTACTTTTGCACCCAAATTGCCTTTGTAGGCACGATTTTGTGTGCCTACACAGGTGATTTCGTGCATAGTCAGCGCAAAAAATACCGAGAAGCACGTGGCTTCGAGGTAAGAGCGGAGGCATCGAGCGCCCAATGTCGCAAAGCGACAGTCATAGCGCGAGATTGCCGAACGCGAAGCGTCGTTCATGCGACAAGCGCATAGTTCTTTGAAAGCCGCAAGGCAAATCCAAGCGACCAACGGTCGCAAACTAACCCAAACTTCATGAGTTTGGGTTAAGAGGAGGAATCGCGGTCGCCCCAAGGACGCCGACAAGGCGTCGTTCATGCGACAAGCGCATTCCGACGAGGTCTGGTAGCTCAGCTGGATAGAGCAACAGCCTTCTAAGCTGTGGGTCTCGGGTTCGAATCCCGACCGGATCACAAAGCGATTTTAGTCTTTTGGACTATTAGGCAATAAGGCGAATAGACTAAAGGCGAGAAGTTGCTTTTCAGTATTAACTATTAACTATTTATTAACTGTACATGCGTCAGTTAAAAATCACAAAATCAATCACCAATCGTGAATCGGCCTCGCTTGACAAGTATTTGCAGGAGATAGGTCGTGAGCCGCTGATTCCCGTTGATGAAGAAGTAGAATTGGCTCGCAGAATCCGTAATGGGGATAGAGTCGCTTTGGAGAAATTGGTGAAAGCCAATCTCCGCTTCGTAGTTTCTGTAGCAAAACAGTACCAAAATCAAGGTTTGAGCCTTCCTGACCTTATTGACGAAGGCAACCTTGGGCTTATCAAAGCAGCAGAAAAATTTGATGAAACACGAGGCTTCAAGTTTATCTCCTATGCCGTATGGTGGATTCGCCAATCTATTCTTCAAGCCCTGGCAGAGCAATCGCGTATTGTACGCCTTCCACTCAACCAGGTAGGTTCTCTCAACAAGATCAACAAGGCTTATCAACGCTTTGAGCAAGAGCATGAGCGCAAGCCAAGTGCCGAAGAGTTGGCAGAGTTGTTAGACATACCTGTGGATAAGATTGCAGACACGCTGAAGATGTCGGGTCGCCAAGTGAGTGTAGATGCACCTTTTGTAGAGGGCGAAGACAACAGTCTGATAGATGTGATGGTCAATGAGGACTCTCCAAATGCCGACCACACATTGATCAACGAATCACTCTCTCGCGAGATTGACCGCGCATTGGCAACCCTGACCCCACGCGAGGCAGACATCATCCGCAAGTTCTTTGGTATAGGCGTACCAGAAAAGACATTGGAGGAGATTGGCATTGAGTTCCACCTCACTCGTGAGCGCGTTCGCCAGATTAAAGAGAAAGCTATCCGCCGCTTGAAAGCAAGTTCGCGCAGCAGAATTCTCAAAACCTACTTAGGATAACAAACTAAAAAGACATACCTGCAATAATGTAAAAGGACTGCCCAAAAGCAGTCCTTTTTGTTTACTCTTTATTGGCAGAGCCAACGATTCACTATCTTAGTCTATATACAGAATCGCTGCCGTCTGAGGAGCTACGCGGATAGTACCAGCAACCGTAGCATCACACGCCACAGGGCACTTACCGTCCACACATGCATAGTGGAACTCACCCTCTGGCAATGCCACTTTAGCCGCTTTCTCTTGACCATTCAGCACAACAACAATCGTCTTCCAACTATCGCCTACTGCCTCACCATTCAATTGATATGCCACTACGCCCTCTGGAGCCTCCAAGAAATGTACATTCTGGCGAACCAACTCAGCATCACCCATATGGAAAGCAGGGTGCGCCTTGCGCAGTGCAATCAGACCTTGATAATAGCGGAAGAGGTCAAGGTTCTGCGCCTTCAACGACCAGTCAATAGCATTGATATCATCAGGACTGCAATAGCTATTGTGCACACCTTTCTTATTGCGCGCAATCTCCTCGCCACACCACAAGAATGGCATACCTTGCGAGGTCAGCACCGCTGTTTGTGCCAACTTGCTGAGGCGTTGCAACTCGCCCGCACGCAGTTTCTTATTCGCTTTGAGACGATCAGTGAGCATCATATCATCGTGGCAAGACACATAACTGATACATTGAGTAGGTTGAGCAGTCCAAGCTTGCTTGGAGTAGTTCACCTTCTCCATGTCCACCTCTGGGTGAGCAATACAACCAACCAAACCGAACTTGATACTCTCCTCGTGTCCTTTCTCGCCAACGAGGAAAGCACCACGGTTGTTATCAGAGAATGGACCACGCAGCGCATCGCGCATATCGTCGCAGAAAGCACCGATATTAGGCAACTTTTGCATATTCGCCTTCATTGCCAACTCATCACCTGGATACAGTGGACCACCTGCAGCCCAACCCTCGCCATAGAGCAACAAGCTTGGGTCGATGCTATCCATCATAGCGCGCACCTGGTTCATGGTCTCCACGTCGTGGATACCCATAAGGTCGAAGCGGAAACCGTCCATGTGGTACTCCTCAATCCAGTAGCGGCAAGACTCCACAATAAACTTGCGCATCATAGCACGCTCGCTAGCGGTCTCGTTGCCACAACCCGAAGCATTACCCAAATCGCCATTCTCGTGAAGGCGATAGAAGTAGTCAGGGCAAGTCTGTGTGAAATTGCTATTCTCCACATTGAAGGTATGGTTATACACCACGTCCATAATCACACGGATACCTGCTTTGTGCAATGCCTGAATCATCTGCTTCATCTCGCGGATACGTGTGGCAGGGTCGTATGGATTGGTGCTATAGCCACCATCAGGCGCGTTGTAGTTAACAGGGTCATAGCCCCAGTTGTATTTATTATCGCTCAAGCGAGTCTCATCCACTGATCCGTAGTCGTAAGAAGGCAAGATTTGCACATGCGTAACGCCCAACTCCACGAGGTGATCAATACCTGTAGCCAAACCTTCGGCAGTCTTGGTGCCATACTCGGTCCATTGTACAAACTTACCCTTATTCTCCACACCTGAAGTAGCGTGGATAGACATATCGCGGTGGTGCATCTCATATACAATAGCATCCTTAGCACCCGCAAAAGCAGGGCGTACATCCTCGTTCCAGCCCTCTGGGTTGGTCGCAGCAAGGTCAATAATCGCAGCACGGCGACCATTCACACCCACTGCCTTCGCAAAGATACCTGGGGTCTCGTGCAATTTCCAACGAGAACTTGGCTCTACCACTTGGAAAGTGTAGAACTGACCGTTCAAATCGCCCTTGACGGTTTTGGTCCAACTACCATCTTCCTGACGGCACATCGTAAGGGTTTGCAGAGGCTCCGCTGTAGTCGCATCTGCATAGAGATTCAAATACACTGTATCTGCATTGGGACTCCAAACAGAGAAAGTCGTTTTATCAGCAGCATAAATCATCTCATCAAGCGAACCTTGCTTCACTGGATACTCATCCACACTCTCATAGTGTGGTTTCTTGGCACAGCAACCCACAAGAGTAGCTACCAATGTCATCATAATAATTGCTTTTTTCATGTTTATTGTGTTGATTTTATTCTCCACTTAAAGAGAGTTGATTGATATTGGCTTTTTCTATGCGTTGCGCCGCATAGTCACGAGTGACTTCATAAGCGGTTTGACCGTCCTGAGACGAAGGCAAATCGTACATCACATCGATCATCACCGTCTCCATCAATCCACGCAAACCACGCGCACCCAACTTGTATTCCACAGCTTTATCCACGATATAATCAAGCATATCGGGCGCAAAAGTGAGCGCGATACCGTCCATGGACAACAACTTTTGATATTGCTTCACCAACGCATTATTGGGCTCTGTCAAGATATTGCGCAACGCAGCCTTGTCGAGCGGCTTGAGGTAGGTGAGGACAGGCAAACGACCGATAATCTCAGGTATCAAACCAAACGACTTCAAGTCTTGCGGCGCAATGTATTGCAAAAGGTCGCTCTTATCAATCGCCTGCGCCTTCTTAGCCGCATCAAAACCAACCACTTGGGTATTCATGCGCTGAGCAATCTTACGCTCAATGCCATCGAAAGCGCCTCCGCAGATAAACAAGATATTCTGTGTATTGACATGAATAAACTCCTGCTCTGGGTGCTTGCGTCCGCCTTGTGGTGGCACATTCACCACCGACCCTTCAAGCAACTTCAGCAGTCCCTGTTGCACACCCTCGCCCGACACATCGCGGGTGATACTTGGATTGTCAGACTTACGCGCAATTTTGTCAATTTCATCGATAAAAACGATACCTTTTTCAGCTTTCTTCACATTGTAATCCGACTCCTGCAAAAGGCGTGTGAGCAGGCTCTCCACGTCCTCACCCACATAGCCCGCTTCGGTCAACACGGTAGCATCTACAATGGTGAAAGGCACCTTCAGGAGTTTGGCAATCGTTCGGGCCAGCAAAGTCTTGCCCGTACCCGTGGAGCCGACGAGAATGATATTGGATTTCTCTATCTCCACCCCGCCCTCTTCATGGGGCTGCAAGACACGTTTATAGTGGTTATATACCGCCACCGACAAATAGCGTTTGGCATCGTCTTGACCGATGACATACTGGTCAAGGAAAGCCTTAATCTCCGCTGGCTTGGGCAGCGTTTTTAAGTCAAGTCCCTTGACATCGGTCTCCTCTTCCACATACTGCTTCATCTCGCGAATCATCTTGTGACCTGCCTCAATGCAGTCGTGGCAAATCAGGCTACCATCATCGCCACGAAACATATGCGGCATCTCACGTCCGCAAAACGAACATTGTTCTTTCTTCTTAGCCATATCCGTTACTTATTCTCGCGACGATACACCTTATCAATCATACCATATTGGAGTGCCTCCTCTGCTGTCATCCAGTAATCACGGTCGGCATCTTGGCGAATCTTCTCCATCGTCTGACCGGAATGGTCAGAGATAATCTGATAGAGTTCGTCCTTGAGTTTGAGAATCTCGCGAGCTGTGATCTCAATGTCAGACGCTTGACCTTGGATACCGCCCAATGGTTGGTGAATCATCACACGGCTATGAGGCAATGCGGCACGCATGCCTTTCTCGCCTGCCACCAACAGCACAGCGCCCATGCTGGCAGCCATACCCGTACAGATGGTCGCAACGCGCGAACGAATAAACTGCATCGTATCATAGATGCCCAAACCTGCATACACCGAGCCACCTGGTGTGTTAAGATAAATACTAATATCGCGATCCGAGTCCACGGAGTCCAAATACAATAATTGTGCTTGAATCACATTGGCGGTGTAATCATTCACCTCTGTGCCCAAGAAGATAATTCGGTCCATCATCAAGCGAGAGAACACATCCATCTGCGTAACATTGAGTTGGCGTTCCTCCAAGATTGATGGACTAATGTAACTGGCCGATGCATTCATGGCATTCTCTACATGCATCGAGTTCATGCCGTTAGACACGGCGAATTTCAAAAAATCATTCTTCATGTTCGTTTTCATTTAGAGTTTAGTGTTTAATGTTGTTCTTTTTTAAGTACTGCCCGACGTATGCCGGGCAGTACCTTATAGATTATGTGCGCACGCGCATACGCGCATAGCACTATTATTTCTTGAGTTCAGCTTTCTTAGCTTTGCGGCGCTCCAATGCCTCTTGAATATCGTAAGCCAAAGGAGTTGCCACGCAGAGTGAAGAGTAAGTACCTACAACCACACCGATGAGCAATGCGAATACGAATCCACGGATAGTCTCACCACCGAAGCAGAAGATTGCAATCAATACTACGAGGGTTGACATCGAAGTAGAGAAGGTACGGCTGAGTGTGTGGTTCAACGCGTCGTTGATGTTTTGCTTGCGGTCACGTTTTGGATACAAACCAGTGTATTCACGTACACGGTCGAAGATAACCACGGTATCGTTGATAGAGTAACCGATAACGGTCAAGATAGCAGCGATAAACGCTTGGTCAATCTCCATAGAGAATGGCATCACCTTCCAGAGGAGCGCGTAAGCACCCAATACGATGAGGGTATTGTGAGCCAAACCAGTCAACGCACCTACAGAGAATGCGAAGTTGCGGAAACGAACCAACACATAGAGGAAGATACCTACCAACGCAGCCAATACAGCCCAAACAGCAGATTGGGTGATGTCGTCTGCAATAGCAGGACCTACCTTTTGTGATTGCATGATACCAATCTCTGGGTTAATCTCAGTAGATTTGAACTCATCCAAAGTGATACCCTCTGGCAAGAACTGTTGGCAACCAGCGAAGAGCAATGCCTCGATCTCGTCATCCAAAGTCTCAGAGTTGTCGTTGATACGGTAGTTGGTAGAGATACGTACTTGGTTAGCGTTACCGATGGTGATCACGTTGAGGGCGAAGGTCTCCTCGTCACCTGCTTGTGTCTTAGCCTCCATGAAGACATTATCCAAAGCAGTGTTTACCTCCTCAGTGTTAACTGGCTCTGCGAAACGAACGATATAGTTGCGACCACCAGAGAAGTCGATACCGAGGTTGAGTTTACCCATGATATGTGGGTTCACACCCAAGATACCTACGAGCACCAATACACCTGATACGATATATGTCACCTTGCGAGCACCAATGAAGTTAACTTTGGTGTTTTGCAAGAAGTTTTGCATCAACTTGGTAGTAAAGTTCAATTCCTTAGCGTTCTCTTTCTTAGCATATGCCTCTAGCAACAGACGGCAGATAAACACAGCGGTCAAGAAAGAAGAGATGATACCAATCATATAGGTCACAGCAAAGCCCTTGATAGGACCTGTACCGAAGATTGCCAAGATAGCACCAGTCAAGAATGAAGTTACGTTAGAGTCCACGATCGCAGAAATAGCGTTGCTGAAACCGTCCTCAATAGCTTTGCGCAAGTTCTTACCTGCACGGCGCTCCTCGCGGATACGCTCGTAGATAAGCACGTTAGCGTCCACTGCCATACCCATGGTGAGCACGATACCGGCGATACCAGGCAAGGTCAATACGGCTGAAAAAGATGACAAGATACCTGCCAACAAGAATACGTTGCAGAGCAATGCGAAGTCAGCGATCAAACCAGCGGTCAAACCGTAATACATAATCATGTAAACGAGGATGAGGATAAAGCCAATCACGAAGCTCCAAAGACCATCGTGAATAGCCTCTTTACCCAATGATGGACCTACCACATCCTCTTGGATGATGCGTGCAGGCGCAGGCATCTTACCAGAGTTGAGGGTGTTAGCCAAGTCTTTTGCCTCTTCTACGGTGAAGTTACCAGTGATTTGTGAGCTACCACCAGCGATCTCGTTTTGTACAGTTGGGAAGCTATATACATAGCCATCGAGTACGATAGCGATAGACTTGCCGATATTGTCGCGTGTGATACGTTGCCAATCGCGTGCGCCCTCAGCGTTCATGGTCATACTTACGTTAGCGTAAGCAGATGTTTGACCGAAGTCTGCACGAGCGTCGGTGATTACATCACCCTCCAATGATGGACGACCACTGGTTTGAGATTTCAATGCTACCAATTGGTAGTATGCCTCTGCCTCGTCAATGGCCTTCACAGTCCAGCACAAACGCAACTCGCGTGGAAGCAATGACTTAGCCACTTGAGAATTGAGCATAGCCATCACCTTAGCAGTGTCAGTATAGTGTGCAGTACCTACTACAGGACCTTGATATGGTTGACCAGCAGGGCTAACAGATGGTTGCAATTGGGCGAACAATGGGTTAGCTTTCTTGTACTCCTCATATGCGGCCTCTTGATCTGCTTCTGCTTGTGCCAAGCTATCTGCTGCCAAGTCTTCTACCAAGGCATCCAAATCATCTGCCTCAGCTTTTGCCTCCTCTTTTGCAGGAGCAGCCTCTGTCTGAGCAGCCTCGGTGCTTGCGTTTTGAGCAGCAAACTCATTGTTGATTTGAGAGAGTTGTGGCAAGATCTCTGCCAAGTCATAGGTCTCCCAGAACTCCAAGTTAGCAGAACCTTGCAGCAGTTTACGAACGCGCTCTGGCTCTTTGATACCTGGCAACTCAATCAAGATACGACCTGTTTGGCTGAGCTTTTGGATATTTGGTTGTACCACACCAAAGCGGTCAATACGAGTACGCAACACGTTGAATGAGTTATCAATTGCGCCTTGTACCTCTTCACGAACCACGCTCTCCACCTCTTGGTTGGTTGAGTTCAAGCTCACTTTCTCGCGAAGCTCAAAAGTAGAGAACACAGATGCCAATTGAGCATTAGGGTCAATCTCGTAGAATGATTCGAAGAAAAGGGTCAAGAAGTCTGCACCCGAAGATTTTTGTTTCTCTTGTGCCAAAGCGATGGCGTTGTTGAAGTTCTCGGTAGTGTTGTAACCGCTGAGTGCGCGGATAATCTCTGGAACCGATACTTCCATTGTTACGTTCATACCACCCTTGAGGTCAAGACCAAGGTTGATCTCTTTCTCACGGCACTCTTTCAATGTGTAGCCAAACCACACTTTCTCACCAGCAATAGAGTCCAAGTATTGGTACTCTTTTGCATCATCACCTTGAGCATACTCTGCTGCTTTGTTGTCGTAGTGATTTGTCACCACTGAGAATGACAAATAGAACGCACTCACCAAAGCCAAGCATACTGCCAAGGTAATAACAAGTCCTTTGTTTTGCATAATTTTAATTTAGTTTTATTGTTAGTATTTTTTATTCTGCAATTCTATTCCGCGCACGCGTATCGTACCCACGCACAAAATAGGGTGCAAAATTACTAAAAAAAACGCATATACGCAAGAAAATACACAAAAATATCACTTTTTTCGTTAAAAATCCTCAAATTATTTGGTCATGTCAAAAAAAAGCAGTACCTTTGCACCGCAATTCAGAAATGAGTTGATAATATCGCGGAGTAGAGCAGTGGTAGCTCGTCAGGCTCATAACCTGAAGGTCGGTGGTTCGATCCCGCCCTCCGCAACAAACTAAGAAAGCCGCTCAGCAGAGCGGCTTTTTTTCTTTACATCCTCTTATTCCCCAGCCATCTGCCACCTATCTGCCACCTATCTCCATCGAGACCTCATCGTGACTTCATCGTGACCTCATCGTGACCTCATCGTGACCTGATTGGAATCTCACCGAGTGATCACCCTGATTACGACATACTTTCTACGACTGTTCATCATGCCAAAAATCATACTCCCTCTATACATGACGTAAAAAAACGCTGCACATTGTCTGCGCAGCGTTTTCTTATCGTAAGTTTGTTCAATTAACGAACTTGACGTCCTGAGATGTCATATACATCGCCATTTGGCATCACAAGGTACAACGATTGGTTGATGAGTACCTTACGAGCTTGTGGCTTAGAAACCTCCACATTCTCTACATCGGTTGATTCTGGGCAATCTACTACGGCGTAAGTAGCCTTAGCATCGCCTGATTGAGAGATTTGGATGCAAGTATTGGCAGTAAACTTCATATCCTCGGTTTGGTTTGGATTACTCCATGCCGAACCATTCTTGAAGATGATATTCAACTCTGTGGTGTTTTCAGTTACTACATACCACTCACCATCTTTGGTTGGAGTCACTTCGTGACCCTCTACACCAGTAGCCCATACCCAAGCCAAAATAGTATTAGTCCAATGTGCAGGTACTTTTGCCTTCACAGTGATACTCTTTGGATCTTCTGGTTTTGGATCATCGCCTGGATTAGGTGTTTCACCACCCTCGCACAATGCTGTTACGGTACCATTGCAACCATTGAAGTTGTACAGACCGTGCATTGTGAAAGCCAAGTCATCGGTTTGTTTGCCATTGCCATTCCAGATAATCATCCATGTAGAAGGATCGCCTGTCGCACTTGTAGGAACCACAAATTTGAACTTACCATCGCCCAAGTGAGTTGCAGCAGTACCTGGCCATGCGCCTGCAAGAGCAGTCTCAGTGCCCTTAATCCACATATATACATTAGCTGAAGAACCAAAATCAGAACCTTGGAAGAACACTGCACGCTCATCAGCAGATTCCAAGCACATTTCTGAATCCTTTGGATCCTCTGGCTTAGGATCAACAGGTTTTTCACCTGTATCACCACCCTCGCAGAGTTTGGTCACAAGACTTTGATAACCATCTTTAGTATAAAGTCCGCGCATATGGAAATCCAAGTCAGCAGTTTGCTTACCATTGTTATTGTTATTCCAAATAATCTTCCAATCAGAACCATCACCTGTCATCGTTTCAGGAATAACGAATTTGAATGTACCACCGCCGAGGTGAGTTGCGCGTTGGCCTGGCCATGCACCGAGCAAGTTGGTTTCAGTACCCTTAATCCACATATATACTGCAGCAGAAGTACCAAAGTCTTGTGTAGCTTGGAAGAACACTGCACGCTCATCAGCAGACTCTACACATGGTTCTACAGCCTCACCCCAATCGGTTGAGCCACCGTTGCCACCATTGCCACCTGCACCAAAACGCTCGTCGAGTTCCTCTTGGGTACCATCCCAACTTGGGTTGCTACCTGCCACAGAAGATGATTGGTAGAGATACTTGCCATCAGTACCAATTTTACCAGGTGCTTTGGTGAGCTCGGTATTTAATACGTATACGCGCATATTACCTTTGCCAGAGCAGTTAGCCTTAAGTGTACCATTGGTGACAGTTATTTTCTCGCCAGTGACGCAGTCGGTATAGGTACCATTGAGCACATTGCTGAATTTAGCATCACCAGAAATAGTCACAAGCGCGTATGAGTCGGTAGTAGCATCGGTATAACGACGTTTGAATGCAAAGCTACCGCTACAACCATCGGTAGCATATTGACCTTTACGCAAAGCAGGAACTGCCATACGAATCTTAGCCAAACGTTGGATATGCAAAGCCAATGGGTGGTTCAATGTTTGGGCGAGATTGCCTGTAGCATTGCTATACTCTGCAAAGTCGGTCACGTCTGCCTCACCCTTGATATATCCACCAAAATACGCACGACCTGTCTCTTTCAATGCAATATTCGGACCTTTGTCAATCACGCAACCTTTCTTGAATTGAATCTCAGAACCGTAATATACACAAGGGATACCACGGAAAGTAAAGATCAATGCCAAGTTCTCAGCCCAGGTGTCTTCGCTTTGGTCAAAACGTGTACCCTCTGGTGCACCATCAGGAGCGTAGTCGTGAGAATCTACATATACCACATTCCATGTAGCATCGTTGTAGCGATGATCATTGCCCTTCACACTCCAAGCCTCATTAGCAGTACGGAAATTCCAGTGCATAGGGAAATCTATCACACTTAAACCAGAGTATTGGCTATAATCAGGAGTATGATAGGTGTTACCACTGAGCAATGCGTTTTGCGAAGTACGTCCATCGCTGTATTGACCTACATAATCTTTAGCGTGTTGGTCTACAGAAGCTACATTTGTATGGTTACCCTTACCACCCTCCATAACGACTATGCTATTCCATGAAGTCTCGCTATTATCCCATGCGTAGTTCTTTTTCTCTGTCCATGTGTAGAAGTATGGGCTCAAACGGTCTTGACCACGGTAGGTTACATTGCGATCACGTGAGCACACCTCAGCAAACATAAAGAAGTCGCCACCATTACGTGCAGCTCTGTGTTGCTCTGCCAATGCAGAGAACTGAGGAACAAAGTTCTTGTTGAAAGTCAAACGAGATATGTGACCGCCCGTATCAATACGGAAACCGTCCACACCCATTTTGATAAACTCGCCGTAGCATTTCACGAGGTAGTTAGCCACGTATGCATTCTCGGTATTGAGGTCCACGCAGTCATCAGCGATTTGTGCCCACCAACGGGTATCATCATCCCAGTTGAAGTTACCATAGTGGTGCCAGTAGTTGTTTTTGTCGTGGTTTTGCCCATCGGTATTCTTCATCTGCGCAAGGCGCTTGTCGTATTGTTGACCACCAGTGAGATTATTGTAGTTGTCTGGCAATACACCACCATCCTTTTGGGTATAAGGCACCATACAAGCATTAATATCACTTTGGTCAGCCTCCCAATCGCGGGTAAAGAGTTTGCAGAGGTTTTCCTCACCGAAGTTACCTGTATGGTTCAGCACAATATCCAAGATGATTTTCATGCCTTTTGCGTGAGCGGCATCAATCAGATCTTGGAACTTCACATCTTCACTCTCATAGCGTTGATCCACTTTAGAGAAGTTACGAGCGTGATAGCCGTGATAGTCATAACCAGAAGCATTCTCTACGATAGGAGTAATCCATACTGCGGTAAAACCGAGGGCTTTGATGTAGTCTAATTTCTCAATCAGACCTTTGAAATCACCACGCCAAGCAGGGTCACCTATGTTGTAGTTCTGAGCATCCCAACATTGGGTGTCGTTCTCTGGATCACCATTGTAGAAACGACTAGTCATCACGAAGTAAATCGACTCATCTCGAAAGTCCGTGCGACTTGGAAATAACGTAGCAGCAGTCGCTGTCATAAACATGAAGCAAGTCGCAAAAATACCAAATAATCGTTTTGTCTTCAATGTATAAAATATTTCTTGTAGATTTTTTATCCTACGGATCCTTCCAGACTCACCTGCAATAGTTTCTGTGCCTCCACTGCAAATTCCATTGGCAGTTTATCCATCACTTCTTTGGCATAACCATTCACAATCAATCCCACTGCATCCTCCACACCTATACCACGTTGTTGGCAATAGAATAGTTGATCCTCGCTAATCTTGCTTGTTGTTGCTTCATGCTCGATAATCGCAGTTGGATTCTGTATGCGCATGGTTGGGAAAGTATGTGCACCGCACTTGTCGCCCAAGAGCAGACTATCGCATTGACTATAATTGCGTACGTTCTCTGCATTAGGCATCACACGCACCAATCCACGATAGGCGTTCTGACTTTTGCCTGCCGATATACCTTTACTTATTATACGCGAGCGCGTGTTCTTACCGATATGAATCATCTTTGTTCCCGTATCAGCCTGCTGGTAGTTGTTCGTCACAGCCACCGAATAAAACTCTGCACTCGAATTATCGCCCTTCAATATACAGCTCGGATACTTCCACGTAATAGCTGATCCCGTCTCTACTTGTGTCCAACTCAATCGAGCATTCTCATGCGTTATTCCGCGCTTGGTCACAAAGTTGTAGATACCACCCTTGCCTTCTTTGTCGCCGGGGTACCAGTTTTGCACGGTAGAGTATTTTACTTCGGCATCTTTGTGTACCACAATCTCCACGATGGCTGCGTGCAATTGATTCTCATCACGCATAGGCGCAGTACAACCTTCTAGATAACTTAGGTATGCGCCCTCGTCTGCCACCAATAAGGTGCGTTCAAACTGTCCCGTATTACCTGCATTGATGCGGAAATACGTACTGAGTTCCATTGGACAACGAACACCTTTAGGTATATATACAAACGACCCATCTGAGAACACTGCCGAGTTCAACGCTGCATAGAAATTATCGCTTGCAGGCACCACCGAACCTAGGTATTTTTGCACCAATTCGGGATATTCTTGTACAGCTTCCGAAATGGAGCAGAAGATGATTCCTTTCTCTGCCAATGTCTCACGGAAGGTAGTTTTTACCGATACCGAGTCCATCACTGCATCCACTGCCATATTGCCTGCCAACGCAGCACGCTCCTCCAACGGAATACCCAACTTATCAAAAGTCTTCATCAGTTCAGGGTCAATCTCTTTCTTCTCGTCGCCCGTATGCGTTTTAGGTGCCGCATAATACGAAATCGCCTGAAAATCAATCTCGGGTATATCCAAATGCGCCCATCTTGGGTGTTCCATTGTCAGCCACTTGCGGTACGCCTTCAATCGGAACTCCAACAACCAATCGGGTTCATTCTTCTTCGATGAAATCAGTCGAACGACATCCTCGCTCAACCCCATAGGAATAACCTCGGTCTCCACATCCGTCGTGAAACCGTACTTATACTCCTGACTGGTTATTTCTTCTATTTCTTTCATTATTATAGTCCTATATCCAATAGCCCAAAGGGCGTCCAATACCCAACATTCCATACCCACTTGGCGACGTTCTATACCCAATAGGCGGAACGCCGTCCAGTATCCTCCTTCCTTTAAGGGAGGGTGTGATGGTGTAGGTTTAACAAAAAGAGCCACTCTCTTGAGCGGCTCTTTTCTGGAGGTACCTGGCGGATTCGAACCGCCGTCCCCGGTTTTGCAGACCGATCCCTAACCGCTCGGGCAAGGTACCAAAACGTGCGTTCTTTTCAGAAAGCGGGTGCAAAGGTACAACAAAAAATGCACATACGCAAATTTTTTTGAAAAAAAATGTATTTTTGCATAAAAAAGTGCGCCAACATTGCATTTCTGCCCCAATTATGGGATAGAGATGATAAGAAAAGCTATGGCTTACAGCGTTTCAAGTACGCGTTGGAGCCACTCCCAGCATTTGCCTGTAGAAGCGATACTCAAGCGCTCTTGTGGAGAGTGAACACCAAACATTTGAGGGCCGATAGACACCATATCCAAGTATGGATACTTCTCCAAGAATAGACCGCATTCCAAGCCTGCGTGAATAGCCAATACCTTGGGCTCCGCAGCAAAGAGGTCTTGATATGCTTTCTTGGTCACTTCCAACAATGGCGATTGTGGGTTAGGCGCCCAACCTGGATAACCATCACCGTGGGTCACCTCGTCGCATGCCAATGCCAAGGCACACTCTACCATCTGCTTGATATCGTGCTTCTTGCTCTCAATTGAAGAACGTTGGCTAGTATTGATCTCAACAAACGCACCCTTCTCATCCTCTTTCATCTTCACGCTAGCAAGGTTGGTACTAGTCTCTACCAAGCCAGGCATAGTCTTCGACATAGCTGTCATACCATGAGGACATGCATAGAGGGCTTGGATAAGCACCTTAGCTTTATCCGCAGGCACAAACAAGGCTGGCATATCGGTTGTCTCCAGATGCATAAAGAAGTCCTTCTCTACATCGCCAATCTCCGCTTCGATCGTAGCGATATAATGATTGAGCATCACACGGATATCCTCTTTATACGCCATAGGGATAGCAATCACTGCCTCTGCCTCACGCGCAATCGCATTGCGCAAGTTACCGCCATTGATTGTTGCTAGTTGCATATCAGTAGCTTGCATCACTTGATAGAGGAAACGCACAAGGATCTTATTGGCATTACCACGACCTTTGTTGATATCATCACCTGAGTGACCACCCATCAGTCCGCCGACTTTAATATGTATCGCTAGCCTCTCGCCTTTAGCCTCTAGCCTCATACCCTCATAATGCATCTTAGCGAGGGTATCAATACCACCTGCGCAACCGATGAACACTTGACCATCGTCCTCTGAGTCGAGGTTGATGAGTTGTTTGCCACTGAGGCAACCATCTTGCAAACGGAAAGCACCTGTGAGACCTGTCTCCTCGTCCACCGTGAAGAGGCACTCCAATGCAGGGTGCTTCAAGGTGTCAGAAGTGATAGCCGCCAACATCAATGCCATACCAATACCGTTGTCAGCGCCTAGGGTTGTACCCTGAGCTTTGATGAAATCGCCATCAATATAAGTTTGGATAGGGTCGTTGTCGAAGTCATGCACAGTGTCGTTGTTCTTCTCGCAAACCATATCCATATGCGCTTGCAGGATCACGCCTGGTTTATCTTCGTAGCCAGGAGTAGCTGGTTTGCGCATGATGATATTACCTGCTTCATCTACAGTATGTTCCAAGTTATGCTTTACGGCAAACGCCTTGAGCCATTCAATAATCTTGCCTTCGCGCTTTGATGGGCGAGGTACTTGGGTAATCTCATGGAAGATGGAGAAAACCTCCTTTGGTTGCAATTCTTGTATATTCATATTTCCTTGCCTTTAAACTTTAAACTTTCAACTTTAAACATTCAACTTTTCACTCATGAGCAATGTGCTCGTGTACGCTCTCGAGGAATGAAGTTGGGTAAGGTACACGGTTAGGACCTTCTGGTTCGCCATAAGCGTTGCGAAGGAACTGTCCGTCTTTCTCCTTACGCTCTTGACCATCTAGGTACTTCACAAACAGATAGATACCCAACTCTTTCCATGCCGCCGTGGACTCCTGCGCTTGTGCAACAGAGTACTTGGTCAAGAACTCTGTAGCGTGAGCAGTATCCATATTAGCTACTTGAGCATCGATAGCCTCTACTTGGGCATTGAACTTATCCTCCCAAGCTGCTTGTACTTTCTTGATATCTGGCATCATAGCCGAATACTTGGTATATGCCCAGTTCGCTACGATATTATAGGTCCACCAAGCCGATGTTGGCGAGTAATTATACATATCGCCATTGCCCTCCTTGAAGCACTCTGGCACCTCGGTGATAGTACTATACATAGGCACATACACGGTAGAAGCCGCATCGTCCACACCAAACCACAAGATACCACCAGCCTTAGCTGACTCGTAGCCACGCATTTGTGCCACAAAGGACCATGCTGTTTGTTGGGTAGCGATCGGACGCTCAAACCAGTATTGCACAGAATCCAACTTAAAGCCCAGCGAACCATAGCGCAGTTTGCTGTTCCATGGACCTGCATCAGGACCTTGGGTAATATCAAGTGGCGTTCCCTCATATTGGTCACGCATGCAATCCTTCAACTCTTGAGCGCTCACCTTATGATTAGGTTTGATATACAATGGCATACGCTCGCCTGCGTACTTACCGCCAGTCTCTACGAAAGTCTTGCCTGATGCAAAGTCAAAATACTTGTCCATATCATCAGAGAACTTACGGAAGAATGACCATACACGTGCCTCGCATACATACAAACCCGAGAAGTCGTATGGCGCATATGCCTCTTGGAAATTGAAATCCTCGTCTTTCTTACCTGTATAGTAACCCTGCTTACGAGCAAACTTCACCACATCCTTGCTCCACATCCAGTTCTCTTTGTCCTTGAAATTGATGGTGGTAAAACGAGCTTGGTTAGCATGCGCTGCTATGCAATTATCTGGCAAACGAGTTGCCACCCATACTGCTCCTTTTTCCACTTTACCTTTGCCGATGAGTTCCATCATCCACACCTCATTTGGGTCAGCGATAGAGAAAGTCTCGCCACTACTTGCATAGCCATACTCAGCCACCAAATCCGTCATGCACTTGATTGCCTCGCGTGCAGTCTTGCAACGCTCCAAAGCAATGTAAATCAATGATCCATAGTCAATTCCTTCGCCAACTTCCAATTCTGGACGACCACCCCAAGTAGTCTCGCCGATAGTTAATTGGTGCTCATTCATGTTACCCACTACATTGTAGGTATGAGCCACTTGTGGGATCACACAAAGAGGTTTTCCTGTATCCCAATCCTTTACTTCGCGCACCGCACCTGCTGGGTAATCGGTTGCGGGACTATGGTGTAAGAAACCATAGAGTGCATAACTATCTGCGGCATAAGACACCATCGTACTTCCGTCCACAGACGCATCTTTACCTACTAGAAAATTGGTGCAGGCCATACCTGCCATCCATGCGCTACATAGCGCCAGTATCAAATAAATCTTTTTCATATATTCTTGCCTTTAAACACTAAACAGTAGCGAAGCGTCCACTAAACAGTAACTGCATCAACAGCGTCCTCTAAACTGCGCTTCGCGCTGTACGCCGCCACAATATGTTTGACTAAGTGATGGCGCACAATATCCTTCTGATTAAACTCTACAATAGCTATGCCACGAATGTCTTTTAGCCGTTCGAGCGCATCCTTGAGTCCTGACTTTTGGCTGGCAGGCAAGTCAATCTGGGTAAGGTCACCCGTGATAATCATCTTGCCATGAATGCCCAAGCGCGTGAGGAACATCTTGAGCTGGGCGGTGGTAGTATTCTGTGCCTCATCCAGAATAACAATAGCATCAGCCAACGTGCGGCCACGCATAAAAGCCAAAGGCGCAATCTGTATGACACCACGCTCCATGTACTCATTGAGCTTGGCGCCAGGAATCATATCTTGTAGTGCATCATAGAGGGGTTGCAAATAAGGGTCAATCTTCTCCTTCATATCACCAGGTAGAAAACCCAGTTTTTCGCCTGCCTCAACTGCAGGTCGCGACAGAATGATGCGCTTTACCTCGCGGTTCTTCAAGGCACGCACTGCCAATGCAATCGCCGTATAAGTTTTTCCACTACCAGCAGGTCCCACAGCAAATAGCAGGTCATTCTCATCGTAGGCATCCACCAGCAACTGTTGGTTAGTACTGCGTGCTACAATCGATTTACCATTCACACCATGCAAAATCAAGTTGTCTTGCAGAAACTCTGTGGGTTGTTCACCATGTAGCAGTTGCAGTATCTGGTCTTCGGTAAGTGTATTGTTTTTGATGCAAAACGCTTCGCATTTACGCATATTCTGCTCGAAACGTGTGATTGCAGCCTGCGCACCCACCACCTTCAATTGATAGCCACGCGCCACGATACGCACATCTGGATGCTGATTCTTAAGGCATAGCATATTGATATTGTTCACACCATAAAAAGTGGCTGTGTCCAAAGCTTCATTTAGTTCGATAATAACTTCCATAATTTACATTTGCATATGGGGTTGTTTGTAATTTGTTTGCAAAAGTAAGTATTTATTTTGACTTATGCAAGTTTTGATGATTTTTTTTGTATAAGTTGTTTCTTTTTTGTACCTTTGCAGCGAATTTATAAAATACTACCACCATGAAACAACGTATTCATTATTTATTTTTCGTTTGTCTCACATTGTCTATGATTGCATGTACATCTACCCCTCCCATGTCGCTTCACTGGGAAATGGGTAAAAATGATGTAACCCCTGGTGTATGCGAATTGTATTACACAATTACCAACCTTTCGGATGAACCAATCACCAACGAAGGATGGACGTTGTATTTCAATTATATGTCACTCCACCCTATTTACACAGAGGGCGACCAAATTCTGCAAACAGAGTTGCAAGCTAGCTATCACAGTATCACTCCAACTGCTGATTTCCAACCACTTATGCCTGATAGTAGTCGTACATTCAAACTACGTTTCAAGGGCAATGTTATCCGTCAGACATCGCGTCCAGAGGGATTCTTCTTGGTGAAGACACCCTCTATCCCCCTTCAAGGGGGAAGAAAAGGGAAGCCGATTAGTATCCCTTGCACTTATGCGCCATTCACGCGCCCAGAACAGATGAAACGAGGTATCGTAACATGGGAGAAAACACCTTACGCCGAAGGTGCGTATGTGTATGATTATGTGGAAGGGATATTAGGCAAAAGGCGAGAGGTGAAAGGCGAGAGGCGAGAGATACTACCTCTGTTGCCACAGCCTAAGCAGGTTGTATATACGGAAGGCGTATGCGAGGTAGCAAAAGCAGAGATTATTACGCGCACCGACGCCAACATGGTAGCAGAGGGTTATACCATGATCATCACCCCAGAGCAAATCACCATCGAGGCCAGCGGTGAGGCTGGTGTGTTCTACGCCCAACAGACACTCCAGCAATGGGGCGAAGTCATACCATGCGGTACCGTGACCGACTACCCAGACTTGCACCACCGCGGTATCATGCTGGATGTAGTGCGCAACTACTACCCTGTGGACTCTATCTACCGCGTTTTGGACATCATGGCATACCACAAACTGAATGTGCTACACTTCCACTTGACGGACGATGAGGCATGGCGATTGGAGATTCCAGGATTGTCACAGCTGACCGATATTGGTTCTAAACGCGGTTATACCACCGATGAAAGCGAGTGTCTGCTGCCCATGTACTGCGGCGGTTGGGATCCTAATGCCCCCACCACAGCCAATGGCTATATCACACGCAAGAAATACATAGAATTATTGAGGTACGCGGGCGAGCGTCACATACGCGTGATACCTGAGATAGATATGCCAGGACATATGCGTGCAGCCAAGAAAGCAATGGGTAACATGCTGACTGATAGCGCGTTCAATGCTCGCGTATATAAGTCTGCACAAAACTATACGGACAATGTGATTGATGTAACCAAGCCCTATGCAGTGGAATTTATTGACCATGTCGTGACCGAGTTGGTGAAGATGCACGAGGAGGCAGGACAGCCATTGCGCATACTGAATATCGGCGGCGATGAAGTGCCAAAAGGTGCATTGACACGCGAGGAGCATCAGGCATTTATTGATGCGGTGTTGGAGATATTGAATCGCTACAACCTGCAACCAATGGGCTGGGAGGAGATTACTCACTTCTGCAAGCCCGAGAGCAAAGCCATTTGCTACTCATGGCTCAACAGCAACACCAAACCGTTGGAGATGGCAGAGGCAGGTTATCCCGTGATATTAGCAAACGCTAACCGCCTGTACTTTGACTTTGCATACTGCAACCACCACGAAGAGAAAGGACTCAATTGGGGTGGCTATACCGACGAGTACCGTTCGTTTGATTGGGAACCACTGATTCACCCCAACGTGATAGGTATGAATGCGCAGTTGTGGGGCGAAGTTATCCGCTCGTTTAGCCAAGTAGAGTGGCAGATCTATCCTAAGATTTACGGATTAGCGGAGCGTGCATGGAACAACCGCAGCGCACTCACATTGAGTGAATACAACCATCTTGTGTATGAGGTATTTGTTCCTCAACTATCTGCTTCAGGACGCAATTTCCACATTCAACAGCCGGGTATAAAAGTCGTAGAAGTGGACAATCCGCAGTTGCAATTGGACGATAGTCACGTGCTAGTCAAAATGAATAAAGTCATGCAGGGAGGCGAAATTCTCTATTGCCTTGATGACGGCGAATGGCGCATTTATAACAATACGACAGCTGTGCCCTCGGATACCAAGATTGTGAAAGCGAAAGTGCGTTACCTTGACAAAGAAAGCAACACTACATGGTTGTGGCTACAAGACCAACATCATGTGGATGCGACTGCCCAAGAGAAAAACACAGGCGCAACGTTCTGATTATCCAGCTGGGGAATACACATGAAAAAATAACGTGTTCGGTCGATTTTATTTGCATATCTCAAAAAAAAGCACTACCTTTGCGGGTTAAATAGTGTTTTTTCAAAGAAATGGTCATACTCAACATTGAAACTTCCACCACTTGTTGCTCGGCAGCCATCACTGTTGATGGTGTGTCTGTGGCATCACGCTCCAACTTAGAAGGCGCTAATCATGCTAGCGAATTGCCTGTATTCATTGAGCAACTACTCAGTGAAGCCAAACGGAATGACTGGCAACTAGATGCTGTGGCATTATCACAGGGGCCTGGTAGTTATACGGGACTGCGTATTGGTGCGAGTATCGCTAAAGGTATTTGCTATGGGTTGAACATACCACTCATACCCGTTGACACATTGCAGGTGCTATGCGCATGTGCCATACAATCAACCAACCTAGAATGGAAGAAGAATGCCGTACTCTGCCCTATGATTGATGCACGCCGCATGGAAGTATATACTGCTATGTATCAGTTCAACGATTTGCAACGCAAGGGAGAAGTGGAAGCAAAAATCATTGATGAGCAATCTTTTGCAGACACTTTAGCACAGCAACCCATGTATTTCTTCGGCAATGGAGCTGATAAGTGCAGACAGGTGCTCACATCTGGCAATGCCTATTTCATCAACGGCATTGTGCCCGAAGCCCAATATATGGGACAATTGGCTGAACAGCTCGCCGCACAGATGTTGGACATAAAGCAGGTGGCATACTATGAGCCCTTCTACCTCAAGGAGTTTGTGGCAGCCCCTAGCCATATTAAAGGATTAGAAACAAAATAATATATATAATGTAATGAAAGGCGGAAGAATCATCCTATTATTAATTATAGCAGGCACTCTATTGTCGTGTTCTACGCAAAAAAACACATGGGTTTCTCGTAGTTTTCACCAAACGAAAACCAAATACAATATCCATTTCAACGGACGAATTGCTTTTGAAGAAGGACAAGAATCCATCCGCGAGGCGCACGAAGACAACTATTCTGCTATTCTGCCCTTGTATCCTGTATCAGATCACAAGGCGGCAGCTGCTTCTGCTTCGCATATGAATCGCACCATTGAGAAATGCCGCAAGTGTATCAAGTTGCATAGTATCAAAGAACGCCCGAAGAAGATTAACCATAAAAAACGCCGCAGCAATCCTAAATACAAAGCATGGTTAGAACAGGAAGAGTTTAACAACCAAATGGGTAATGCATGGTTGCTGCTGGGCAAAGCGGAGTTTCACAAAGGCGATTTCTTGGGTAGCGTCAGCACCTTTAACTATATCGCTCGCCACTATGCGCATGACAAAGAAATGGTGGCGATATGCCAATTGTGGGCAGCACGAGCATATGGCGAAATGGGATGGCTGTATGAAGCAGAGGAAGTGCTATCAAAGGTGCAACAAGAGAATATCGGTCGGAAAAATGCGTCCTTGTACGCCGCAGTTAGTGCGGATATTATGATGAAAACCGAACGCTACAAAGAAGCCGTTCCGTTCATCAAGATAGCATTGCCCGATGAGAAAAAGAAAGGCGAGCGACCACGATTCTACTATGTATTGGGACAGATCTACGAAAGCCAAAAAGCTAAGAAAGAAGCTCGTAACGCCTTTCAACAAGTCCTGAAATTGCAACCCACAAGCGAAATGGACTTCAACGCCCGCCTGAAGTTGGCACAATTGGCAGATAATGTCAATGAATCCATTAAGTTGCTAACAAAAATGGCAAAACTGGACAAAAACAAAGACCGTCTGGACTTGATTTATGGTACATTGGGCAATATCTTCTTGGAGCGTAAAGACACCGCACAAGCCCTATCGTACTATGAAATGGCGATAGAAAAAAGCACCAAAAACGGCTTGGACAAAGCAGCCGTGCTGATTGTGGCAGGAGATATTTATTACGGGCAACGCGATTATGTGAAAGCCAGTCCTTGCTACAAGGAGGCAACGCAGATTCTGTCGGTGGAAGACAGTCAATACGCGCGTATTCAACGCCGTTCGGAGACCTTGGACCAGTTGGTAGTAGAATACACGACGGTGCAATTGCAAGACTCACTGCAACGCTTGGCACAACTGAGCGAGGAGGAGCAACTGAAAGTGGTGGAGAAAATCATTGCTGACCTCATCAAAGCAGAAGAGGAAGAAGCGGAGCAAGCAGCACAAGCGGCACGCGAAGCTGAGAACAACAGCGGTCCGCGTAGCGTGAACACCAGCAATATGCTGGGCGGCGGAGGCAGTGGAGAGTGGTATTTCTACAACCCTCAACTCATGCGCTCGGGACAACAGACCTTTCGCCAGCAATGGGGCAACCGCACACTGGAAGACAACTGGCGCCGATTGAGCAAAGCAGCCACCAGTTCGTTTGCCGAAGATATGGATGAAGAACTGGCAGCCAACGACTCCACCCTATCGGACTCTGCTGCGGTGATCGCACCTCAGGAAACAGACAACCACAAACCCGAATATTACCTGCAACAGATACCTAAGACAGAGGCCGACTTCCAACGCTCTAACGAGCAGATAGCCAATGCGCTATACAACTTGGTGTATATCTACCGCGATGAAGTGGGCGACCAACTACTCAGCGATGAGATGTTTGAGGACTTCCTGCGCCGTTTCCCAGAGGATAGTCGTTTGTTGGACCTCTATTATATGCAGTACCTGACTGCGCTGAAAGACAATCGCATGGCGGATGCAGAGCTCTACAAGCAGGAGATTATGCGGCGTTTCCCTGATTCGCAAGAGGCATATATCGTGTCGCAACCCGACTATTTTGACCGTTTGCGCCGTATGTCGGCAGAGCAAGACTCCATTTACGAATCCACCTATCACGCCTACCAGCGAGGTGATTTTGCGGGCGTAAAGACCTACAAGCAGTATGTCGAGGACAACTATCCTCTCTCACCGCTGATGCCTCGTTTCTTGTTCCTCAACGCCATCTCTGTGGCTAAAACCGATGGGCAGGATGCCTTTGTAGGCGAGTTGCGCCAGATGGTGAAGCGTTATCCAGACAGCGAACTGGCAGCAATGGCAAAAGACATGTTGGCACTCATGGGACAAGGTGCTGAGAGTCAAATGGATGGTACGATGGCTTCATTGCAAGACCGCCGCCAAGAAGAGCAGTTGCTCATCGAAGAGGCGGAGGATACGACTGTGACATTCAGTCACGAGCGCAGAGAACCATCCTTTGTTGTGTTGATTATGCCACGCGATGAGCAGCGCCTAAACACCTTGCTCTACGAAGTGGCGCTCTACAACTTCTCGCAGTTCATGATTAAGGACTTCGATTTGAAGCAAATACTGATGTTCGGTGTCGGCGATTGTGCTTTGCAGATTGCGGGATTTGATAGTCTGGACGATGCGATGTGGTATGAAGGTATGCTGAAAAAGAATATGGATTTGATGCAAGTGCTTCAAGCCAACGACGCGCAAATCATCACTATCACGCAATCCAATTTTGACCTTATTGGCAAGTATTTCACCTTCGAGGAGTACTTGGAATGGGCAAAATAATCGGTTTTTTGATGTTTTTTTCAAAAAAAGCGTAAAAAAGTTTGGTCATATCAGAAAAATGTAGTACCTTTGCACCCGCTTTCGAGCAATGGCGGGATAGCTCAGCTGGTTAGAGCGCATGATTCATAATCATGAGGTCCCCAGTTCAATCCTGGGTCCCGCTACAAAAAAGCAACCGATTTAGGTTGCTTTTTGTTTTGTGTAACCTCCCCTTCACTAGAAAATTTTCAATAAATTGCAAAAATCTTGCTCAGTTCAAAACAATTCACTATCTGTGCAACAGATTTTGATTAATGTCTTAGCGCAAGATTATTTTACAAAGCACACTTGCAGTACTTTAAGATAAAGTACTAAAGATAGAAAAATGTGCGTTTTGTTAATATTGCCGTCTCTTTTCCCTCTCTTATACCTTACCTCATTTTACCGAGAGAACTCCGAGAGACGACCGAGAGAACGCCGTCTCAACTCCCCGTGACCCAAAAGTGCGTTTTGTTAATATTCCCGCCTTTACACTCTCCACTTTACACCTTACACTTTTCACTAAACAGCAGGTGCATAGTGCCGTCCTTTAAATAAAACTCATTCCATTACCCTTAAAACTTTTAAAACTCCTAAAACTTTTTCCACTAAAAATTTGCACATCCGCAAATTTTGTAGTACCTTTGCACCGTGAACCTGCGCTGGGGATGTCTGCGTTCAGGGTTGTATAGTATAGTTTGTAAGTTGGTTGCTACAATGCTACACCATTCTACACAACACTACACCACCCTAAACAATGCAACTGGCGAAGGGTAGCAGACATAATAAAAGGCGTTTATTGGCGCTTGTTTTGGTCAGTAGAAATCCTGCAAAATTTCTTTCACCCGAAACAAGAGAGCGATAAATGCCCCTTGGTGTGTTTAATTCGTTGTGTTCCACGACGATGAACATATCGGCGTGGGCATTCATTGTTTATTCTTGTGAAAGGGTCTTGCAGGAACCTCTACTGAAAGAATAAGCAAAAAGAGGTTCCACGCTTTTTCTATATTTATACCAACGGGGCGTTTGGAGCCAACATCCCACAAAACATTCAGTACAATGAAGAAACTTCATTTGCTCCTTTTGAGCGTTACGCTGTGTGTATTCTCAGCGTGTCACAATGACATTTGGGATGCCATTGACGGACTTGACTCCCGCGTCACCAAACTCGAAGAACTCTGCAAAGAGATGAACACCAACATCACATCGCTCCAAACGATTGTAGATGTATTGCAATCCAACGATTTTATTACAGGCGTAGTAGAAATCAAAAAAGATGGCGAAGTGATTGGCTATACCATTACTTTCGGCAAACATGACCCTATTACCATTTATCACGGACAAGACGGTCAAGACGGAGCAGATGGCAAAGACGGTCAAGACGGACAAAACGGCTCTGCTAACGCCCCTGTGATTGGTGTAGCACAAGATACCGACGGCGTATATTATTGGACATTAAATGGCGAATGGCTATTGGATGACAATGGCAATAAACTCCCAGTTTCTGGTGAAGATGGAAAGGATGGCGCAAACGGAGCTGATGGCAAAGATGGTCAAGACGGTGCCGATGGCAAAGACGGTATAAGCCCTCTATTAAAAATAGAAAATGGCTATTGGTACATCTCTTATGACAATGGCGCTACTTGGACTGAATCGGGTAAAGCTACAGGCGATAACGGTCAAAACGGTCAGAATGGAACAGACGGTAAGGACGGACAAGATGGAGCTAATGGACAAGACGGCGTAACACCTCTCTTGAAAATAGAGAATGGCTATTGGTATATATCCTATGACAATGGTGCCACTTGGGCGCAATTGGGCAAAGCCACAGGCGAAGACGGAAAAGACGGAGCGAACGGCACCAATGGTGCTGACGGTAAGGATGGACAAGATGGTGCTGATGGCAGCAACGGTCAAGACGGAATAACCCCACAACTGAAAATAGAAAATGGTTATTGGTATGTATCATACGATAATGGTGCTACTTGGACACAATTTGGTAAAGCAACTGGAGCAGACGGACAAGATGGTCAAAATGGTACTGACGGCAAGGATGGACAAGATGGAAAGGACGGCGTTACTCCACAACTGAAGATTGAGGAGGGCTATTGGTTTATCTCTTATGACAATGGCGCTACTTGGACACAACTCGGCAAAGCTACAGGCGAAGATGGCAAGGACGGTATTGATGGCGAAAATGGTAAAGACGGACAAAATGGTGCCGATGGAAAGGACGGACAAGACGGCGATTCCATGTTCCAATCCGTAACCCAAGACGAGAACTATGTTTACTTCACCCTCGCTGATGGTACAGTAATTAAGATTGCCAAAGCCTCCGAAGAAGAACAACCCAATTCAGAGTTTATGTTTATTGTCACATATGACGCCAATGGAGGAGTAGGTACAATGAAACCTGATACTTTCTATTATGGAGTATCTAAGCAGTTATCAAAGGTTAAATACACTAAATCAGCCCATATATTTACCTATTGGAATACCAAAGCGGATGGAAGTGGAATTTCATACGAAGATGGTCAAACATTAATGATAAGTAAGAATATTACATTGTATGCTCAATGGGATATCAATCTTGCTGGTATTGGTATATTCTCAGTGGGAGAAGGTAAGAGAGTGACTTTCTCCAAGGGTAATTTGCAGTACCATCCTGCTAATGACGAGTGGCGTTTTGCAGAGAACCAAACGGATTATATTGGTGACGCAAATGCTAATATATCTAGTACTTACAATGGTTGGTTGGATTTGTTTGGTTGGGGAACAGGTGATG
Organism: Paludibacteraceae bacterium; assembly: GCA_036307765.1. Classification (GTDB taxonomy): domain Bacteria; phylum Bacteroidota; class Bacteroidia; order Bacteroidales; family Paludibacteraceae; genus Colicola. The sequence continues at coordinate 1,970 of JAXJWX010000093.1, read as the reverse complement.
CTCCTACAAAATCCAGTACCAGTACGAATTATAATGATTATCAAACTTTCGTTGATTGGGGCACAAATCAAATCGGTGGTGATGCTCCAAATACATGGCGTACATTGACTTATTCTGAGTGGGAATATTTGTTAAATACTCGTCCAAATGCAAGTTCTCTTAAGGGTGTAGCTCGGGTAAATGGCGTAAATGGTTTGATCTTGTTGCCTGATAATTGGAGATGTCCAGCAGGTGTGATTTTCAAGTCAGGTTTCCATAGTGAATGGGGGGTTGAATATTATGCTATTTATCAAACCTTTACCGCTGCGGAGTGGTCAAAACTCGAATCTGCTGGTGCAGTCTTTCTCCCTGCTGCGGGTGATTACTACGGCTCCTATAATGTGGTCTACTTGCAGCGCGACGGCTACTATTGGTCTGCCACTATGCGCTATAGATCCGACGCGTACTGCCTCTACTTTCTCTCGGACGAAGCGCGCATGATTGGTAGCAACGAACGCTTCCACGGGCTCAGTGTCCGTCTCGTTAAGGATCTATAGTAAGCATCCCAATTTTGTTCGCAGGCGTAGCCACGACAAAATCAGGTGTAACAATAATTGAACTTTCTTTCACTCTTCCAATTGGGGGAGTGAAAGAAAATTGCAAAAAAAGTGCTAATAAATGGAGTAACCCGAAAAGCCATAAGTGAGTAGGATTTAATTTATTACTATATGTGTTGTATGATAAATACCATGATTAATCAGTTTTTACAATATCGTTTGGTTGATAGAAGATATGCTTCGTATGACTATTGTTATTTGTATTTCCAAAAGAATAAAGGAAATTTAGGCGGTAGTAATATGGAAAATAGTTGTATGTATTTATGGAGCTATTTAGCAAGTTGGGGAATGCTTCGGGGAAGTAGTGCATTATTGCAATGCAGTCCATCTGTTTTAAAGGAGTTAATCAAATATTTTGATAGCATAAGCAATTCAATTGTATGGACAGTAGATGTAGGTTTCTATACACCCGAAAACAATGTTGAGATTATTCGTGTGTATAAAAATATTTCTAATATACTCAAAGAGCAGATAGCTAAATCTCTGGGAAAGAAGAAAGATAATGTGAAAGTGAGCGTTACATTGGTAACAAAAATCATGTTAGGAGTATTTGGTTGTGTACCTGCATTTGATCAATATTTCTATCACACATTTCATAATATGTATGGTGGATTTGGTAAATTAGGCAATACGGAATTGGATTTATTACAAAGGTTTTATGTTAAATACAAAAGTGAAATTGACAGTTTTCAAATTCCTGTCTTAGATTTTGCTGGTAATAATACAAATCTTCTATACAAAAAAGCGAAGTTAATAGATATGTATGGATTTATCAAAGGTTCTACATTAAAATAATTGATCAAAATAGCATCATTGAGTATGTATGAAATGTATCCGTAGGCTGAAGGTGAAAGATGAATCCGCATAATCGAAAGAAAAGAATCGGTTATGCGGATTGTTGTTGTATTAAAAGCAATCAATATGTATGTTAGAAGATTTAGAAAATTTAGAATCTTTAGCATTCTATTTCCTAAGTTTTCTAAAGATTCTAAGGATTCTAATTCTATATAAAGAAAACATAAACAACATTTCGCTCACCCAACATTGGTGAGCGACAGGGAAAGAAATAGATAATTGACGGTCGCGTCGCAATACTATTATTACAGAGATGTGATACTGATGTGCCTACGATGTGCCAGTATCAACCCGTCAAGAACCCGTTATGAACCCGTAATTGGTAGCGGATTGATAACTGAAGTACAACAGCCAGCGAAAGCCCATAGAAGTCCGAGAGATGTTGTATATTAAAATATTTTTAGTATCTTTGCAGTCGATTTACATCTAAAGTATGGAATAAGGCAGAAGAGATGTTGGTATCAACCCCCTATAGGACGTTAGGTCACCATGCTTTTACATCTAAAAACTGGATAGTTC
>JAXJWX010000092.1:0-10085 GCA_036307765.1 Paludibacteraceae bacterium | reverse complement strand
CTACTGTTCTTACAACACATTCGGGAACGATTGCTATAGAAACACGTTCGGGAACAGTTGTGGCGGTAATACATTCGGGAACTACTGTTATAACAATACATTCGGGAACAACTGTTATTACAACACATTCGGGAACGGTTGTGGCAGTAATACATTCGGGAACAATTGCTGTGATAACACGTTCGGGAACAACGTTCGCTATCTCACTGTACATAATGGTGTTCAATGTGTTGCCGTGACAGGCGGAAGCAATAATTCCTATGTACAATACGCCCAAATTCTAAATGGTACGCGTGGCCAAGATTCAAATAATAGGCTACAAATATCGTTCCAATCGAATGTGAATTATTGCCAATTTGCTGGGCAGAATAGTAGTGGAATTTTGAAGATTTGGGTCCCCGCTGATGCTGCCTAATTGACATGCACATTTGCATATTTATGCGCCACCATCGCAATAATATGCAAAGAAAAATCCAACTCACAAAATCAGTTTGTACCCTAAATGTATATGAATGAGCATATTGTAAGGGCACGGTATTTGGTTATGTATTAGTTGTTCCCGAACTAATCCTCATATAATTTGGGGAGTAACCAAATATCAACCTTTATAAAAACAAAGTTCTATGCTCAAAAAAATTAGTTACAAATTGGTTTTTAACCGATCGAGAAGACTCAATCAAAGAGGCGAAGGTCTTATTCAGATTGAGTGTACACAACAAAAACGACGAATTTATTTTAGTACACACACGTATGTTAAACCAGAAAATTTCAGTCATGGGGCAGTTGTTGCGACCCCGAATGCCGACAGTCTAAACTATGTTCTCTATCAGATGATGCAGGAAGTGGAGCTGGTAGAATTGGAGTACATCAAAAAAGGTGTAGAAGTCCAGTTGCCTATGCTACGTGAAGCTGTGCGTTCTCAAATATCGCCAGCTGCTAAACTAACAGACTTTGGGACACAGGTTGTTGGACAAAGTGAACGCAAAAACCTCACAAAACTCAATTACCAGACATTGCTCAATAACATTGAACGATTCAGAAGAGGGGCACTCATCACTGACATTGACTATCAGTTTTTAGTCAGTTATGACAAATGGTTGCGAGAAAGTGGGATTGCACACAACACACGCATTAGCCGACTTCGATTGCTCAGGGCTCTGCTTAATGAAGCCCGGAAGCGTGATATTATTCACACAAACCCGTTTGACCGGTTCCGAATCCAACAAATGGTGTCAAAGAAAGGGTTCTTGACAATAGAGCAACTACACAGACTGGAGAAAATGCAGCTAAAAGGCTATGAGGATAAAGTGCGTGATGCGTTCCTTATTGGTTGCTACACTGGATTGCGATTCTCGGATATTGTATCACTCCGGAATGAGCATATAGCAAGGGGATGGCTGACTAAGAAGATGGCAAAGACTGGCTTTATTGTCGAAGTCCCAATTGCAGAGTTGTTCGGAGGTAAAATGGTACAACTGATTGAAAAGTACAATAGCAACATTGAGCGCCTTACAAAAAACCTCTCAAAAAATTCATCTGTCAATAAGACACTACGAAATATATTGGATCGTATCAAAGTAGATCCAAAGATAACATTCCACTCATCACGCCACACATTTGCAACTCATTTAGGGCAAAGTGGCGTACAATTAACAACCATTCAAAAGCTACTTGGTCACCAAAAGCTACAAACAACACAAATATATAGCGAAGTGGACCGAAAAGCTATAACCAATGATCTCAAAAAAGGTCGCAAACGAATACAACAATGACAAAGATTTTAGTAGGCAGCCGTGCATTTTTTAGTGGTGTAGATGGTTTTAAGTCTGACAACCGCAATTTTATCAAGTTTGTCTCTAATCGCGCACCATTGCGCTTGGAAAGCAAATTGAGCATACATGGTAATATCGTTTATCGTTTATTGCGTGAGCCAACTTCTGTGATGATTCAAAAGGCCATTGAAAGTGGCAACGGACTATTGTTTGGAAATTTTCTTGTGCCTGCTTTTGCCAAGGAAATAGGTCTAACTATTGATGAACTCAAAAAGTTGCAGCCATTGGCAGCTGCACTTGATAGCAAACATCACTACCAAACCATAATTTTCAACTATTATCTTGAAAATGGCGCATTCTCTCTAACAGATGAGCAACGCGCAGAGGCCTATGATGCCTATCTCTCCGCCCGCTTTGAATAGTAACCGGACAATAGAAATAGAATAGCTAAATAGGGAAACCTATCCTAACATATACGAAGCAACGCCGTTGGGTATAAAAAAAGCCCCCGGCTGTGGCTGATAAAACGCTCTTACCTTTCTTATCAGACCACATTTGCAAGCGAGTACACCGCTACCGAGGACATTATAATCCTTAGTAAGCGGTGTACTCGCTTTATATTTGTTGGCAAAGACGCCTATGTCCCTACAATTAGACCCCGTAGGAGGTAAGAGCGCACAAAATTACTACATTTTTTTGACATAACCAAATTTTTGAACAGGAAAGGAGAATTTTCATGAATCTTTACTACCAAATGTTGGACAAAATCATGTCCGACGGTCGTACACAGACCAATAAGAAGGGCGGAATCAAGTACCTAACCAACGAGGTGCTGCACCTCACTCCAGCCGATTTGCTCGACATCTTCGAGACACACGGCATTGCTCGTAAGAAGCTCAAAACGGAGTTGAGCATGTTCCAAGCTGGAATCACCTCTACCGAGCAATATCGCCAGGAGGGCATTACATGGTGGGACTATTGTGGAGAGCAACTCAAAAATAGTTATCCCACATACTTCAAACGCTTGCCTAAACTCATCAAGAAGATCAATGCTGAGAAAAAGAACAGCAAGAACTATGTGCTGTTCCTGGGCGAAACGAATGTAGAGACTAATCAGCAACCATGTTTGTCTCTGGTGCAATTTCAAATAGAAGATGGCATGTTGGTACTCAGCGCTTACCAACGCAGTTCTGACGCTAATTTGGGACTGCCTGCTGACATCTACCACCTCTATTTGATGGCGCGCCAAATTGATTTGCCTTTGAAGTCAATTACATTATTCTTTGGCAATGTGCATATCTATGAAAGCAACCTCCTGAACACCTACAATCTTCTGAACGGTGCTCAGGATGTCAAATTCGTTCTGAACGCATGAAAGACTGGACAGGTAACAAACGCAGCGCACACGCCATGATAGGCTCTCATGTGGGCGCATTAGGTGTGCGCCAGGAACACGATTACTATGCGACGGATCCAAATGCTTTGGCAAGCCTGTTAAAACAAAAGCAGCTTCCGCATGTGATCTATGAGTGTGCATGTGGCGCAGGTCATTTGGCAGAGGTATTAGTGGCGCAAGGTCATAGTGTAGTTGCTACTGACCTTGTGCCTCGTGGCTATGGTGTTGGTGGGGTGGACTTCCTCAAGGTAGAGAGTTTGCCAGAGGATTGCAATTGTATATTGACTAATCCGCCGTACAAGTTCACGATGGAGTTCATAGAACATTCATTGGATTTGTTGCCTGAAGGCGGTGAAGCTATTTTCTTGTTGAATGTGAATGCACTGGCAGGGAAGGCCCGCTATGAACGCCTATATTCGCGTGGTGCACTGAAAGAAGTGTATATATTTCCAAGAAGGGTGCAATGTGCCAAAAATGGTGACTTTGCCAGCATGACCGGTTCAGCAGTGAACTATGCTTGGTTTGTATTTAAGAAGGGATATACCAAAACAGCCCAACTATATTGGATTGCGTGATGGTGCAAAAACACTTTCTTAAATACACTGCAAAGGTACAAAAAAAATCTGATATACACAAGTTTTTTTGACAAAAAAAACAATAAAAATTCACTTTTTTTGAGTGCCTTTTGAATGATGTTCGAGTGCTATTCAAACATTAAAAAAAGCAGCAAACTTTCGCGATAGGAGTTTGCTGCTTTTGAAATTTTGTTGCACTTTTCGTTTTGTAAAAAGCGCACTTTTCGTTTTGGCGAATATACCTATGGGTGATAAACTCATGCGGTTTGATAAGATTGCTATAAATACCATTGTCAAAAATCATACTGGTGAAGCAAGTTCCTGTGATATAGAATTTACAAAAGACTTTGAGAAGTACAAGCATGATTATCTGAGATATACGGAACAAGTTGCCAAAAGTTGCAAGGATAGAGATCTGTCAGAAGAGTGTATGGTGATAGGTACTTCTGCTATAGTTGATACTGAATTGGAATTTGCTGGTGGTATGTATAGTGGTATATATAACAATCCATTTATTATCTGGGGAAAATATTCAAAGCATTTCTTTAAGTATTATTTGAATATCTCTTTCCAATTCCATCACGCACAAATGGATGGTATGCATGCTGCTCAGTTCTTGAATAATATGCAAGAAATGATACATACATTGAGAGTTAAATAAAATGTTATACTGAACGTGGCATAAATGTCACGTTTTTTTGTATACGTTTTTGTATACGATTTTTTGGCGCAGTTTTTGTAGGGTGTTTGCTAGAGATACTAAATTGTTGATTGCTATGATTCATATTACTATTACAGAGACAGAGATCCTTGCTACTGAAAATGGTAAGTTGCTGGGTAAGATAGAGTTTACGCTGTCGGATAACAATATGACTATCCTGCATACTTATGCTTATGAGAGCGGCAGGGGGATAGGAACGCTACTTATGCAGAATGCTGTAGAGTGGGCTAAAGAACATAATTATGAGATAATACCTGTGTGCTCCTTCGCACAGAAATATCTATCTAATGATTAAGACAAATCTCTTTAGGTAAATTTGTATAATCCAAAAAAATGTTGTACCTTTGCAAAGCAATTCTAAATATAAAGATTTTATGGAAAATAAGGTAGCGGAAAACCCTTTCAAAAACCGCGATTCTTTTATCGTAGTGACAGCGTTGTTTGTGACGCTGTATGTGGTGAGCAATGTGATGGCCGTCAAGGTTATTGGGTTGTGGAATCTTTTTTATTTTGATGCTGGAACCATCACTTTCCCTTTTGCATATATGCTCGGCGACGTGCTCACGGAGATTTGGGGATACAAGACAGCACGAAAGGTTATTTTTACGACATTGCTATGCAATATTGTAATGGTCCTTTGCACGCAGATAGGTGTGTGGTTACCTTCACCCGACTATTTGGATGCTACTGCACAAGCATACAATACGATGTTTAGTTATGTACCTCGCATAGTGATTGCTTCCCTGACAGGTTTCTTGTTGGGCGAGCTGAGTAATGCTTGGTTGATGGAAAAGATTAAGAAGTGGACCAATGGCAAAAGATTATGGGTACGAACGATAGGCAGTTCGGCTGTAGCGTATTGGTTTGACTCGTTGCCGTTTGTGTTGATTGCTTTTGCAGGAACGGTCTCTACGCACGATTTGTTGCTGATGATTGCCTTTCAATATGCGTCGAAGTTACTGATAGAGGCCGTTTTGGGTACACCTATGGCATATGCTGTGGTTTCCGCGATACGGAAAACACAGCGTTTAGAGAACGGGCAGAGCCCTACAGTTTAGTGTTTAGAGATAATGGGATGGAACGCTATTCGTTAATACATAGTGTGTTACCTCGTGAGTTTGTGCTGCTGCAGGGAACGGGGTGTAGGTGGAAGCAATGTACTTTCTGCGATTATCATGGGGATGTTAGTGATGATCCGTTTGCTGTGAATAGAGAAGTGTTGGCGCAGGTGCAGGGTGTGTATGGGGTGTTGGATGTAATCAACTCGGGCTCGGCGATGGAGTTGGATAAGCAGACGCTGGAGATGATTAAGCAGGTGGTGAAAGAGAAGAATATTCATACGCTATGGTTTGAAGCGCACTATATGTATAAGAATCAGTTGGCGAAGTTTGCAGAGCAGTTTGATGGAGTAGAGGTGAAGTTTCGTTGTGGGGTAGAGAGCTTTGATGGAAAATTGCGTGAGCAATGGAAAAAAGGTATTGCTGCGAGTGTGACAGCAGAGGATGTGGCGAAGTGTTTTCAAGGAGTATGTCTGCTATGCTGCACAAATGGCGATAGTCAGGAACGCATATTACGGGATATTTCCTTGGCAGAGCAGTATTTTGAATATGCGAGCGTGAATGTGTTTTGCGAGAATACAACTGCTATCAAACGTGATGAGGAATTAGTGAAATGGTTTGTGGATGAAGTATATCACATGTTGAAACAATCAAAGAAGATAGAGATATTAATTAACAATACAGATTTAGGTGTAGGATGAAATATGAAGAAGTGATGATCGGTTTGAAGCAAGGCAAGTATGCTCCTGCATATATGCTTTGTGGAAAAGAGTCGTATTATATCGACTTGGTAGCCAACTACATAGAGAATAATGTGCTGGATGAGATGGCGCGTGAGTTTGACCAGACTATTATCTATGGCAAAGACTTGAGCGGTGGCGATGTTTCGCCCGTCATAGGTGCGGCACGTGGGTTTGCTATGATGGGGGGACACAAAGTAATTATCGTTAAGGAGGCACAAAACATCAAGAAATGGGAGGCCTTGGCGATGTATATGGATAAGCCACAGCCATCCACGATATTGGTGTTCTGCTACAAGTATGGTTCGCCAGATAAGCGACTAAACTTGTTTAAGAACTGGGAGAAGAAAGGTGGCGTGCTGATGGAGTCGGAGCAACTGCGTGATTATCAGGTGGAGAAATGGATACGTGATTATGTAGCACAACGCAACAAAGAGTTGAAAGAGAATGGGGATGAAGTGCAGATAGATGAGAAAGTGACGAAGATATTAGCAGATAGCATTGGCACTGATTTGACACAGATCGTGGGTGCGTTGCAGAAACTGATAGATGGTCGTCCAGAGGGAGTGAAAGTGATAGACTCTGCATTGGTAGAACGGAATATCGGTATATCGAAGGACTTCAATGTGTTTGAGTTGCAAGATGCGCTAATAAAAGGCGATGTAGTAAAGGCAAACCGTATTACACAGTATTTTGCATCGTCCAAGGACCACCCTATGGTAAAGGAGTTGGGAATATTGTACGGATTCTTTGCTAACTTGATGATTTACCACTACTTACCCGATAAAAGCGATCGCGTGGCTGCGAGTGCATTGGGCGTTTCGCCATTTTTTGTGAAAGATTATGCTGCTGCTGCACGCAGATTTTCAGCGGGTAAGACATTTGCTATTATTGGATATTTCCGCGATACCGATGCTCGATTGAAGGGTATTAACAATCCAAGCGCAAAAGATGCGGACTTGTGGAAAGAACTTATTTATAAGATTTTGCATTAATTATTTGGTCATTTCAGAAAAATGTAGTAATTTTGCAGCATATTTTGAATAGAGGATAAATTTGACTGCTTGCAACCTCTCTAAAATAATGCTAAAACCTTGTGCCACAAGACCAAAACAGTCGCTTGTGGCTTATTTTTTGACCCTAACAAAATAAAATGAATTATTTATTTACATCCGAAAGTGTCAGCGAAGGACACCCAGACAAAGTGGCGGATCAAATCAGTGACGCCATTCTAGACCAATTTTTGGCATTAGACCCTAACTCTCACGTGGCTTGTGAGACTATGGTAACCACAGGACAAGTGATTGTGGCAGGTGAAGTGTCAAGCGAGAAATATGTGGATATTCAAAGTACAGTGCGCAAAACTATCGCAGAAATTGGTTATACGAAATCTGCGTATAAGTTTGAGGCAGAGAGTTGTGGCATCTTGACAGCGTTGCATGAGCAGAGTGCCGACATTGCACGTGGTGTGGATGGACAAGGTACCGAGAATGTGGGCGAGCAAGGTGCTGGTGACCAAGGCATGATGTTTGGTTATGCTAGCGATGAGACAGAGAACTATATGCCTTTGACATTGGACTTGGCACACACCTTAGTATATACGCTCGCGCGTGTGCGTAAAGAAGGCGAAGAAATGTTGTATCTTCGTCCAGACTCTAAGAGTCAGGTAACTATGGAGTATAGCGAGGAAGGCGAGCCATTGCGTATTGATACGATAGTGGTGAGTACCCAACATGATGAGGATGTAACTCAAGAGCAGATCAAGGCAGATATCCAACGTGTGCTGTTGCCTCGCGTAGCCAAACGCGATGCACGTTATGCCGAATTGCTGAAGGGTGACTTCAAACTGCTGGTAAACCCAACAGGCAACTTCGTAATTGGTGGTCCTCACGGCGATACGGGTTTGACTGGTCGTAAAATCATTGTAGATACTTATGGTGGTCGTGGTGCACACGGCGGTGGCGCTTTCTCTGGCAAAGACCCTTCAAAAGTGGACCGTTCGGCGGCATACGCTGCACGTTGGATTGCCAAGAATATGGTTGCAGCTGGTGTGGCTAAGGAGATGTTGGTGCAAATCAGTTATGCGATAGGTGTGGCACAGCCCGTTAGCGTGTGTGTGAACACCTATGGTACCGCGAAAGTAGCATTGAGCGATGGTGAGATTGCCAAGAAAGTGAGCGAGATGTTTGATTTGCGTCCACAAGGCATTATCGAGGCGCTGAAGTTAAAACAACCTATGTATGAGGAGACCGCGCGTTATGGACATATGGGTCGTACGAACGAGATAGTGAAGAAGACTTTTATAGATAACGGACAGGTGATTGAACGCGAGGTGGAGTTATTTACATGGGAGAAACTGGATCGCGTGGCTGAGATCAAACAAGCATTTGGACTATGAGCAAAGTAAAGCAATCGTGGCTTGTGGTGGGCATCGTGCTATTGGCATTGGTGCTCGACCAAGTGTCGAAGGTGTATATCAAGACGCATTTTCAGTTGGGAGAGGTACGTGAAGTGTTCTCGTGGTTTTGGATTGTGTTTGTAGAGAACAACGGCATGGCCTTCGGCATAGAGTGGTTTAGCAAACTGCTGCTGACATTGTTCCGTATCGTAGCTGTAGGTGTGCTGGGCTGGTATGTCTATACGATGATTCATAAGCAAGAAGTGCGTGTCGGTTATTTGACAACCATCGCGATGGTGATTGCAGGTGCGCTTGGCAATATTATTGACTGCGTGTTTTATGGCAAGATTTGGGAGTATGCTGGTTGGTTCCATGGCAGAGTGGTGGATATGTTGTATTTCCCATTGATACGGAATGCAGCTGGCGAGTGCCTATTCTTCCGACCCGTGTTTAATATTGCAGACTCATTTATTACAGTAGCGGTATTCTTGATTATCATCTTCTATCGCAAGGATTTGGATGAGAGCTTGAATCAGATTTTTCCGAAGAAAGACAAAGCATAAAGGTGAAGGGTAGGGGCTATATAGGACTATGGGTAGTGCTGTGTGTGGCGATGATGGGTTGTCGTCCACACAACGTTTTATCGAACCGTGAAATGCGCGATTTGCTCTATGATTTGCATAGGGTGGATGGTGCGATGCAAGTTGCTGGTTATAACTATGGTCATAATGAGGAGTTAGCATCGTATTATCAATCTGTGTTGAATAAACATGGGGTGACACAAGCGCAATTTGACTCTTCTTTGGTTTGGTACACCGATAATCCGCAGATTTTTAATAAGATTTACCCCAATGTGATAGAACGTCTGCAAGCGGATTTTGACCGAGAAAATTTGCTGCGTGAAGAACGAATGGCACAGCGTAAACAAGAAAAAGGTCAACCTGCACTTGTTGTGGAAGACGAAAAAAAATCATCCTTACGACCACAAGATGAAGTACAAAAAGAATACCTCTATGGCATCGAAAATCCATGGAAAGAATGGAAAGCAAAAGAATTTTGCGAAAAAAATGCCATAATATTTGGTCAATTGGAAAAAAAGTAGTACCTTTGCATGCTTTTTCGGGCGATTTGGTTTATGCCTTTGAAACCCTGGAAACTTTTGAAACTTTTAAAACTTTATTTATATTAATTCGCTATGCTGGGCAGTTGTGGCTCGAAAGTGAGCGCGTAAAGTGGTCTGTCGGCATAGTTAAAACATTAAAAAACAAATGGATACATTAAGTTACAAGACTGTATCAGCTAACAAGGCAACCGTTCAAAAAGGATGGGTTGTTGTTGATGCTGAGGGCCAAATCCTTGGCCGTATGTGCTCGAAGGTAGCTAAACTCCTCCGTGGCAAGTACAAACCAAACTTCACTCCGACCG
>JAXJWX010000091.1:0-76753 GCA_036307765.1 Paludibacteraceae bacterium | reverse complement strand
GGATAACGATACCGCGGTAGGTCTTATCCACTTGACGACCCAATACGTCGTACATAGGAGCGTTGAGGTCGAGGGTTGCCTCGGTAGCAATGTTCTCTACACTTGTACCTTGGTTGCCAACAACTACGGTCAACGCCTTCTTAGCAGGAACGACAGTTACGTTCTCCTCCTTTGGCAAGCTTACGATATGGATACCAGCGTCGCCAGAGCAGATGATGTTGCCTGCGTAATCCCAGTTCATTTGACGGATTGTAGCAATACCGTGGTTGATGGTATAGCGCAATGCTAATACTGGTTTGTCGCCTTCCCATGTGATGTCAAATACGAGGAAGTTCTTTGCACCATCGTTGAAGATCAATACAGACTCGTCTGCAGATACAGCATAACCACCTGCGTTAGAACCAGTGATGATCTCTTTGTACTCATCACTTGCAGCTGACATTTGCTCGGTGCCGTCGTAAGAGTAGAACTTGAGTGATGTAGCGCCAGTGTTGTTTTGACCATCCTCGCGTACTTGACTTACGAAGAAGCCGTGGCTTGTACCCCATGGGTTACCCTCGGTGTTAGCTTGACCAGTCAAGGTGTAAACTGCGCTTGGAGCAGTCTCCCAAGTGTGGAGGATAGTGCCGTCTTCTTGACCGATATTGTAAACTGCCATACCGTTCTTAGGCAATGTACCAGCAGCGTCCTCGTTGTAAACGAACAGCTTAACTTCCTCGCCGTTGTCATATACATGGCAACCAGGAGTAGAAGAACCTGTGTAAACGCCGTTATTGCTAAACGCACCAGAACTTTGGCGTGTACCTGCGAAGAATTGGGTAAATGGTTGGGTCATGTCAGCGGTGTTAGCCATGAAGATACCAGAGTTGCCATCAGCCCAGTCAGCGATATAGAGGTAACCTTCGCGGTCCATAGACATACGGGTTGGGTTACCAAACTTAGCTACGCCACCCTTGTAAACCTCGGTGTTTTGCTTAGCGAGGTTGTGGTCGAACTCCCAGATACCGCTCTTAGGAGCGTTAGCAGAAGTAGAAGAACCTGCACGGTGCATGATATAGATCTTACCGAAGTTATCCAACTCTGGGTTGGTGCTTACGGCGTTGAACAAACGAGAAGTACTTGACTCGATGAGTGAACCCTCAGAAGCCACGATACCGAAGTTAGCGATAGCGCCACCGTCCAACTTCACAGCCCATGTCAATTCTTGACCCTCTGTACCTGGCAATGTGTTGGCAGCTACGGTGATAGTGTTAGCACCCTTAACTACCTCTACAGGCAATGTGCCTACCTCTTCGCCAGCAGCGTAGAATACCAACTCAGCAGCTACTGCATTTGCGTTAGCATCGAAGGTAAATACATAGTTAGCACCATCAGCTGCAACGTTCAAGTTGTAAGCTACGATAGCAGGAACTACTGGTTGAGCTACGCCTACAGTCGTGAAGCTATACATCTTGTTGTCAACGAGCAAGTAGAGATAGAGGTCAGTGCCTTTAACCTTAGCACTTGCAGAAGCATAAGTGGCCTCTACAGCCTCAGCCAAGGTGGTGTTGGTAGTCTTGATGACCTTAGCTACGTCCAAACCGTCGGTGATGTCCAATACTTGTACGCCAGTTACCTTACCCTCAGCGTCAGTGGTAGGAGCAGCCATCAATGCCTTGCCAGCGTACTTGAAGTAGGTAGCACCGTTGAACTTCACGTGCATCAATTCAGCAGAGATTTGACCGAGTGGAGTTGGGTTTTGATTTTGAGCATCTGGCAAACGGAACTCGTTAGGAGTAACCTTGTCAGCATCCATGATAAAGTCTTTCTTCTCGCCACGTGGAGACAATGTGAATTGGATATTCTCACCATCGCGAGTACCATCGTGAACTGGATTCTCATCCAATGCGATAGAGTTACCGTAGAAGATATAACTTGGAACGCCGTCGGTAACGGTGTAACAAGAGTAGCGGAATGTACCACCACCACTGGTAGCGTTGTAGTGACGAGCAGATACCAATACTTGGCAATCTTTACTCTCACCCTTCACAGCCAAGGTATAACCTACATCGCTGCGGTAAGAGTTAGCACCGTCTTGTGCAGTAAACCATACGCGTGCATCGCCTGCGAGTTTATCCCAGATATAGAAGTACTTGGTACCACGTTTGTAACCAGCATCTACTTGGGCATCGCCATATTGGCAACGAACATAGTTTACACCTACCAACTTGCCGTCGCAAGTCAATGCGATGTCAGAGAGTGCAAGGTAATCACCTGCATTATCAGGGTCGCGTGGGAGGATGCTATCGGTAGAGATAGTCTCAATAGTTTTCAAGCTGCTCTTAATGAGGTAGATATGAGGTGTGCCATCTTCCTCGTGAGAGAGAAGGATAGTAGAGTCACCGCTTTGGAGGGTGCGCTTAACAGTACCCTTGATGACTTCTGCGAAGTCGCGAACTTCTTCTTGCTTCATCTCGAATACACTAGGAATGCCAAGGTATGCAGGTTGAGCAGGATTTGGATAATCCTCATAAACGACTACAGGAGGAGTCCATGCAGTGTCTGCCAAGTAAATCATAGGATAGGTAGTAGCGTTGGCCTTAACCTCGAATGGAACCTTGTATTGGTCAGCGAGTGGGAAGTAACCATCGCAACTTGCATCAAGAGAGTAGTCGTCGCCTGGCTCCAAACCTTTAAATACGAAGATACCGTTGTACAAGGTATCTACATTGTAGCGAGCTACCTCTACACCACCTTTCTTGAGGATAACCTCAGCACCGTTACATGGTACCCATTGGTCGTTGGTCTTAGGAGTGTAGGTGAAGAGCTTGTTGCTCATCTTGTTGTTGAGGTCCTTTACGGTACCCAAGATATAACCAACATTCTCTTTGTCTGCACCATAGTAATCTACGATACCGCGGTAGTATGCCAAACCTTCCATATGGCAATAGTCTGGGTTCAATGCACGGTGACGAGCTGGTTGGTAGGTGTGGAAGTAACCTTCTACCAAATAACCAGAAACACTATGTTTCAATACACCAAGGGTATAACCATAGAAGTTGTCGCAACCACGGAGGTTGGTCTTATCCTTGTATGAAGAAGATGGGTCGATACCGCTGGTCATAATCTCGTTGCGGTAGTTCCAGCAAGCATTACATTTCTCCCAGTTGCCCTCGATATAGTTGGCAGAACTACGAGCATCATCACCCTTGTACAAGAACAATGGGTAGTTGGTTGTAGTACCCTCGGTAGCTGCATTTGAGTGCACAGAGATGAAGTAGTCAATATTGTTAGCCTCAACCTCCTCGCAAATCTCAGAGAGTGCGCGGTTGTACTTTTCGTAATCTGGCAAATTCTTGTATTCTTCCCATGTGTAATCTGGATAGTCGCCATCTACCATAGTATATGGCCAAGGACCAGATTGTGTACGAGAGTACAATACGGTTGCACCTGCAGCCTCAAGTTTCTCGCCAAGGTACATACATTTCCAGAGGTTGGTGTTAGACTCGTAGAAACCGAGTGTATCTGGCATACCAGTTTTTGGTAATTCTGGATAAGGGATAGTAGCCATAGGGCGGTCGTTTGGTCCCCAACTACCGTGACCTGGGTTCACATAAATACGTTTGCCAGTCAAATCAGCAGCTGACATCGAAACGGTAAGCAGCACTGCTGCAAGAACCATAAATATCTTTTTCATAACGCGTTAGCTTATTTAATGTTCAACATATAAGTTTCGCCCTTCAAGGTAGAGAATACAATCATATTCTCTGCTGCGTAAGGATACATAGCAATCATCTTGTTGCTGGTCAGCACTTGTTTTTGACCATTCAGGCTATATGCTACAATAGCAGAAGCGGTGGTGAAGTGACCATCATCCTCGTCAGCCATAGCCACGATGGTGTTGTTGTTATACCACTTAGCTGCGCGGCAGTCGCGAGCGATAAATTGTGGGTTAGAACCATCGGTGTTAGCAACGAAGCAACCTTTGCCAGCTACATAGTAGCAAATTTTCTTGCCGTCTGGAGATACAGAAGGCCAGAGATAACTCTCGTTCATACCGTTTGGAGCCAATGTGGTGCTAAGACCATTGTGCTTGATCACAATCTTGCGGTCTGCGATAGCTACGGTAGTAAGGTTGTCAGATGTAGCCATCAACTTCATGTCGCGTTGACCACGAGCCACTACGTTTTGACGTTGGTTGTACATGTTGAGGCGTACAACTTTGTTTTGGCGCAAGTTGTTGCGGTCGATAGTTGTCTCGCGATACACTACCTCTTGACCATTGTTGCTCACTTGCACATTGTAACCAGCACCAGCAGCGTCGGTGATTGTGGTGAGTGTTTGACTCTCAAGGTCATAGCGTTGCAGACCTTTGTTGGTGCCTGATGTAAGCAACAAGTAGCTTCCGTCAGGACTCACACCTGCTACCTTCATGTCTGCTTGAGCAGCGATAGGCAGTTGTTGCATAGATACTACTTCCAGTACCTGTGCGCTGGCAGCTAAACTCATCAAGCAAGCTGCCACAAAAAGCATTGTTTTTTTCATGCGTTTTGATTTAAAAGTTAATAATAAAGATTGATTAATTGGTTTGTTGTTATCGAATAGTTTTTATTCGTTGTCCATTTTGCTCTATAATAAACACACCCTTTCCTACAGTATGTATATCCGTTCCGACCATACGACCCATAATATCATAGATACGCATGGTGTTGTCGGTTGGGATATTTTCTATAGAGGTGCTTATGCCGTCCCATTTGGCATATAGCGTTCCCACCCAGCCAGCAGGAATAGCCAATACTGCTTCGCCCTCAAAGTTAGCAGTGGTGTACCAGCCCAAGAACGCATGCCCCATAGGGTGGGTAGGCGTAGGCAGGATATAGGTCTCTGTCACCTGCGAAGGCAGTTGCACATCGGTCTCGCCAATACTGCCGTAATACGCACCCCATGCCTCTGGTTTGCCTGCCTCTCTGAAGTCCACGGTGTAGCCAGCGCGATAGCCGTCCACACGATAGGCAGCGTCGGCGCAGTTGAAGAAGGAGTAGAGATTATATCGCCAATCGTTGTCACCACTGATAGTCTCCTCTTGTGCTGCGGCTTCTTGGAGCATATAATCTCGTAGCCATTGCCAGTCAGCAGATTGGGTCATAAAGTCGGCTGCTATACCTGTGCCCAGCGAGTTGATCCAGGTGAAGCCTAAGACGTCTTCAATAGGTCGGTCCTCGGCAGGAATGAAGCGATCGCCGTACATATTCTTATAGAAAGTCACATAGTCGGGTTTCCATTCTTCCCACAATTGCTCGTTGGTGGTAAAGACTTCCTCTTTTATCTCGCCGCCATTCAGCACCCATGTGATTTCGGTAGCATTTGGGTCGGATTCGGGAAACTTGCCTTCGTTGATGATAGCTGCCTGATGCTCCACGCCATAGCGGTCATAGCTGCATACGGCGAGAGTCATCGCTTGCCAATTGGGTATCTGGCTGAGTGTGTACTCCTTGCCATACACGATGTCTTGTAGGTAGGTGCCTGTCTGTTGTGCGGTAGCCCAATCGAGTCCCATAGGGTAAGCATATACAGTAAAGCGTTCAGCGGTAGGGTGTTCCCATTTCAGTGTGTTGCCCTCTACGTGCAAGTTCTCGGGTGCAGAGAGTTGCTCGGTTACTTTCCAATCCATAGCAGGCATTAGTGCCTTGTGGTTGAAGTGCGATGCTTGGAGCTCTTGGTACATCTTGCAGTAGGCGGTGGTGTTGTAGAACACAGAGCCATTATAGCCCGAAGATAGGTTGGCGCGGTTCACATCGATTTGGTCTTGTATCTCACCAACGCCATCATCATATCCCTTGTAGCCATCGTAGGCGTGGTAAGCGGCTTGCGACACGCAGAAATGCACCTTCTTGCCATTAGGCAATAGGTTAGAGAAGTGTTCGCACACATCTTTTGCCCACCATTTGCAGAGTACATCGTAGTCTTGTCCCGCATAGTCGCGAGACCAATAGAGTTGTGGGTTGATATAGTCCACATAGCCGTCTTTTACCCATTCCACGGGGTTGCAGGCTTGTACATCGTAGTCGTCGAGACCCGTGATACCACTTGGCAGGGTAAGTCCATACGCCTGAGCCGCTTTTTTCTGTGTGGTCCAGATACCAAAAGTACCCATACCAAAGCGTACCCATGGTTTAGTGGCTTGTAGGCTATCGTATAGTACTTTGATACAATCGTCCACATTGTTGCGGCGCCAATCATCATCCGTTTTGCCGTCTTGGTTCACATCTACTACATTGGTAGGTTTGTATAGTGCTTTAGAAGCGGCATCTTCGGTGGTGGTGCTACCATATGGGTAGAAATAGTCATCCATCACAATACCGTCCACATCGTAGTTATTGACAATCTCCATCAACACCTTAATTACATACGCGCGCGCCTGCGGGTATCCAGGGTCGATGATTTGTCCGCTAAACGAACCATTGTCGTATTTGATAATCCACTCGCCTGCGTGTTGCAATAGCTGATCATTGCTGGATAGTGTACCACTGCTGGTCGCACGGAAGGGGTTGACCCAGATATGGAGTTCGATACCGCGCTTGTGTGCTTCCTCTATGGCGAATGCCAATGGGTCGTATCCTGGGTCTTTACCACGCGTACCTGTTAGCGCAGCCGACCATGGCTCGTAGGAAGACTTGTGCATAGCGTCGCAGAGCGAACGCACTTGCAGGTAACAAGCATTCATATTGCCTGCTTGTAGTTTATCGAGTATGGTAGTGAGTTCTTGTTGTTGTTGCAGACGCGAAGCTTCGTCTTTGGCTTTCGTCTTTGGCCAGTCAATGCTGGTCACTGTTGCCAGCCATGTAGCACGAAACTCGTGCTTGGGCTCGTTGGCGAATAGCGTGAGGGCGATTGCCAGTAGGATAAGAGTAGAAAAAAGTCTAAGTTTTTTCATAGGAATATAGATTCAATAGGATAATGATATAATATACAGCCATGCCATAGTAGGTTAGCCATAGCGAGAACAACAATGGTTATCAGATAGAATATGCCACTACCTACTGAGGAGCGTTGCAGAGGTAGGTACGCGGATAGGAAGCCAAGGAGAAATACTACATCGCAGAGCAACCATTGCAGTCCTGATAGATGAGGTATGTTCTCCATCCATATCATCTCTAACCATCCCATATAATGCAACATGGCCATCAATACGATACGTACGGCAATAGCAATGAGTGATGCTGCCCATACGCGCCATGTCATTTGTCGTTTGGCGATGAGATAACCCCATAGCATCATAACACCTGTGAAGAGGATGGAGGGAACCACTGCCACTATGCAGCATATCAGTGTAGCCAAAAAAGCTTCTTCTGTTGCTTCGTGTTGATAGTCCATATTCAGTAATACCAGCAATGCCAAAAATATACCCATGATTACAAACTGTGCTTGCCAGCAGGTATGTAGCGCAGGTATCGCTGAGAACCCGAACCATGTCGTGGCAGCCACAAAGGGCGATGGCAAACTGGTGATACCAGCTCGGTAGAAATAGTGGGTTGTGAGCAGTGTGTTAACAATCGTCAACACCAATGTTACAATGACCAATGCACTATTCTCTTGCCTCAAGAATGATGGCACCCACATAGCCACGCCAAGAACGATCAGAATAACCGTTCTCAGCATGCTATCTTGGGCTATGTTCTTGAGGAAGTATCTCATGGTTTTAATTAAAATGGGGTCCCCACGAAGCTCGTGGCTGAGTGGGGAAAGCGGAGGCAGCCGTCGCCTAATGACGTGGGCGTCATTCTTTGCGACCGGCTTGCCGAACGCGTTAAAATCCGCAGCGCTTCATGTGGTGCTTAGGATCGGCGTCCTTGCCGCGGAACTCTTGGTAGAGCAATGCCGCGTCGCGTGTACCACCTTGCTCCAAGAGGCGAGCGAACTTCTTCGCCATCTCTGGGTTGAAGATGTCACCTGTCTCCTCGAAGGCTGCAAACGCATCGGCATCCAATACGGCTGCCCATGTGTAGCTGTAGTAGCCAGCCGCATAACCTGTGGTGAAGATGTGGTTGTAGAAGGTAGAGCGATAGCGAGTGATAATCTCAGGAATCATCTTCATATTCTTCATAGAAGCCTCCTCAAACGCATTCACATCAAACGCCTCGGTGGTGGTCATCTTGTGGTAGTCCATATCGAGGATCGAAGAGCTGAGCAACTCGGTTTGTACGAAGCCTTGGTTGAAAGTACCTGCTTTGTTGATCTTAGCCACCAACTCCTCTGGGATGAGTTCGCCTGTTTGGTAGTGGAACGCGTAGGTCTTCAGCACCTCTGGGTGGTAGCAGTAGTTTTCCATGAATTGGCTTGGCAACTCCACAAAGTCGCGTGGGGTGTTGGTGCCCGCCAATGATTGGTAGGTAGCTTTGGACATGAGGCCGTGCAATGCGTGACCGAACTCGTGGAACAATGTCTCTACATCGTCCATAGAGAGCAACGATGGGTTGCCTGCGGTAGGTTTGTTGAAGTTACCCACGTTAATGATTACAGGACGGTGATCTACACCCTCTGCATCGATGTATTGGTTGCAGATATTATTCATCCATGCACCTGGGCGTTTGCCAGCGCGTGGGAAGTAGTCGGTATATAGGATACCTACGAGGCTGCCGTCAGCATAAGTGACTTTGAATACCTCTACCTCTGGGTTATATACTGGCATACCCTCCAGTTTCTCGAAGTTCAGACCAAACAATTTGTTTGCCAAACCAAACGCACCCCTGCGCACATTGTTAAGCTCGAAGTATGGCTTCAATTCCTCCTCGTTGAGAGCATATTTCTCTACACGGAGCTTCTCTGCGTAATACCACCAGTCCCATGGTTGGAGTTTCTCACCAGGGAGGTCTTTGTCCATCATCTTTTGCAGTTCAGCAGCTTCGCGCTTAGCAGCAGCCAAACTTGGTCCCCATACAGACTCGAGGAATGCGTCCACAGTCTTGGCATCGTGTGCCATACAGTCAGCCAAGATATAATCCGCAGGGTTGGTGTAGCCAAAGAGTTGTGCTTTTTCCACACGCAGTTGCATGGTCTTGATGATAATCTCCTTGTTGTCGTTCTCGTTGTCGTGGTTGCCACGGGTGGTGTAAGCCATCAGCAGTTCTTTGCGCAACTCGCGGTTCTCGCAGTATTGGAGTACTGGGGTGAAGCTGGTGCGTTTTGGGGTAAAGAGCCATGCATCAGGACGACCAGCAGCTGTTGCCTCTTCTTTGGCAGCGGCTTTGGCGCTCTCAGGAAGACCTTTGAGTTCTGCCTCGTCAGTAATAAAGAGTTGATAAGCATTAGTCTCTGCTACGACGTTATTGCCGAATTGCAGAGAGAGCAAACCGAGCTCTTGGTTGATCTCTTTCAATCGTGCTTTCTTGTCCTCTGGGAGGTTAGCACCGTTGTTGGCAAAGGACTTGAAGGTCTCGGTCAGCAGACGCATTTGCTCGTCATTGAGACCCAAACTTTCGCGTTGTTCATATACAGCTTTCACGCGTTGGAACAAAGCATCGTTCAAGATAATACCGTCGCTCAATGCAGATAATTTTGGTGATACCTCCTCAGCGATAGCGTTCATCTCGTCGTTGCCGTCAGCCTCGATGACGTTGAAGAATACACCCACTACCTTATTGAGCAGTTCGCCGCTACGGTCGAGTGCCTCGATGGTGTTGGCGAAGGTAGGTGCCTCTGTGTTATTAGCGATAGCAGCAATCTCTGCTTCGTTCTCTGCGATAGCTTTCTCAAAAGCAGGCAGATAGTGTTCGATTTTCACTTTGTCGAAAGCAGGCACACCATAAGGGGTGTTCTGCTCTACGAGCAATGGGTTCTCGTTTTTAGTACATGCCATAAGTGTTACGAGCATCATGCTCAAAAATAAGATTTTTTTCATATTGTTTAATAATTGGTTTAACTTGTATATCTTCTCTAAACACTAAACAGTAGCCGCTTTGCGGCGTTCACTAAACTACAACTTCACGTTCTTCCGCATGGACTCGCGTATTATACTGCGCAGTTGGGCAGATTGGGTATCCACTTTACGGTGGAAGAGTGGTTTGAAGTCTTTGGCGAATCGGCAAGGAGCAAGTTTGATTTTCAAATCATCGAAATTACCCGATACGTTCACGCCCAAATATATAGGCGAAAGGACATTCACATCGTAGTTGAAGGTCATATCCAAGTTATGTCGTCCTCCTAATGCTACCATATAATTGTCCAACGATACGCAGAATGGATAGACATCAATCTCTTTCTTGTAGATGGTCATTTCTGCCGAGATGCTGTCCACTTTGTTTTCTGTCTTCTTGCTAAACATCAGCATTTTGGATATGGTGTTGAAAGTCTCGTTATCCATTACTACGAGGTCTTTGCCGAATATGCTGGCGGCACCGCGAATGGTGGAAGGTTTGATTTGGTATTGGGCATTGGTGTATGTCTCTGCCGCAAGATGGAACTCGGCTTCGCCCTTAAAGGAGCGAAGCATAGGCATCATGGAGTCTATTTGTGGAATCATGTTCACCAGTTCTTGGATATTCACATCCAGCATATGGTAGTCAAAGCCCACATAGATGTGATTGCGTCGTGGTGTGCGGTACATAGCTGTAAGTTGGAGCTTAGCTGCATTGCAGATAAAGCCCATCTCTTCCAATACGAGTGTGCCGTCCTTGACATAGATTTTTCCGCCTAAGTTGGTGGCTGCTTGATTGAAGAGATTGGCTTTCTTGATTTGGGTGTTGAGTATCAAGTCCACGTTGGTCGGCACAAGGAATGGTTCTGTCTCTTCTCCTTTCGCCTCCTCGCCTTCTCGCTTTATTGCCTCATCTGTTGGTGCTTTTTCTTCGGACCCTTGGTCGGCAGAGAGGAGTGCCAGTAGTTCGTTGGCATCGGTTTGTTCGCTGACAAAGTTCATCTCGCCCTCTAACACGCCCTTCTCACGCAACCAGCGACCGATATTGCGCAGTTCGCCTGTGAGTGCGAAGTCAGAGTTACCGATGATAACTTTTGATTGCTCAATCTTACACTCGCGATTAGTATAGGCGAAATCTATCTGAGGTATCTGTATGTTTTGTTCCCAGTCTGCCAAGTCCACGAGGGCCTGTTGCATATTTACTGACAGACGTGGATTCCACTTCAGCAACAGATTATCGCCACCCTCTGCGTTGTAACGCGCAGCAGCTTCTATGCTGATTTGTTGGGTATTGAAGTCCACTACGTTTGCCATTTGTGCTGCCACTTGGTTGGATTGCAGGGTAGCCTTGAGGCGTGGTGCTTGCAGTTGGGCAGTGAGAGTGGAAGCGTGTATGTCGGCTTGCATATTGGTATAATGACCCGTCAATCGGTCAAATGCTACGCACGCATCCAGCACAGGCATGACGCTCTTGTCTGTGGTATGGTACGCTATGTAAGCACCTATATTGGGCTTCACAATAGTGACACCCATACTATCCATGCTGGCTTGCAGTTGCTCGGTTGATTGCAGGGATAGGGTGGCATGCCAATAAGGAGTGTCGCTTAGGATATTATTGACCTCAACAGCAATGCTGGTATTACCTAATTGGGCCTGTAGTTGTGGTGCCATGCTAATGTCTCCACCAGCGGTGTAGAGTGTAGCTTGCAACCAATCCACTTCTTGGCGTGATGGCTGGCGGTTAGGTAGTTGGAATGTCAGACGGTTGTTAGGCAGTGTAGCCGCTATGTCTTGTGTGTTATAGGTGATACCCAACAACTGCATATCGCCACTGATATTACCCTTGTGCAGGTTCATTGCCATCAGGTCATTCAGATACATGCGTGCGCTAGCCGTACCTTTTACCCGTCCACTCACGTGCATGTCTGTAGGCAAGAACGCCTTAATGTCTGCTATGCGCACATCCATGCTGGCAGATAAATCCATCCATAGTTTGCCCAGTGGGTCTTTGACCTTGCCTTGTGCTTGCAAACTCGTCTGCTTGGTATGGGCAGCCAGGTTATGAATGGTTACGCTGGATGCGTTTCCGTTGGCCATATTGATAGTGGCAGTGGCGTCCAGCGATGCCGAACCGCCTCGGATAAGTTGTGCAATATCTTTGGGGAGTGAGATGGGCAATAGAGGCATGACGGAATCCACTTGCCAGTCGTTGAGCGTCAGGCGCATGTCGGTTTGGAGTGTATCGCCTATTTCTGCCCATCCGTTGAGCGCAAAGTCCAATGTGTTCACTGCTAACTGTGCATTGTGCAGGGCAATACGCATTGTTGTCAAATCGATGCCCATAGGCAGCGTTGTCTGTAGGCGCAATCCTTGTGCGTAGGTGGTTGTGCCTAAAGTAGCATCTATGCTGCCGATGTTCAGCGTGAGAAGCATATCTTCCCAATTGTTTACTTCTGCTTGAAGAAGCATATTGTGCAATCTTGCCTGTATGGAGTCTGGTAGGCTAATATATTGCAGCGACTGGGCTGATACTGCCAATTCGCCTACCATAATCTTTTCAAAAGGCAATCCCGAGGCAGTCGTGTCTATAGTAGTGGTGTCGGTAGGCAGTGCCAGTATGTCGTAGTTGGCGGTGCCGTCGGCTGCCACGTAGATGTTTGCCTGTATGTCGGGCATGCAGAGAGTAGGGATGGATAAGGTTTTTTCATTGAGGAAAGCCAATACATCCACACTCACAACAGCGTGTGGAATATCTACGACCGTATCGCATGGAGCGCCCTCTACATGATTCACGATGGTCAGACTGTCAATGGCTAATCCCACATGTGGGAAGGTGGAGAAAAAGGTCAGCTCCACCTTGCCGATATGATGTTCGCACGTCACATATTCCTTGGCCACATTACGCACGATAGGGGTCAAACGTTCAGGGGTAAACACTACCCAAAGAGCCGTGCTGATCACCAGTGTCACTAATAGGATGATACTGATTAGTACGATGCCGAATATTTTCAGTGCTTTCTTCATACCAGTTTTGATTGTGGGTTATTTTACTTCTAATACTTTCTCAAACACGTGCGTTGTGCCGACATTGTCTTTGTACTCCAAGTCGCCAGCGGTGAGTTTGGTGACAACATATACTTTAAGTACTAAAGCGCCACCGTTGTCCATGAGGTGAATTTCAGTGAGGTCGCTTTTCTTGAGTTTGTATTTGAACCAACCATTGCCGTAAGGTAGGAGCTCAGACTCAGACCTATCTTCGCTGTCCCACTCGCGACCGTATTTGTATTTGCCCGTGTCGTCTTTCTCGCTAGTGAAACGCACATATGCTTCCGTGCCTTTCTCTTGCCACAAACCGAGTAGGTCGTTCTCCGCAAAAGTAGGTTCCTCGCTTGGACCAAAGCAAGAGGTCATGGCTATAGCGATAATGGCTAAAATGCCAAATAGTTTAGTGCTTGTTTTCATATTGTTATGCTTTGTTAATGATACATTGCACATTGTATCCATCCATTTCAAGGGCGGTGCCATCGGTCAAGCCATCCACCAAAACGAGTGAGGTCGCAAGGACTTGCGAAGCGATATAGTCGTTGCAGTTCGTCACCGCAGCGGCAATCTCCTCGCGGTTCTCCAGTTGCACGGCGATGCGGTCGGTGATCTCCAGGCCAGAGGACTTGCGCAGGTTCTGGATACGGTTGATGAGTTCGCGTGCGATACCTTCCTCAATCAATGCAGGGGTGAGCTCAATGTCAAGGGCAATGGTGATAGTGCCATTGTTGGCTACGAGCCAACCTGGCATATCTTCGGTAATAATATCCACATCCTCTGCGACAAGCGCGTAGTCGCAAAGTTCAAAAGTTCCAGAGGTTTCAAAGGTGGCAATATCGTCTTGGCTCATTTGCGCGATGGCAGCAGCCAGTTGCTTCATCATACCGCCGACTTTCTTACCCAACACCTTGAAGTTTGGTTTGATCTTTTTCACGAGTTTAATCTCGGAATCCTCGGCACGCACGATAACTAGTTCCTTGACATTCACCTCGCTCTTAATGAGGTCTTCTACGCGAAGCAACGCCTCCAATGTCTCTTGGTCTGGCGCAGGAATAACGGCTTTCTGTAGTGGTTGGCGCACGTTCTTCTCGGCACGCTTGCGCAAGCTCAAAATCATCGATGTCGCTTGCTGTGCGAGCGACATACTGCGCTCCAACTCTAAGTTAATCATCGCTTCGTCAGCTACAGGCCATGTGCTCAAATGCACTGTCTCACCTGTCAAGTCACGGTAGAGGCGGTCGCCATAGAATGGTGCGTTAGGCGCCATGAGTTGGGCAACGGTCTTGAGGCAGGTGTAGAGGGTATAGTATGCCGCTTGCTTGTCTGCATCCATCTCACCACCCCAGAAACGCTTGCGGTTCAATCGAACATACCAGTTGCTCAGGTCGTCTTGCACGAAGTCCGAGATAGCGCGACCTGCCTTCGTTGGCTCGTACGCCTCGTAAGCTGCGGTCACTTCTTTCACGAGCGAATTCAACTTGCTCAACACCCATTTATCAATCTCGGTGAGGCTTGCCTCCCTGCCTTTCGCCTCATCGCCTCTCCAACCATCCACATTGGCGTAGAGCGCGAAGAATCCGTATGTATTATACAGAGTGCCGAAGAACTTACGGCGAATCTCGTCCACACCTTCTGGGTCGAACTTCAGGTTCTCCCATGGGCTGGAGTTGGTCAACATATACCAACGTACAGCGTCTGCGCCGTACTTATCCAACGCACCGAATGGATCCACTGCATTGCCCAAGCGTTTGGACATCTTGTTGCCGTTCTTATCGAGTACAAGTCCGTTGCTAATCACATTCTTGTATGCCACGCTGCCCTCAATCATCGTATGGATAGCGTGCAAGGTAAAGAACCATCCGCGTGTTTGGTCCACACCCTCAGAGATAAAGTCCGCTGTGCGTGGTGCGTCTTGATTCTCAAATGGGTAGTGGTTTTGTGCGTAAGGCATAGCGCCTGAGTCAAACCATACGTCAATGAGGTCCAACTCGCGCTTCATTGGCTTGCCGCTTGGAGAGCAGAGAATGATATTATCCACATATGGACGGTGCAAATCAATCACACTTGGGTCGTAGTTCTCTTTGCTATAGTTGCCTACCTCGTGCTTTGGCCAAGGGTTCTCAGTCATAAAGCCCGCCTTAATAGACTTCTCAATCTCCTCCATCAACTCGGCGATGCTACCAATGCAAATCTCCTCTTGACCATCTTCGGTGCGCCAGATTGGGAGCGGTGTGCCCCAGTAGCGCGAGCGAGAGAGGTTCCAATCGTTGAGGTTCTCGAGCCACTTGCCAAAGCGACCAGTACCTGTGCTCTCTGGTTGCCAATTAATGGTCTCATTGAGTGCCATCATCTCTTCGCGTGCTTGAGTCGAGCGAATAAACCATGAGTCGAGTGGATAGTACAACACAGGCTTGTCGGTACGCCAGCAGTGTGGGTAATTGTGCACATGCTTCTCAATGCGGAACGCTTTGTTCTCGCCTTTCAGCCAGATACATATACTCACATCCAAAGTCTCGTCTTTGTCCGTCAAGTTCGCGTCATAGGCATTCTTCACATAACGGCCAGCCCATGGCTCGTATGCCGCTACATCCACTTGATTCTTCACAAAATCCTCGTCTAAATCGGCGATATTGAAGAACTTACCCGTCATATCCACCATTGGGCGTTGCTCACCTTTCTTAGTAATGAAGACCATACCAGGTACACCCGCCTTCTTCGCTACGAAAGCGTCATCCGCACCAAAAGTAGGCGCGATATGCACGATACCTGTACCATCTTCGGTAGTCACATAGTCGCCCAAGATAATCTTAAAAGCGCCTTCGTTCGGGGTCCCCGAAAAATCTGCTGATTTTTGGGGTGATATTGGATTTGCCCATGGGATCAACTGCTCGTATTGCACGCCTTCAAGGTCAGTACCTTTACCGCGCCAAAGCACCTCTGGTGCCTCGCCCAGTTCTTTGGCGTACGCAGCCAAACGAGCCTCTGCGAGCAAGTAATATGCTTCTTCGCCTTTCGCCTCTTCGCCTTTCGCCTTACTATATGGGTTCTCGCCCTTCACGATCACATAGTCAATCTTTGGACCTACGCACAACGCCGTATTACTTGGCAATGTCCAAGGCGTAGTCGTCCACGCGAGAGCGTACAATTTTCCGCTGTCAACAATGCTACACAACTCTACACTACTGCTACACAATCCTACACCTTTCACCTTAAACTGCGCCGTACACGTGGTGTCCTTCACATCGCGATAGCAACCTGGTTGGTTCAACTCGTGTGATGACAAACCCGTACCCGCCGCAGGCGAGTAAGGCTGAATGGTGTAGCCTTTGTACAAATATCCCTTTTTGTACAACTCCTTCAGCAACCACCATAAGGTTTCAATAAACTTATTATCATAAGTGATATACGGATTCTCCAAATCCACCCAATAGCCCATTTGTTTGGTCAAGTTTGTCCATTCTTGGGTGTATTTCATCACTTCGCGGCGGCACGCAGCGTTGTACTCGTCCACGCTAATTTTCTTGCCGATATCCTCTTTGGTGATACCAAGCAGTTTCTCCACGCCCAACTCTACAGGCAAACCGTGGGTATCCCAACCTGCTTTGCGCTTCACTTGGTAGCCCTGCATGGTCTTGAAGCGGCAGAAAGTATCTTTGATAGTACGAGCCATCACGTGGTGAATACCTGGCATACCGTTTGCTGAAGGAGGACCTTCAAAGAAGAGGAACGAAGGGTTGCCTTCGCGTGTTTCGATACTCTTGTGGAACAAGTCTTCTTTCTCCCATTGCTCAAGGATCTGCTTGCTCAACTCTGCCAAGTTCAGTTGTTTGTACTCGTTGAAGTGTTTCATTTTGTTATTAACGTTTTATTTGTCAGTTGTTTATATTTCGCGTTCTAAATATGTTCGCACGCTCTACCTACGCATATGCGCACGAAATCCGCTGCAAAGGTACAAAAAAAAACGAATATACGCAAGCAAAACGGGGATTTTTTTCGAAAAACAGTTTTCTCTGAGTACAGTAGGGTGTTGATTGCCGCGCAAGTTTTTTATCTTGCTTGGCGTAAATTTGCGTATGTCGAAAAAAAGCAGTACCTTTGCAGCAAAAATACAATTAGACCTATGAAACGAGTACTTTTTTTGATGGTGCTATTTGCTGCTTGCTGTTGCGGCGCTGTGGCACAAAAAACATGGGCGCAACACGAGCGCTATGCTGCCCAAAATGATTCGATAAATGCCGATGAAATCGGAGAAAATCGCAAGAAAAAGAAACGTCCGACAGCGGTGCTGATGGGCAATTCCATTACCGATGGTTGGGCAAGTAAACATCCTGAGTTTTTTGCAGAAAACAACTTTGTTGGGCGTGGTATCAGCGGACAAGTGACGGCGCAAATGCTGAGCCGTTTTCAGGCTGATGTGGTAGCACTGAATCCCAAAATGGTCATCATCATGGCGGGCACGAACGATATAGCGATGAATAACGGTTATATTGCGCACGAACAGATATTGCAGAATATTCAGTCGATGTGCGAATTGGCGAAATACAATAAGATCAAACCTGTGCTCTGCTCGGTGTTACCAGCGGCAGCCTTCAAATGGCGTCCGAACTTGACCCCTGCGGAGGATATTAAGCGCCTCAACCAGATGATTGAGGCGTATGCCAAAGCCAACAAAATCAAGTATATAGACTACTATTCGGCATTGGTGGATGAGCATGGCGGTTTGCCTAAGAAATACGCAGCGGATGGTGTGCATCCTAACCTAGAGGCATATCGGATTATGGAGGCGATTTTGCTGGAAAATTTGTAAAAAATGCAGAAAAATCAAAAAATATTTGGTCAATCCAAAAAAAAGCAGTACCTTTGCACGCTTTTTCGCGCGTTTGCGTACAGCTTGCTGTGTGCGGGCGTTGTGAATAAAGTGATAAATAACTAATTATTAACAATTTAATTAACTAATCAAACATTATGTTAAATCATTACGAAGCCGCTTTCGTGTTGACTCCCGTTTTGTCTGAACCACAGATGAAGGAAGCGGTTGACAAATTCGAGAAACTTCTCGTGGAGAATGGCGGTACCATTCTTAACCGTGAGGAGTGGGGTTTGAAGAAATTGGCTTACCCTATCCAAGGCAAAACAACGGGATTCTACGCCTTGCTGCAATTTGATGTAGAACCTGAGATGATTGCGAAGCTCGAGACATCTTTCCGTCGTGATGAGCGCGTGTTGCGTTTCCTCACTACCCGTCTTGACAAGTACGCATTTGAGTACGCTCAAAAGCGTCGTAACGCAAATGTTAAACCAGTAGAACAAGAGGAGGCTTAATCATGGCACAAAATGACGAAATCCGCTATTTGACCCCAAAGACCAACGAGGCAAAGAAGAAAAAGTACTGCCGCTTCAAAAAGTCTGGCATCAAGTACATCGACTACAAAGATCCTGAGTTCCTCAAGAAGTTCCTCAACGAGCAAGGTAAGATCCTGCCTCGCCGTATCACAGGTACAAGCTTGAAGTATCAACGCAAGGTGGCTCAAGCCGTGAAGAAAGCACGTCACTTGGCTTTGCTCCCATACGTAACCGATATGATGAAATAATTTGAGTCATTAACTATTTAATCAGAAAGGAAACATCATGGAAGTAATTTTGATTCAAGACGTAGCTAACTTGGGCTACAAGAACGATATCATCAAGGTAAAAGATGGTTACGGTCGTAACTACCTCATCCCTAACCGTTTGGCTGTGATTGCTAACGATAGCAACCGCAAACAATTGGCTGAGAACCTCAAGCAACAAGCGCACAAGATGGCTAAACTTCTCGCTGACGCTCAAGCATTGGCTGAGAAATTGGCTAACACCGTTATCACCCTCTCTGCTAAGGCAAACGAGGATGGCAAGATCTTCGGTACTATCACTACCGCTCAAGTATCTGAGGCTTTGGCTGCTCAAGGCATCGAGATCGACAAGAAGGTGATCACTATCGACGAGGCTGTGAAGACTCTTGGCGAGGCTACTGCTACTGCTAAACTTCACCGCGAGGTTAAGGCTGAAATTAAGTTGAACGTTGTTGCTGAATAAGCGCTAAAGAAAGGAAAACGAATTATGAAAAAAGGAATTCATCCAGAGAGCTACCGCATTGTAGTTTTCAAAGATATGTCCGATGGCACACAGTTCTTCTCTCGCTCTACAGCTAACACGAAGGACACCATCGAGATCGATGGCACCACTTATCCATTGATCAAGTTGGAGATCTCCAACACCAGTCACCCATTCTACACTGGTAAGTCTAAACTCGTGGATACCGCAGGTCGCGTTGACAAGTTCATGTCTCGCTACGGTAACCGCAAGCGTAACTAATACGGTAAACAAAAAAGGCGAGCGATATTGCTCGCCTTTTTTAATCCCCCGCCTTTACACTTTACACCCTACACCGCGACGCAGTCGCCTTCACATCATGAAACAGACTTTGTGGAAAGAATTCGTCAAGCAAATACTGATTTCGATGGGTATTTATGCCGCCTTATTCCTTATATTATATATAATAGAGTGGCGCGTACCCGCGTTGTGTGGCACATTGTTGCAGTGGCATGATTGGGCTTTCGTTGTGGGTATTCCCGCCAGCGTAGCAGGCACAGCATATGTATTGACGATACAAAATCCGAAAAACTACACGGGTTTTGTGGGGGCTATCACCATGGCGATACTGCTGGCATGGCAGTTCGCGTTGTGGGGCAACTGGGATTTGGTGGTGTTGCATATAGCCTTGTTTATCCCCTTTCAGACTACTTCCCTACTGCGCTGGAGAAAACAAGCACTGGGGAGCAAGGAGCCAGGAACCAAGAACCAAGACGTTCTGCCCTCGTGGCTCAATGTGAAGGGAGTAATATTCAATGTCATATTTACGATGGTTATCGTACTGCTGGATATCCTGTTTGTGACATGGTTGGATGGCAACCGTTTGGGAGACGAGATACTCAGCAAAATCATGGGTGGCCTCATGATTGCAGCATCCATTTTGGCAAACTTCTGGATGATTCACAAGAAGATTGATACATGGATATGCTGGATTATTTACACCTTGGCGGGTATGGTGATATATGTGCTAACGCATAATATTTTCACCTTTGTTCTGTTCCTTATCACGCTGGTAATCAATGTGAAAGCCGCGATAGAATGGATTAAAATTAGCAAACAATGAAACGCAAACAAGATACATCTTTTCGAGTGGAGGCATCAGCAGAGTTGATGCCCTTTCTGCTCTCTAAACTGGGCGGTATGACCCGCACCAGTGTCAAACAATTGCTCAGTCAACGTCGCGTGACCGTCAATGCAGGTATTCAAACTCGTCACGACACTCCGCTCAAGGCGGGCGATGTGGTACAAGTCCTGCAAGGTCGTGGCAATATTGAGCTCCGTCACCCCAAACTGCGTATCATCTACGAAGATGATGCGCTCATCATTGTGGAGAAGAAGAACGGACTCCTCACTGTGCCATACAACTCCAAGAGCAGCGAGATGACCGCATACTCTATCCTCAAAGAGTATGTCAAGAAAGAGTCCAAACGCAACACCGTGCATGTGGTGCACCGCCTCGACCGCGAGACCAGTGGTGTACTGGTTTTTGCCAAATCCCCTGAACTGCAAGAGTATATGCGCACCTATTGGCGACAACTGGTCACCAAACGCACCTACGTGGCCCTCGTAGAGGGACAGTTTGAGCAGAAAGAGGGCACCATCACCACTTGGCTGACCGAAGACCCACACACAGGCATGGTCTATTCGTCTCCTAAAGACGACGGCGGACAAAAAGCCGTGACGCACTACAAGGTGCTCAAATCGACCGTTATGGGCGAGGGCGATCAGCAGTTGCCAGTGAGTTTGGTAGAACTGAACCTCGAGACGGGTCGCACCAATCAGATTCGTGTGCACATGCAGAGCGTGGGGCATCCCGTGATTGGCGACCGCAAGTATGGACACGGCAACGAGTATTCGCCCGTTGACCGCCTCTGTCTGCACGCCAAAGTGCTGGAGTTTATCCACCCCATGACCGAGAAAAAAGTGCGCTTTGAGGCTGCTGCGCCCAAGGAAATGCTGCGCCCATTTAATGAGTAAGTAAGAATTAGGCTAAAGGCTATTAGGCTATAAGGCGAGAGGCAAGAAGCAGCGGCGCAGCCGCATATTACCCGCCTTTAGCCTTTAACCTCTAACCTCTAACCTAAAAATGAGAATAATATGAAACTATCATTCAACGATGTTTTTCAACCTAAGCTCTTCCACACGCTGAAGAGCTACACCAAGCAAAAACTGCTGCAAGACTCTGTGGCAGGAATTATCGTCGGCGTAGTGGCTATTCCATTGGCTATTGCTTTTGGTATCGCCTCTGGCGTAGGACCTGCAGAAGGTCTTATTACGGCTATCATAGCAGGATTTATCATTTCCGCTTTCGGTGGTAGCAAAGTGCAGATTGGCGGTCCTACGGGCGCGTTCATTGTGATTATCTATGGTGTGATTCAGCAGCACGGACTCGCGGGCTTGCTCATCGCCACAATCATGGCGGGTATCATGCTTATCCTCATGGGCGTGTTCAAGCTGGGCAGTATCATTAAGTTTGTCCCTTATCCTGTGATCGTGGGCTTCACGGCAGGTATTGCGCTGACCATTTTCTCTACGCAGATGAACGACCTCTTTGGTATGAACATCCAGGGTGTGCCTGCGGATTTTATCCATAAATGGGTATGCTACGCCGAGCACTGGAAGGATATCAACTGGTGGGCGTTCGGTATAGGTATCACCTCGTTGGCGATATTGATTTTTATGCCTCGCATCAGCAAGAAAATCCCTGGTTCCTTGGTAGTTATCATCCTGATGACACTCGTTACATGGCTGTTGCGCCGCTATGCGGGCGTGGAGAGTATCAAGACCATCGGCGACCTCTATACTATCCCTAACGGTATTCCTGCGCCACATTTACCCTCTTTCGAATTGGCAGAGGGTCAGACCTTCTGGAGCTTGGTGCAGAGTCTTTTCCCTGCGGCGTTCACCATTGCCATGTTGGGCGCTATTGAGTCTTTGCTCTCTGCTATGGTGGCAGATGGTGTGATAGGCGATCGACATAACTCCAACACCGAGTTGATAGCTCAAGGTGTGGCGAACGTGGTGGTGCCATTCTTTGGCGGTATCCCTGCTACGGGCGCTATCGCGCGTACCATGACCAATATCAACAACGGCGGTAAGACACCAGTGGCAGGTATCGTGCACGCTATTGTGCTCATGGCGGTACTGCTGTTTTTTGGTCCGCTGGTCGGACTGATACCTATGGCGTGTCTGGCGGGTATATTGATCATGGTGAGTTACAATATGTCGGAGTGGCGCTCCATCGTATGGCTTGCCAAGAACCCTAAGTCGGATTTCTTGGTGATGATTGTGACGTTCATTTTGACCGTGCTCTTCGACCTCACGATCGCTATCGAGGTGGGACTGTTGTTGGCGGTTATCCTTTTCATCAAGCGTACCAACGAGTCCACCACGGTGCAGTCCTTTACCAACGAACTCGACCCAACGCACAACAACGACCTGCGCTTGCACGGTCAAGACCTTGAGACCCTCAAGATTCCGCCATACACCGAGGTATATGAGATTGATGGCCCATACTTCTTCGGTATCGCCAACAAGTTCGACGACATCAGCCGCCGCACGCATAGTGGCGACCAAAAAGTGCGTATCATCCGTATGCGTAAGGTGTCGTTTATCGACTCCACAGGTATTCACAACCTGGAGCAATTGCATATGCGTTTGCAGCGCGATGGCATACAACTGGTGCTCTCTGGTGTCAATGAGAAAGTGTTCAACACCCTGGACAAAGCTGGATTAGTCAACAAGATCGGTCGCGAGAACGTGCGCAACCATATCAATGGTGCCCTCGCTCGTGCCGAGGAAATAGTCAAATCAGGTAATTAGGAAAAAAGGCGAGAGGCGATTAGGCGAAAGGCCAAAAAATAGCGGCTTTGCTGCATAATACCAGCCTTTAACCTCTAGCCTTTAGCCTTTAACCTTTAAAACAGAAAATATGAAACGTCTTCTTCTTTCCGCATGGCTACTGTGTTTGGCAGTAGCGATAATGGCTCAGGCCAAGTATGTATTCTTCTTCATTGGCGATGGCATGGGACCTAACCAAGTGCTCACCGCCGAGATGTACCAGGCAGCCCTCCAGGGCGAGAACGGTCGTGTACAGCTGCTCATGACCCAGTTCCCTTATTCGGGTCAAGCTGCCACTTTCTCCGCTTCGGATGGTATCACCGACTCCGCTGCGGCAGGCACTTGCCTCGCTTCGGGCAAGAAGACCAACAACGGTATGATCGGCCAAACGCCTGACGGTGCACCCGCCTATAGCGTGGCATCCAACCTGAAGAAAGAGGGGTGGGGTATTGGTATCATGTCCACCGTGCCTGTGGATCATGCTACCCCTGCTTCGCATTACGCGCATGCTGAGAAGCGTAGTAACTACTACCTCATTGGCACCCACCTCGCGGAGTCGAACTTCGATTTCTTTGGTGGTGGCGGTTTCCAACGCCCTGTGAATAAAGACGATGCTGCGGCGCCTAACCTCTATGACCTCTGCAAGCAGCATGGTTATACCCTCGTGGGCAGCTATGCCGATGCGCAAAAGAACCTGAAGAAAAAGAAAATGCTACTCGTGCCACAAGTTAATCTGGATAATCCAAACAAGGGCGCAGAGGCATTGCCATATGCCATTGACCAGCAAGAGGGCGACCTCAACTTGGCGCAGATTGTGGATATCGCTATCCAGCATCTCTCCATGCACGACCGTTTCTTCATGATGGCTGAGGGCGGCAAGATTGATTATGCAGGTCACGGCAACGATGGGGCAACGAATATCCAAGAGGTCTTGGATTTCGACCGCGCGATACAGGTGGCATACCGTTTCTATGAGCAACACCCCGACGAGACACTTATCGTAGTGACTGCCGACCACGAGACGGGTGGTATGGCACTCGGCAATAACCAACCATTGCGTTTGGAGCGCTTGGCGCACCAGAAGTGTTCATCGGACACCCTTTCTGCTCGCCTCACGGCTTTGTGTCAGCAATATGCAGAGCAACTCACATGGGAGCAGGTGAAGGCGTTCTTGGCAGCGAACACAGGTTTGTTTGGCGACTTGTCGGTGACAGCTGAAGAAGAGGCAGTTTTGCAGGAGGCTTTTAGTAATATGATGCGCCAGCAAGAGTCGCTCAAGACGCTCTATGCTGACATCAACGCTTTGGCGGCGAAAGCCAAAGAACTGGTGAACCACAAAGCGGGCTTGGGTTGGACCACGCATAGCCATTCAGCCACAGCAGTGCCTGTCTTCGCTGTAGGCGTAGGAGCTGAACGCTTCACAGGTTGGATGGACAACAGCGAGATAGCTCCACGTATCTACCAGGCTACACGCTAATGCTCGACATCACCTATCTCTACCATTTGCCCACAGCGGATATTCCCGTTACAGGTTTCATCGCCTACTTATTACAGTTAGGCGATGCTTGGGATATTCGTTGCTTAGAGGCGGATATGCATGACTACCACGCGCAGCAATATGCCCGCATGAACCCAATAATCGCCTTGCAACAGGA
This sequence comes from Paludibacteraceae bacterium, assembly GCA_036307765.1. Classification (GTDB taxonomy): domain Bacteria; phylum Bacteroidota; class Bacteroidia; order Bacteroidales; family Paludibacteraceae; genus Colicola. The sequence continues at coordinate 52,195 of JAXJWX010000091.1, read as the reverse complement.
ACTACAATGGTGGTGCGACTTTGTCGAAGACGACTTTCTTTGCGAATCTCCCTCATACGATGATTTGGCAGACGCAGGACTATGCTACTTGCAATGGCGAGTAAAAGAGCAGATAGCGCCACTATCCGACAGCGACAAGCTGACTACGGATATGGAAATCCATATAGATGAACAGCGCTATATCTATAAGCTTAACGAGGCGTTGGGGCTGTTAGATTCTGCTAATCCAGAACCCGAAGTGTTGCTCTATGGTTTTCCTGCCCAACTGCTGACCTATGCTGCTTGTACCACGATGGACAGTTATATCCGTCAGGATACCATCACCCATCCTATGACTTGGGTGGATAGCATGATTGGCTGGCTGCAATCGCCATCGGCTATCATGCTCAAGCATGTGCAAATGGATATTCCCGATGTATATACCCTCTATGCCGCTTTTGTCGCAAACGCGAAAGCTGAATGGGATGCGGATAACCGAAGGTTCTATCAATCCCACCAACCGCAAAAGCGCTACTTCATGACGCGTCTGCTTCAGCAAACGCAAGAAGAGGCGGCTATAGCTCTGCAAGGTCTGAAACCGTATCTCACTGACAAGCAATACCGCGATTATGCGCGCTATCTGTCGGAGTTTCAGCAGTATATCATCGACCAAACCAAAACCAAAAGCAGACCTCGTTCCACTGAGTTGAGCCAGTTCTATAATCCGCAAGTGGTTGGTAACTCACGCCATCTCATCACGCGCCAGTTACGCGAGGCAGCCACGCACCCCACCACCCCAGCAGCAGAGCTGGCAAGGGTGGTAAGGAAAATGCAAAGCCGAAAAGAACTGCTTGCCGACATCCGTCCGCATACGCATTTCATTGCCGTAATCAACAAGACCTTCAATACCCATATCAAACACGACACTTTCTCCAAGTATTTTAGGAACCCGTAGCGAAATTGAACAAAAATTCACCAATTTCGCCACCGAACTATCTACTTTAGTGGCGAAATTAAGCAAAAAAATATCAATTTCGCGACCGAACTCTTGCAAATCTCATAGAATTATTGTACCTTTGCAGCGAATTTTAAACAATATATCGTTATGCAACTGATAGGAAGAACGAATGAGAAGGCTCTTTTACAAAGTTATGTGGACTCGCAGCAAGCGGAATTTATAGCCATGTATGGTCGTCGCCGTGTTGGAAAAACATTTTTAATCAGCAATATTTTTGCTGATATGATTGTCTTTGAGACTTCTGGTATTATTCATGGTAGTTCGGAAGATCAATTTGCCGCATTCAATCATTCGCTTCGCAAGATTGGTTATACTGGTTTGTATGCTAACACATGGATGGATGCTTTCTTTGCTTTGGAGCAAACGCTTACCCCCAAAATAAAGGAAGATCAGCGTCAAGTGATTTTTATTGATGAGTTGCCATGCTTAGACGTGCGTAGTACTCGTTTTGTGGTTGCATTAGGTCATTTTTGGAATAGTTGGGTATCAAAACATAATAATCTAATACTCATCGTCTGTGGTTCTGCAACTTCATGGATGGTAGATAATATAGTCAATAACCATGGTGGATTGCATAATCGAATCACCCATACTATGCATCTTCACCCATTCAACTTAGCACAATGCGAAGAGTATTTTCAAGCGCGTGGTATGGTATGGGATAGACAGTCCATCATGCAAGCATATATGGTCTTCGGAGGTGTACCATACTATTTGAGCCTTATTAAGTCATCCGAAAGTGTGGCGGAAGCTATTGATAGACTGCTCTTTACTGCTCAAGGTGAACTTTGTGAAGAATACTATCGATTATTTTCTTCGCTTTTTACCAATCCAGAACCATATATGACGATTGTTGGAGCTTTAGCGAATCATCGCTACGGATTAACGCGTGATGAATTGGCGGAACATTTGGGGAAATCGGACGGAGGCGGATTGACCAAGTTGTTGGATAATCTCGAAAAATGTGATTTCATTTGTTACCATAGGGTACGTTTGAAAAAAATCAACAAGACAGGTGGATATTATGTATTGTCTGATTCGTTTGTGCAATTCTATCATACCTATTTAGATACGCCATCCAATGATGAACACTATTGGAGTCATAATTTGCTTTCACCGAAAACAAATACTTTCTTTGGATTGGCATTTGAGCGTGTTTGTATGTCGCATATCCTTCAAATTAAAAAAGCCATTGGTATCGATCAAATAGGAACTGAATATTATTCATGGCGCAGTACTGACAAAGAACAAAAAGCACAAATAGACCTGCTCATAGAGCGTGCCGATAGAATAATCAATCTATGTGAAATCAAATATAGCAATTTGCCATATACGATTACTAAAGATGCTGACTTGAAGTTCCGTACTCGCCAAGCGGCTTTTGTTAATCAAACGGGAATTAGATTCGGTATTCAAGCCACATATATTAGTCCGTATGGCTTAACCCCAAATACATATTCAAGTTCTATCCAAAAAGTAATAACTATGGATGATTTATTTGAGTATTAAATAGGTTGAAGTCAAACATTTTTAAATGTACACTTAGGAGTTGCAAAAACTCCGATAAAAATATTTTTTGCAATAATATAGCGAATATTTGGATTATTCAAAATTTTGTTGTACCTTTGCACGGTGAATCTCACGCTGGGGATGTTTGAACATTTTTAGGTGAGGGACACAGACATAAAAGGCGTTTAAACGCTCTTTACTTTTGGTCATCCGTTTAATCTAGCATAAATTTTCTTTGGAATAGAAGGTCATGCTAGAACCTCGGATGGCGGAGCAGTAATAGTGCAGTCCCGCTTTTTTGTGTTGTATCCAAGCAGGACCTACGAAGCTGTAAGAGTAGGAAATAAAATCTAATAATTATGGAAATGGGAACATGCAAAGGTTGTGGCAAATCTTGGCCACTCGAAATCCTTCAAAATGGAATGGGACTTTGTCCTATCTGTCAGAATGTGCGTGAACGTCAAAGATAATTTCTGAATAATGTCACACTGCAATGTGTGAGTAGTACACTTTTATTGATGTTTATCTTAAAAACCGACGAGCCGACGGTATATAACTGGCAGTATTAGTTATGAGTAATAAACATAATCATATTCAAGATTACGCTACTCCAACCGAAGCTTCAAAAGATAGAAGAGAGTGGGAAGATTCCAGTTATCAATCTTTCAAAAGTGGTAACGATTATTGCTCTACGAGACAAGATGAAGATAAAAGAGATGGGGGAAGTCACATACATTACATCATTAATGAAGATGACGGAAGAACCGTTAAATCAGATTCAAGTGGAAAAACTGATATTGTTCAGCAAACCTATTGGCCTGATAAAGAATAGTATTTTGGTGAGTAAAATGTAAGTATAACAGCATGTGATCTTAAATCGGTTCAGATTACATGCCAACATAAAATAAAAGTATAAGAACCGACGTAATATTTAAAATTTTGATTATGAGTTTTTTGTAAAAGAGCCATTAAATGACGCTGGAATGGTTGCCACATGCGCATGGTGTGGAGATCCTGTAATTGGAAAAGGACAAGGTAGAATTTGGTTAGGAAGTCGAAGAACCTATTGTTCTCCTAAATGTCAATATGAAGCCGAGCAAGCGGAGAAAAATAGATAACATTCTATTTTTATAAGTTGCTCTTTTCAATATACTGGCGCAATCTAAATTAGTAACTGTATTATTTTCAACGAAAGGAAATTTGTATGAAAACATGGAAAAAACCAGAAATTAAAAAATCTGCACAACAAACTTTAGAATCTATGATGTGTTGTCAATAAGTGAGTCTATGCGTAATACTTAATTAACATGAGTTCGAATATAAACAGCAGCTGAAATAGGTGGTCTTTATATCGAACTCATGTTAGTTTACCATAAAATGAGATAAGAATATAGCAAATCATTGTTTACTTTTCATGGATATAATTCCTATTAATAAAAAAGAATCTAACTATTATTTTCTTATGGATCCTGCACGAATTTATATATGTTGTAATGCATGTAAAAGAAGGGAGCTAGATTCTTTTTGGGTGAAAAAATATTTACAAAAAAATGGATATACAATTGTTGACAACCCCCATGATGCCAATATAATATTCTTTTTTACTTGTTCTTTTTCTGAAGAAATGTCCTGGGACTCTTGTCGAAAATTATATTTTTTTCAAGAAAACTACAATTATGTTTTCGTGTTTGGTTGTTTTCCTATTATAGGAATGCACAACTTGAACTTAAGCAAAAATGTAGTTGTGATTAACAATGAGGCATTGCAAGACATAGAAATGTATTTTCCCCCCTGCAAACTGCAACTTAAATATATACAAGATGGAAATGATATTTATTATGATACTATATTTAAGAGTGATATCTTTTTAATAAGAATATCAAAGGGTTGTTATGGTAATTGTTCATATTGTGCCATAAAAAAAGTTATAGGTCACCATAAAAGCAAAGCTATTAGTACAATAATAGAAGAACTAAAGAAAGCCTTAAAACAAAACTTTTCATACATAAGATTAGTCGCTGATGACGGAGGTGGCTATGGAATAGACTGTCAATTAACCATTGTTAAGTTGTTAGAACAAATATGTTCGTACACTCAAATTAAGGGTGTTGATTTCGAAATTAATCCAAAGTGGATATTAGGTTATAGAAATGAATTTTATAATTTTATAAAAAATCATTCAAATTTACTATTTAAAATAACAATTCCAATACAATCATTTAGCAGCAACATTCTTCGAGATATGAATCGAAATTTAAATGTTGTGGAGTTTATTGAATTTATAAAAAAAATAAAAGAGTATAACAATAATTTGTATTTAACGACACATATAATAATTGGGTATCCAACAGAAAAACAGAACGATATAGATGAAACTTTAAAACACTTAATCTCACTTCGTTTCCAACAAATTAATTTATTCCCCTGTACATTACATCCGCACAGCCCAATAGGTCAATTATATAAGTCAATTGATAGTGTTCAGAAAAAAATAAATTATGTTATAAACAAACTTTGTGAGAATGGGTATACTATGATTGAAGCTAGTAAATCAGAGACTAATCAATGGCAGCATGTAATATTTAACTATACCCGACAAAACTCGAACTGTTGATTTGATTTTAAAATAATTTTGCGCATGATCTTAGATATTTTATTGGAAAAGAATAGAAATAAAGTAGCGTTAGATTATTTGGAGATACATCTAACGAATCATTGTAATTTAAATTGTGCATGTTGTTGTCATTTTGCGCCATTGGCAGAAAAATATTTTATGTCTAAAGAAATTTTTCAAAATGACATTAAGAGATTAGCTTTTTTAAGCAAAGGGAATATTAGACGTATAAGATTAATGGGGGGCGAGCCTTTGTTACATCCTCAGATTATTGAATTTATGGAAATCGCAAGATTAAACTTCCCTCAATACGAAATCGCAATTCATACTAATGGCTTATTGTTGCCAGACATGAATGAAAAATTTTGGGAAGTATGTGCCAAATTTCATATTGATATAATCGTAAGTTACTATCCGATAAATCTTGATTATACTTTAATTTATAAATTAGCAACAAAAAATAATGTCACTGTTAAAATAGATATAGATACTGGTATAAAAAAATTTCGAAATTTTAAAATGGATATAAGTGGAAAGCAAATGTGTATTAGAAGTTGGTATCATTGTACTCATGCAAATGCAAGTGTAAATTTATTTGAAGGAAAATTATATACTTGTGATATTACGGCACATAGTATACATTTGGCCAAACATTTCAATTTACCACTAGAATATACAGACAAAGATTATAATGACATATATCAAGAAGAGGATATGGGAAATATATTAAAGAAACTAAATAGACCACACCCCTTTTGCAAATATTGTAATCCACAAGATAGCGAAATCATAGATTGGCATATTTCAACAAAAGAAATAAACGAATGGGTTAAGATATAGCAATGATTACACTCTATAAAGTTTTTGAGAATTTGATTTTGTAACCAATATTAAAAGTGCTAATGTTAAACGAATATTATTCAAGGAGCCGTATTAGCAATTATAATTCGAACGGAACTTTGATTGTCCTTGATTATAATGGCGAAGTGTATGAGGGAAATTATACATTTTTTGAGGTTTGGTCAAAACTTGATGGAAAGACAAAAGTTATTGACATAATAAAAGAATTCCAAGAGACATTTTATGAAACTGATCCTAGAGAAATAGAACAAGATGTTATTGATATTATTGCAACTATGAAAAATATGTCAATAATCAACCAAGATCATTCATTTGTTCCTTCAATTAACAATACAGACACTAGATTATTATCTGTTCATTTCGCTATTACATCATCTTGTAATTTACATTGCCAGCATTGTTACCTCAATAATATTAAGCCGAAATTTGTGCCGTTCGAAAAATATGACGTAATATTGAAAGATTTAGCCAATATAGGAATCTTATCATTAGAAATAAGTGGGGGAGAGCCCATAGTACATAATAATTTTATTGAGATTATAAAATTAGCCAAATTATATGGGTTTTATGTGAAATTATTTACTAATGCTACATTAATAAACATAACTAATATTACCGAAATAAAAAGATATGTAGATTGTTATAGAATTAGTTTAGATGGCATTGAAGAGTCTCATGATTATAGAAGAGGTTGTGGAACTTTTAGACGAACTTTAAAAGCTTTGGAATTGCTAAAAGGGGCTGATGTGCAAGTATCAATGACAATTGACGATATCAATTACAAGGATATTGATAAAGTACATAAAATAGTATGTGAAGATTTGCACTTTAAATTCGAAGTATCACCTGTTGTACCTTATTCGCATATACAATTCACTCATGATAAACTAAGATTGGTGCAAAAGAAAATTAATGAAAGCATATTGAAAAGGAACATTACCACACGTGCTAATATTAGAGGAGTTAATTGTAATGCAGCAATTGGACAATTATATATCAATAGTGAATTAATGGTTACCCCTTGTCCCCTATTGTATCAAGAGAAGTGGCACATAGGAAATCTAACCAATCACTCCATACGAGAACTGCTAGATAGTCTAACTTATACAAAGATTGTACAATCTTTAAAAGCAATAAAATCAAATTGTTCTCGGTGTGATAAGTGCCAATTTTGGTGTGCCGCCATTGTTGATCAAACAAAAGATAAAATATCTCCATTATGTATTCAAAACAAATAAGCAATAACAATCCCATCATATGCCCCACAAATTATCTTAGAGGTCGTGGTTTTGAAAAGAACATCAAACAATTTTCAGGTTTATGTCATGTGTTTTTTAATAGTAGTTATTTAAAGTATTTTAATGACTATGATATAACATTGGTCGTTGATGTTAAATCGTTTAAAATATTCTCTCTTTTATTAGATAATAAGAATAATCCAGTATTTTTGGCTATTATAAGAAATGGAGCAGCATTAGCAGCGATAGATTTTGATTGTTTGATTTATTTGGGATTTACGGAGTTTGTATTTTATGGTTATGCATGTAGTCTTGGTCGCTATGCCATAGGGGACATTGTATTGCTTAAAAATACTTTTATTGGAGAAGGTGTTTCTCAGTTTTACATAGGAAAATGTATACTGAATGTAGCCACATCAATGACTTTGAATTATTATGTAAAAAATAAATTAAGAAATTATAAAATAGATATGGTAAATTGCTATACTACAGAGGCGTTGTTTATGGAAACTCCAATGTTAATACATCATTTAGAATGTCAAGGAATCGAGTGCATTGATATGGAGTCCTCGGCTTTATCCTCAATAGCAAATTATCGTGGAGTTGATGTTGCTTTTATATTTTGTATCTCTGATGCGATTAAAAACTACGAATGGATATATAATGACGATATTGACAAAAGAAAAATATTAATAAATACATTTTTTAGTATAAATGAGTAATCAAAAAGCACATCTGTTATTGACAATCAGTACGATTCCATTTATGATAGGTAGTGTTTTTTGAAATAATGGATACTCAGGGATGGGATATCCTAATAATTTAAGATAATTTTAAGATTAACTTGAATATGGCTAGAAAAGAATTTATAGAGGGAACATGGAGTCGTCAATATGAATATGTTGAAATTTGTAGAGATGACTATTCATGTCGAAAGAAATTCAAGTGGAGAGAAGAAGAGGATTTGGCGGACGCATATTATAACCACCTACAATCACTAGATGATCAAGCGAATACCTTTCGTGAGCAAAAACGTGCTGCTGATGAACAGAAACGAGCTGCCGACGAACTTGAAGCACTAAGGAAAGCTACTGAAGAAAAAAATAGAAGAGATAAATAACAACCTTTTCGTCCTCCATTTCCACAGCCTACAAGACAAGTTCTTGATCCAGAATATCAAGAATGGCTAGAATTCAAAAAAGCAACAGATCCAGAATTTTTAAAATGGAAACAAAAAAAACAAGAAGCACAAAGAAAAGCTGAAGAAGAACGCCGTCGTGCAGCGCAAGAAGCCGAGCAGAAGAGAATAGCGGAAGAGCTAGAAAGACAGAGAAAAATTGCAGAACATGAAAGACAAAGAAAAAAGGCAGAAGAATCTAGAGAGAAAGAAGAACAAGAAAGAAAAGATAGAGAACATGTGGAATACTTAAAGCAAGTGCAAAAGGACATGGAAGAGATAGAAAAACAATCAAAAAAAGAAATAAGGTTTTTAATTGTTTTAGGAATTATAATGGCTATTTTAATGTATATTCAATTTTTCTTGCTTTAATTTTATAAGTTGTAATAATTATAACGATTTTAATAGAACAATAATAAACACTTATACATTATGCTTCAATGTCAAAGATGCCACCAAAGATTCGATGAGTATTATCGAATGTCAGATGGGAGAATATTGTGTAAAGACTGCTGGAGAGATGAATTGAACTTGGCGGAAATGAAAGCTGTACAAGGGCACCAACAACGGGCACAAGTTTTACGTGATAAGGATGCCTTTGACCAAAAAAGAAAAGCAGATCAAGTTAAGTTAGAACAATTAGAACATGCCATAAAATTAGAAAAAGGCAAATGTCAGCGTGCATGGTCTGATTATGAAGATGATAGCAACTTATATGACAAACCATATAATTACGAGGATGTTGAACTTCTAAAGCGTCAACACTTGGATCTAAAGCGTCAGTTAATACAGAACCAATGGTTCAAATTCCCATCTACGCCTCCATTCTCAGATAATACCGCGTACTATCGAAATGCGCAATTTATTTCAAAATCTCAATCACACTATTTTGAAACAGTAACCATACCCGCAGAACAAGAAGCCAAAAGAAAAGCCGAAGAGGAACGAATTCGTGCAGCGCAAGAAACCGCACAGAAGAGAATAGCAGCAGAAAGAGAAAGACAGAGGAAAATTGCAGAAGAACGTCAAAAAATAGAAGATTTGTTAAAGCCCTTTGAAGATGATATGTTGCAAAAAAAGAAAGTTGCATGTAAAGTTCGTGTAAAAGTAGCTGCAGAAACATATCGTGAAGAGGTAATGTTAAGATGTTTTCATGACTCTGCGATATCTGTCTATATGGCTTTGAAGAGAAATCCTAATTTAACACCTAAAGTAAAGTCAATGATTCAAAAAAGGGATACTCCAATCCCAGTCAAAAGCCATCCCACATCGACTCCACTTCCTCCTTCACCTCCACCTACTCAGAATAATGACAACGATAATGATATTGGATGTTTTGGGGTATTAGTAATTTTAGCAATTATAGTTGGAATAATTATACTCATAATTAATTTATAGCTATTATCTATGCTATTTAACATCTTAATTGATTAAAAACGAGATGAAATAAAAAACAAATACTTATTAATTATGTTACCTCCAAATATTGTTTCACCTGAGTCTGAATTACCACCTAATGCTTTCACTCCAGAATTTCCTGCTCAATCTAAACGCCTTGCCTATCTGCTTCAACATTCCAATTTACCAGATAAATATGGTTGGGTGTCAGTTGATGTACTATGTAAAGAATCTGGCTATAAAGAATGTGTCATCAGCGCACTTGTCTTGTTTGATGACGACGGGCGATTTATTTTCTCGGATGACAAGACGAAGGTGCGCGCCTTATATGGACACTCTATCAAAATAGAGAGTGACGCAATTCCAATGCCCCCTCCTAATGTGCTATATTATGGAATAGTAGAGAACAGTTTGCCCCTCATTTTTAAAGAAGGTATAAAACCGATGAACCACACAAGACTTCATTTATCTCCAATCTATGGAAAGGCTTACTTCTTAGGAGGATACCAGAATATGCCAGAAGTACTCGAAATCAACAGTGCAGCAATGGCAGCAGATGGATATGTTTTCTACAAAATCACCAACGATGTTTGGCAAACAGATTACATACCCGCAAAATATATAAAGGGGATAGCTGATTTGCCATATGCATCAGAATAACAGAGCTTAATAAACTCCTATCGTACAACTATGATTATTACAGATCTTACTACTATTGAGCGTCTCGCAGAGGAGGCGTATGCAAACAATCCAATTTTTTCGGTGGATTTGGCGGACTATGCCAATCTTAAAAGCGCTTCGGATTACATCAAGGCAGCGAAGTTAGAGACTCCCTCACTAACAATAGAAAGCTTCGATAAACTATCACAACTGATAAACGAGATGGGAACAGAGGGTATCGAAGAAATTATTTTACACATCACCTGCAATGGTAACTATTCTGAAGATATCGTATCACAGGGCACGAATATGATGATGCACTTGATGAATGACCTAATCCCTAATGCTTGTGTATTATATGGAATTAGTACTAAAGAGGGTGTTGAGAGTGGTTTAACGATTCTCCTACTTGCAGGTTATTTAGAGAAAAATACTTAATCAATTGTTGACATTTTAAAACATATCCACCCCATGACAAATTTACAAATTCTTTTTGAAACACAGGCACCACTGCCACCGTATATTGGTTATGTGATTTTCGGAGCATTGACCGAAGATTTATCTAAATGCCCAGAAGCTGATACTATTCTTGAAGGGGTATGTCCTGAATACATTGAAATGAATGATGATTGGGATATCGAACTAAAGCAGTTATCAGTATTATCCTTTCCTCCTCCTCATACCGCTGAGCCTTATTATCCTCCAGAATATATCAATGGACATGCCTGGGATGCTCCTTGTTCTGTTTTTGCCTTGTGTGCCATTTTGTATGAGATACTTACGGATGAATTACCATATATTGGGGCGATGCCAGAGGATATGCTTGAACCTGGGCAATGGGCAGAATATATGTCGAAAAAACGTCAAGAAGGACATTTAGACTTAACTTCCATTCCTCCCGCTTTGCATGGACTTTTAAAGAAGGGATTGCACCTTCAAAGAAAGTATCGTTATCGATCACTGAAAACACTATTCAAAGATTTTGTAAAATTGTCCTATGAAGATTTTGTGGGTGATGATGATATGCATTAAATAAGTTGAAGAATGATTGCGCCTATTTTATCCTTCCCAGATGCACAATCCATTGTTGTGTGTGGTGACATACATGGTGAATTTGTTGCACTTGTTGAAAAACTTCGTGTTACGTATGGTATTCACGATGCATTGATAATTGTAGCTGGCGACTGTGGCTTTGGTTTTGAAGTTCCTGAATACTACGAAAACATCTACCAGAAAATCGGACACTACCTTTGTGCCGATAATCTTTGGATTGTTATGTTGCGAGGCAACCACGATAATCCTGCATATTTCAATGACAACAAACGCATTACACACGAGCGTTGGCAAACGGTTCCTGACTATACCCTTTTGCAAGCATGCAATCATAATATCCTCTGTGTAGGTGGGGCGATCTCTATTGATCGTAGTGTGCGTTTGCAATGGATGGAGGCATGTCCCGAACGCGAAGCATATTGGACGGATGAAGCACCAATATATAATCCGATGGCTTTGGATTTTCTTGTAGAGCAGGGTATAAAAATAGATACAGTTGTATCGCATACGGCACCTTCCTTCTGCGAATTGCAGACCAAGCGAGGTTTATCTACATGGTGCTTGAAAGATTCGGCACTATGGAATGATACTACCCAAGAACGCCAAACGCTGGATGATATTTATGCACATTTGCTGCGTGGTAATCATCCGTTGAGGCATTGGTACTATGGTCATTTTCATCAATGTTGGCAGTCACATATAGATGGAGTCAACTACACGTTATTAGATATTATGGAGTTGCAAGAACTTGTCTAATACAATGGCTATACCTGTGTTTTGAAACAAGAATAAGCAAATTTTACTTGTGTTTTGAAACAATTATTTAATAAAATATTTGCGTAATTCAAAGATTTTGAGTACCTTGTGCGGAAAATAAAATCGTCTATTAAGCATACCATTTTATTATGTACACATGCTAACGGAGATATTAAAGTCATTTGCATAGATTTTCGCAATAAAAAGAGGATGTGTCGGGTTAGACACATCCTCTTCATACTGAGTAGCAGTCGTCTTACGGGGTGGAGCACAGCTCACGCCATATTTTCGAACGGACATAGCAGTCAAACTTGATGTAAATCTTGCGCTTGCCTATGTGTGGATCCATCGGCGCATCAGGTTCTGCCTTTTTGAGTTGCGCTTGCCAACGCTGCTGCCACAGAGCGCGTTGTTCAGGGTCGTCCAAAATAGCTTTGGTCTTCGCACAAGCTTCTGCCCAGCGGTCTTGCTTCACCTTTTCCGCGCCCTTGGCTGGCTTTTTCTTCCAGTCGCGTGGGTTCTGAACGACAAACACCTCCTTCTTCATGGGACGGATGACCGCGCCATTGGAGTCGCGTGCGAATTTTTGACGAAAGACTGTTTTGTCTTTTTTGTTGAGTTTGCCCGTTACATAATCGACGGGCGCAATGGTTTTGTATTCTGCCATAATTTGAAAGGTTAGAGTTTAAAGGTTAAAGGCATGATTCTACTATGAAGTGCTTTGAAGAACATAGTAATATCATAGTAATCACATAGTAATGTCATAGTATAGATAAGGAGAAAGCCCCCCTCCCGGCCTCCCCCTGAAAGGGGAGGAGAAGGCAAAGAGGATACCGAGAGAGGAACAAACTATGAGTTAGGTTTTTTAGGTTTTTCAGGTTTTATAGGTTTTGCAAATCCTGAAAAACCTATAAATCCTATTTACGCTGTTTTACATATTGCCTTGCGGTAACTGCCGTGCATAACTCGTTCTATATTTGATGATTGTATATATTTCTGCAACCAAACTTCAATTGTCTTCACGCTCACTCCAAGGACTTCCGCTTGCTTCACTGCATCTTGTTTAGTGAAGTCCGTGGGAAGCATTTGGAAGAACTGCTTTTGCAACATATTGCCCCCTATCTCACCCACAGGAGTGGCTTTCAGCTCGGGCATCATTTGGAACACCATCGCCGCGTGCATCAGCAGTTTGTGACCAATGAGTAGCATTGTCTGAAAATCCTCCTCCGAGCAAACCACGCGCTCAGGCAATGGCTTCTTCATATCCAATCGCAAGCCCGTCAAGATCATACCAATACGCTTCATAATGACAGGCATACGCTTGAGTGAAGCATCGAACAAGTCGCCAAACTCCTGGCTATAAGTGTCATACTCGCTGCGGAACATACGTTTGATGGTCTTGAGTTGCGCGTCTGTGAGGTAGAAATAACACTCGTGTCCTGCCGTCTCCATCCACAAGTAGCGGTCGCCCAATTCCGTCGCAAGGCGGTCATAGAGAACGGCTTCGCTCGGCGTATTGCCCTCTTCCTCTACGTCCCACACATGATCATCAAAGTCCATACGGCTATTGACTACATAGCAGCTAAAGCGGGACATCAGTCCATTCTCGCGATTGCGGAGCAATGGTGCTACTTGGTTGGGCGTACCAGAGAGGAGCATAGCAATACGCGGGTTGCGAATCTCGATGAACTCGTTGTTTTGGCGGCGGAGTTGGCTAACGGTCTCGTGCTCGAAGATACAACGAACAAGGTCGCCAAAATGACCATAGGCGGCACGGAGTGTCTGAGTGAGGGTGTCCATCTCCGTGGCAAAGACAATACCGCGTCCGTCATACTCGTCCATGACCTTAATGAGGGCTGAGGCGGACGAGTTGGCAGGGATATACACCTGCTTGCCGTGGTTGCAGCGGGGTCCCCGACGAGATGCGTGATCTCGTGGGGTGCTTCCCTCAATGGCTTGCAAGAGCAGGCGTCCGTAGTTCATGATACCTTTGCCCGAGGCAGCAGGGGCGACAATCATGGTCAGCAGCTCGGGACTGTAGGTGTGATGAGGGCGACCGTGGAGCATACGCATGGCAGGCAGAGCATAGCCGCAATTGGTGAGTAAGGAGAGCAGCAGCATGTCGCGTGTCTCACCAACGGGTGCGACAGCAACAGCTTGCTCAAGTAGGTTTGGTAGTTGGTTAGGTTGGAGGTTTGGGGTGATGAGAAGGTCTTGCTTCTCGGTAATCAAATTAGATTGATTCATCATAAAAATGTGTTTTAGTTTAGATTATTTATTATATTAAGGTGTACCTCTCAATAGGTACGCTCAATTTTTGGTTCAGCTTGTTAATCTTCATTGTTTCCCTATTTATTAGTTTAGATAGTTTAGATCTCTCGCCGCAGGCGTAGGCGGTTATAGCTCAGCGTTTCCGTGCCTGTCCGTGCTCATCGGTGGTTGGTAATATCTCCCGCGTAGCGCCCAATGTGTTGTTTTGGGCGCAATATGTTGTTGATTTATGTTGTTTATGTTGTTTATGTTGTTGTTAATCATACCCCTCGTTTCCGTGTAAATCCGTGCTCGTCCGTGGTTAGTAATATATCCCTATTTGTTAGTTTAGATAGTTTAGATTTCGCGACCAGCGGGAGCAGGAGGTTTTTAATTGCGTTTGCGACTGCAAAATTACTACACAAATTGCTTTTCCACCAAATGTTGCATATATTATGGGACATAAAACTTCGCAAGCGTCAATTGCCCAGCGGATTACTTGTTGTACTTCTGCCTTAAAAATCGGATATAAATGCTTAGAAATCGGAACTGCTTTTTTGTCTTTTTTCCACCACTCATTCTATTCTCGCATTTATTATTCTACTAAAATTATGCTAATAGAATAATTTTATTTGCATAATTCAAAGAAATATACCTATTGTATGCAAAAAGTACTGAATGTAGCATTTTCGATGACGGAGAATGATGGTGTTTGTATACAATCCATTATTGATCAGGCGAATGATGATATATTACACGAAAACGAACGCAATTATAAGAATCGTCTTTCTTTGCTAATTGGAACTCCTTTCTTTTTAGCGAAGAGAGAGGGATTCGTTAGCGCAATTTTTTGCGCGTATCGTTCGAGACCAATTCGGTCGAGATAAGAGCCCCCGTCCGTGGGTGTGAGAAGGCCCTGTTCTTCTCACAAAAAAGAAAAGGAGCTCCTTTTGGAACTCCTTTCTTTTTGGCGGAGAGAGAGGGATTCGCTAGCGCAATTTTTTGCGCGTATCGTTCGAGACCAGTTCGGTCGAGATAAGAGCCCCCGTCCGAGGGTGTGAGAAGGCCCTGTTCTTCTCACAAAAAAGAAAAGGAGCTCCTTATTGGAACTCCTTTCTTTTTGGCGGAGAGAGAGGGATTAACACATAATTTTCCAATATTCTTAACCTGATTTTATATGTTTCTAACTGAGAACCATACAGATACGCTATGAGATATTAGGAAAATTACCTGCTATTTACCTTATCAATCTACTCGCATTATGCTATCGGACCCATATCGGTGCAACTTTTTTATGGCAAAAATGCACCAAAAAAAGGGAACCACCTTTGTAGTTCCCTTTAATCTAAAAATGTTTTTCCATATACATTTGCCTTTTCTTATCTCCGATTGCAAAATATGGTCTCATTGCCCTAAAATCCTCGTGTCCAGTGTATGTTCTAATCAGTTCTTCCGACCAACCTTCTTCTGCACAATGCACTACAAAAGTTCTACGGGCTGCGTGTGTAGCAATAATATCACATATCCTTGTTGTGGTGTCGCTTCTGACCGCTCCTGAATACTCTGTTTTGCTAACCTCCCTCGTTATCCCCAACCTCAATGCAATTTTCTTCAAGCACTTATTCATCTTCTGATTTGACTTCTTTGGAAAAAGCAGTCCATTATCACTATCCTTATCCTTATACTTTTTATAGAGACTTCTGCTGTATTCATTTAGGGGGATGGTGAGAGCATCATCCGTCTTCTTACTAACGATACTAAATGATGTTGGGTTATCGGGATTATCAAAATGGCATTTCTTTAACAACGCCAAATCACTATGTCGCAACGAGGTCGCGCAGCAGAAACAAAATCTATCCCTTGCCAACTCCAAGTCTTTTTCCAATTCATCAAACTCACAATTGTAAAATTGGAGAAACTCATCCCAAGTTAGATAATTGAATGGTGTGGGCTTTGCTATCTTTAAGTCCTTAACCTTGTGTTCCATCACATCTCTGCCATATTTCAAATATCCCTTCTCATACGCCCATCGCAAAATCTGTTTGAAATATGAAATATGGTTCTCAATCGTTTTGTTGTTATATCCTTGACTTACGAGGAAGTGTTGATACTCGTCCAATGTCACCCCTGTAATCGTGTCCATCAGTAATTTCGGGTTCATCTTATGCACTTGGCTCTGCACTGCACTTAATTTGTCAAATGACGGATGTTCCCAGAGTTTCTTTCTGTTGATGTGGTTGTTCTTTGCAGGCTTCCAATGTTCTTCCTTACTTCTAACCTCCACATAAATCTTTGCAAACTCGTCAAATGTCAGGTTTTTCATTCTTGTGAGTTTTACACTGGGGTCGTAAAAACTCTCAATCACTAAATCTATCCACTCCTGCCTATCCTTTTTATCCGTCATCTTCTCCAATTCTCGTTCGCTAATAATCGCTTGTTCAATATGACTTTCAAGTTTTGCAAGTTCATCACGAAGTGTAGCGAGTTCTTGCTGCTTTTCCACACGCTCAATCTTACTAATCTTTCTCACAGAATTGTTTTTTTCGTCCCAATCTTTCATTGACACATACAATCCAGTCTTGCTCCCTACTCGGAAGGTTCTTGATACCGATATTCTTACCAGTATTTGACGCATCTTGTTCGCGTCCTCTTTTTTTGATAATTCAAAATTAATAGTCATTCTACGCTTTCATTTTTAATTCAATTTCCTTCTTATTATAATAATCCATCCCACCAATCGTTTTGGCTGTTAAAAATCCAGAGTGTTTCCATCTGTTGATAGTTGAAATACTCTTCCTAAAAATATTAGCAGTCTCGCGGCTGTTATACCATTCCTGCTGTTCCTTTAATTTATTGGCTTCCGCCACTTTCTTCGCCCATTCATCTTCCCATTTGAAAAATAGGGCTTTCAAATCTTCCATCTTCACCGTGATGGACAGATTGCATTCATCAAGATTTACTTTACTAAACATATTTAAAATAATTTTAATTTCTAAAACAATGAGCAGGCTTTGAGAATTGGGCTTATCATCTCAACCACCAATTCCTTAACCCTACACAATAAAAATAACAAACCTCCGAAAAAAATGACGAAAAAATGCACTTTTTTTCAAAAAAAATGTCGTTTTTCACTCGTTATATCCCAAATATCTTTTTCAAAAGTATCCACAAGAACTGAATAGGCAGCGTTATGCAATAACATATAAAAGCAAGGTCCGCGAGTAGATCATACCCTGCGGACCTTAGCGCCATCACAACACCGAAGTGCTGATATATCCATTTGATTTGTTCTATGTTTATCATATTGCGAACTCCTTCTTTAATCGTTTAATGGTGCTTTCAGAAACAGATGTTAGTTTAGCAACCTTTCGTATTGGATATCCAGCGCGCAAAAGTTTTAATGCCTCCTTATATTCTTCTTTCTTTGTTTCAACTGGCTTGCGATAACCTTCCTTTCTCCCAAGACCTGACTTACCAGTAGCAGCAAGGTTCTTATCAACATAAACCTTTCTGCCTGACTGCAAGCGATAGTGTATGTTCTCACGCTCCATTTGGGCGCAGGTTCCGAGGACTGCAATCATAATGGTAAGGTAAGGATTTTCTTTTCCATCAGTTCCGTAGATGGATATACCTTCTTTTTGAAAATAGACATTCAAGCGGTTCTCCTTTGCGAAGCGGATATTAGCAAGGACTTCATCTACATTTCTACCAAGGCGGCTCAACTCCGAGAGCAATAACACATCAACCTTCTCCTCTATACAATATGTCAAACACTCTTGGAGAACTGGTCGCTCGTGGTTCTTCTTCGCTCCCGATATATGCTCTTCAAAAGTTCTACATATCGTCATCGTGTTCTTGTTGGCGTAATCTGTTAGGTCTATCACTTGTCTTTCTGTTGATTGTCTTTCCCCTGTTGAGGATACGCGAGCATATATTGCCGCTCTGATGTCTGTTGTCATAGTCATATATGGGTTCATTTTAATGTTGGGTTCATTTAAGTCTCATAAGGTCATTTGAACCAAGTGTTTTTTGCGTTCAGTTCAAACAAAGAGTTATTTGGTCTAATTTTTGATGTGGTCTCTCTCCGATAGTATCCTTAATATTATTGACTTTTGTTTTTCACTCATATTATCTATTTCACCATCAGTTATGCAATATGTAAATAAAAGGGTATTATGCATCGTTGTTGCAAAAAATAATTATTTTTTGCAAAATTACAAAAAAAAAATGAACCGACCAAGGAAAATCAACAAAAAATTGGTCCTTAATTGATTGGTCCTCAAATAGTTAGGTTATATAGAGAAGAAAAATAGGAGGATGTTATAAAACATACCTCCTGACCCTAAAAGTCTCATTTTACCGAGTTGCAAAATTATACTACTGATTATCAGTTATTTACAAATACCCTCGTTCAAATAACCCTCTTTTTCTACACCAAACACCTCATTTCTGCTGATTTTGGACATCCTATTAGTCCTTTCTTGCTCGTCATAGTCAAGTTTGTCCTGACCCTTATCATCAACATCAAGTAGTCTGTGGAACTTTTTAAGCAATTTTTGATACACTTGCAGCCACCCATTATACCCCGTTTTATAGTCTTCGTCCTCCATCTCGCAGCGAAGATTGAAATAATCCGTTGGTTCGGTTATTTTGGCATCGTCCAAATCATAGTCGTCATCAACCCAATACTCGTCAATCCGAAAATATGTATAGGTGGCAAGTGCAGCGGTGTATGAATACAACAATGTTGATTTACCTGAACGGTAGAGGCGACCATTCTTATCCATCCAGATTGATTTAGTTTCTAAATTGCCTCCGTGCTTTTGCAAAAAGCACCACTTGCCAATCAACTCTTCTACTGCATACTCAATAATTAACTTTGCTCTACCATCACAGGGAACACGAAAACCATAAATAACCTCATCCTCAAAATCTAATGGACGATTAAACAATACTTGAAAACATTTCTTCATAATAATAAATCTTTTGTATAAAGTATTTATGGGGTGATAACGATTTCAGCAAAAAGAGTTTGATTTCAAAAAAAATTATTTTTTTCGCAATGCCGTGCTATCGCATATATCTTTTATATATATACTTCACCTGTTCATTGAACTCTTTGACCTTTTCATAGTCGGTGATCCGCTCACGGATATAATTAATCTGCTCATCACTGATATGGTATATGGACATCAACTTCCACATCTGTCCAAATATAGTAGAGTGTCTGCTACCTTCTTTCGCCGCCTGAATAAGTTGCACTGCTCTTTCAATCGCTGCGTTTATTATCTCTGGTATATCCACAACAACATTATCCTTCTTAGATTTCCTAAACTTACCAGAAACAGTTACCATATTTTGCAATAGAGAATGAAGATAAGTTACCGTTCCTTGACTAATATCAACCAACTTACCTTCGTTAGAACGCCTCATCTCCCACTGCTCTGCATTGATGCTACTGCCTAAATTATGACATCTATCCTCATACTTACATACCATCCTTCTCAATAGTTTAAGCACATTAAGATTATCATTAGGGATAAGTAGTGTTTGTGCTAATGGAAACACAACTCTGAACTTACGCCAATTGTCAGCGTCATAGTTAGATATTGTTGGGTATGCTGTCCAAGTAAGATGTGAATATTTCTCATTGAACTCATTAAACGAAATGCTGTCATCAATATCAACAATTAAGCAATCTATCTTCTCCATCTCCTCTGCCTTGTGAGGGTAACGAGTAGATGATGAGGTGTCTTTATAGAACTCGCAGATCAGGGTCTGGTTATTCTTACATTTATCTAATATCTTCTTATATTGTTCATCTCGCTTTAAGGAAGGTATCACTGATACATCCTTGAATATCTTGGTGTATAACTCCGCTTGAAAATTATAGTCTCCTCCGTTAATTATAGAGTAGAACTTGCTGCTGTCAAGATACTCTGTTATTGCTTCGGTCTTGTAACCGAACTTTGATGTTCTCCTTGATATTTTTAATGCATTTATGTGGTGGTAGCCGTTTTTCTGGGACGCGTTCTTATATATATAAGGCGTGTCCCAGTTTTTCTGCTCTTGCCACAAACTACCCGTCAAGAGACAAAGAAACACACAACTTCCCTTCCTTCTATTACCCTTCTGATATATACAATAACAACCAAACACACCATTCATTTTCTCCTCCAATTCTTCATATTCACATTTCTCACCAAGATAATCCAACACGCCCATCAGATAACTACCACTATAATAGCCATCACCCAGCAAGAACTCAAACTTCTGTTCGCTTGTCATAGTCTCTATATCTACATCTCCGACAACAAAATCCAACTTGACCTTTCGCTCAATTTCACTACGAGTTGCAGTTTCAAACTTATCTAATCCATACTTCTCAATATACTTCTCACATATACCACTATACTTATAAACGACCTGCTCACCAGCAAGACGCTTCTTCTTATACTCATTGAAACTAATATCTCTCTTTCTCTTGTATATCTTTGGTTTGGGCATCTGTTTTATATTCACAGTATATTCTGGATATACACTCATCATATTCTTGAACGACGCTCCATCATTCCATCCTTCCATACTTTCAATGATTTTAGTATAGTATAGATTATCAAGATTGCACTTGATAATTGCTTCAAGATGACGCTGAACATACTCCTCATCACCAGCGAAATCCTTGTGTGTATTGACATCACCTTTACTCGTTACTCTTTTAGCAGCGAAATCCTCATACATATCTCCATTGATAATACGACCATTTGGTATGATGAACGAACCATTATATCCATCACGACCACGACCTAACCCTTGCTTTATCTCCTTATTGGAGTATGACAATTGGTATTGACTGTTACCACCAATGAATATAAACTTATCAACGCGACGCTTATTACCCCTTTCATCTTTCGGTAAGTATATATCCATACCGACGAAATAAGCACTCGTCAAAAAATGTATCTGCTTCTCTGGGTTAAACTTCTTACTATAACAAGGAACCCTCAATTCATTCAGTTCAGTTTTTGCACACAACACCTCAACATCAGATGTGTCTGGCATATCATTAACAAGATTGGATATTTCTCGCACAGAACTAAAAAAGATACAAACTTGACTATCAGCCAATCCAACCTTTGATGGGCATTGCTCATACTCATTCTTCCTTCTTCGTGAAGCCTCTATAACCTCACTGACAATATCATACAACCTCACACCCTTCGGTCTGTCCATCCACTGTATAGGAGCAAAGACCTTATCCTTGTCCTCATCGTCATACTGCACACTATATGTCTCAACATCCTTACCACTATATAGACGCAAGAACTCAATGAACTCATAGTTAGGTGTTGCACTCATAAGCACAACATTGCTGTCAGTAGTAAGTATTCTTTCAGTTATTTTATAACATATTTCACGGTAGTTGCTGTCGTCTATCAACTTGTGATATTCATCAACCACCAACAATGAACCCGACCAGATACGCGGATCGACATCCCAATCAGTTACATCTATATTCTCAAATCCGAACTGGTTATATCCTTCAACTTCATCAGTCTTATCCCAAGTGCATATACGAATATTCTTGTTTCTATCAATATTCTCTGCACCACCATACACACAACAACACTCGTCATATTTCTCCTTTGATATAACGATACTTCTGTTAGGGACACTTACAATCAATCCTTTACACTGCTCTCTCGCGTAATTGATAAATCCCATCGTTCCTCCGTTGCCACATCGTCCTTTGTTCAGCACGAATATCTTTGCTGGTTTCGTTCGTGCGAACCACTTATTATACAACTTATCTGTGATGATGTCAGACAAATAAAACTTATCGTCTGCGTTGATGAAGTAATCAGGTGTGAATAACGCTTCTTCATTCGTACTATTAATATAATTGTTCTTCTCCATATAAAATAAAAATAACACTTGAAATCCTACTTGCGGTCTCCACTCCGCTTTCAGATTTCAAGTGCTTTTCTATCTCTCATATATTTATTTTCTATCAGCCCATTGTGGAGAACAACCAACAGAAAACCGTATTACCATTCTTTATATTATTACCATATTATAATTCATCTTCTATTTTATTTATGTATAACTGGCAAGAAATGCAAGTCTAATATAAATATAACAAAAAAGAAAAAAAATAATGGGGAGATCCGCCAACAATCTCCATAAATACATTATATAATAAAAATTATTATTTTGAGATGAGTAATGTATTGAAGGTGAAAATAAGAGCACAGCGTATCAAATACGAAGTGATGAAAATAACATTTGAAGAAAGCGACTTGCAAAAAGCGAAGGGATGCAAGTGGGTCAATAAGGGGAACTCCCTTTATTTTACGGATAACAAATTGGATATTCTACGAGATTATGAAACATTTGACACTACTATCGCGGGAGTTGCTATCCATCCTATAAGAGAGATTGACTATGAATTAGGCAACATTAAGGGTGTAGTAGCAAGGGATAATGTTCTATCTGCTATAAATCATCCTATATTGATGACTATTAGGGATGTTAATAACGGCGATGGTATGACCCTCCTGAACGCTGATATGTATTATGATGATAATTCTATATTTGAATATACCATAGAGATTGGCGATCGCGAACTATTTGATGCATCGCTATTTGAGATAATCACTATCAGTTGCCCCATTACTGGCGAAGAACACATCGTTGAGATGAGATATGATGGAAAAAAGATGAAAGGCGGAGCGGAGGGATTACCATATAGAGGGGAACCTACGAGTAGAAAGAGTATGCTCACGGTGCCAAAAGACTATGCTGACGCTCTGGGTCTTGGTGAGAACAAGAAACTGGATAACATATTAAGGTTTGAAGACTTTATGAATGAGAACACGAATGACGGTAAGAAACATATCAATAAGGTCAAGTCGGTGAAGGACTTTATGCAGATCAGCGAGGATTATATCCACTCCTTCATCAATGAACACGAACCAGACCACGAACCAGAAGAAGAATAACCACCATCAATACAATATAACTATCTTCGTAAAAATAGACCACCCTATTTTGAAGGGTGGTTTATTTGTGTGAAAAATAAAAAAAAATTATTATTATTTGCTCAACTCAAAAAAAATCACTATCTTTGCGGACCAAATAAAAAAATACAATGAAAGCGAAACCATTTGTCAAATGGGTTGGCGGAAAAACGCAACTCATTGACCAACTTGAAGCAATGCTTCCTGCTGACTTTGATAGATGGGAGAATGTCACTTACATTGAGCCTTTCGTGGGCGGAGGAGCAATGCTCTTCTATATGTTGCAGACACACTCCAACATTCAATCAGCCGTCATTAATGACATCAACGAAGATTTGACTACTTGTTACAAAGTAGTCAAGCAGTCTCCACAACTTTTAGTTAATTCTCTCAGTGAGATCCAAAAGGAGTATTACTCTTTGCGTGCAGAAGATAGCAAAAAACAATTCTTTATGCTAATGCGTGCAGAGTTTAATACTAAATCACTTGATCCTATTCGCAATACAACGCTATTTTTCTTTCTTAATCGCACTTGTTTTAATGGATTATACCGAGTAAATAAGTCAGGCTTGTTTAATGTGCCCTTTGGACGCTATGAAACTCCAACAATATGCGATGCAAACACTATTTTTGCCGATAGCGAATTACTTCAAAAGGTTGAAATATTGACAGGCGACTACGCTCAAACTATCAATTATGCGAAGAGTAATTCATTTTTCTATTTCGATCCACCATATCGTCCTCTTAATGCAACAAGTAGTTTCAATGATTACACCAAAGAAGCATTCAATGATTTAGCACAAAAACGATTAAAAGACTTTTGTGATCAAGTTCAAGGTGCAGGTCATTATTTTATGTTGAGTAACTCCGACTGTCAAGATGGGTTCTTTGACGACCTCTATATGCAATACCAAATTGAGCGAGTTTGGGCATCAAGAAGTATAAATGCGGATCCAAGAAAGCGAGGCAAACTAACTGAATTATTAATTCGTAACTATAACTAATTATGGCAGCACAAACAACAACTGATTTTTCAACTTTTATGTCGCAACTAAAAGATACTAATCAAACATTAGATTTCTTTTGTGACTTTGACAAAATTCATAATAACGTTGAGAATATCAAATTGAGCCTTTGTATGCTCAATAGTTTAATTGGAACGGCAGACTTGCGTAGTGCAGTAGAAACTATTTGGAGACGTGATAAATCTGCATTCAATGTAATGGATATCTTGATTGCCGTTCGTAGCGAAGGAAAGAAAAAGGTACTCAATTCGTTAGGCAAATGTGTAATTCTTAACTCCTTGTTTAATTCTGTTGATGGCGTAATAGAATTTCTTGAAGATACAGGATTGGCAGAAGTACTGCAATCACAAAAGATAACCAATTTGGTAGATTATGTATTTGGTGTAGAAACAGGATTAGATACCAACGCACGCAAAAATCGTAGTGGTCACCTTATGGAAGATGTGGTTGCAGAGATTTTTGATAATAATAACATAAAGTATCGTAAAGAGGTATATTCAAGCGAATGGACAGAAATGACACAAGCATTGGGTGATGACGAGAAACGATTTGATTTTGTTATTGAAACTCCACAAAAAATATACTTAATAGAGGTTAATTTCTATTCTGGTGGAGGTTCAAAACTCAATGAAGTGGCTCGTGCTTATTCTGATATTGCACCTAAAATCAATGCGGTAGAAGGATTTGAGTTTGTTTGGATTACGGATGGTATCGGTTGGAACTCTGCGAAGAATAAACTGCAAGAGGCATTTAATATAATTCCAAGTATCTACAATTTGACTTCAATTCATAACTTCATTGAGCAGTTGTAATTAATGTCACATACCTTTTTTTCAAGTTACCAAGATTTCACCCTCCTTCAGGGTGATTGTATGGAGTTAATCGGACAGTTGCCTGATAATTCCATAAATGCTATTTTTGCTGACCCTCCTTACTTTTTGAGTAATGGCGGAATAAGCGTGCAAAGTGGCAAACAAGTTTGTGTGGATAAAGGGGATTGGGATAAAGGTGGTACGCCTGAACATATTTACCAATTTAACCGACAATGGTTGTCGCTTTGCCGTAACAAACTCAAAGATAATGGTACTATTTGGATTTCGGGTACGCACCATAATATCTTTGTTGTACAACGCTGCTTACAAGAGTTGGGATACAAGATACTGAATGTGATCACTTGGCAAAAGTCAGACCCTCCACCAAACCTTTCGTGTCGCTATTTCAATTTCTCAACAGAGTTGATAATTTGGGCAAGAAAGTATGAGAAAAAACCGCACAAGTTCAACTACGAAACAATGAAGCAACTCAATGGAGGTAGTCAAATGACCGATGTGTGGCGTATTCCTGCGGTAGGTATGTGGGAAAAGACTTGCGGCAAACACCCGACACAAAAAGCACTTCGCTTGCTTTATCGTATTGTATTGTCTTCAACTGATGAGGGTGATACCATCCTTGACCCATTTGCAGGAAGTTCTACCACAGGTATTGCTGCCAATCTACTTGGACGCAAGTTTATTGGTATAGAGCAAGATAGCAGTTTTGCCGAATTAAGCAAACGCCGTCGTGCGTTGTTAGAAGACCCAAAAGAAGCGCAAAAGTTGTTGAAAAAAATGTGCGAAACACCCGAAGAGGCAACTGTGTTAGTCAATCACTCCCGTCCAAAGGATTATGAATTGATGTTGGAGAAAGGGATGTGCTACTTGCGGGCTGGGGATAGTAAGGGTTCGTTACTTGTACAAAAGGGATTTGAACGATTGGGTTATGTCTTGTTACACAATAATGGAGAAAATGCACAACTGTTCAAACTAACAAAGAAAGGGTTCCAAATATGGACTGCAAAGGCACTACAAGATATAGGATTTAGTGCAGAGAATGCACCATATTATGCAGTGTTGCGTTTTGACGCAAGCAAAACAATACCATACGATCAGGCTCCTCAACTAAAACAGCGAGCATATACCAATGTGGCAAAAATTCGTCCGTTAAGTGAGTTTATCAATATCAAATAGTTATTTCTTTGAGAAATATTTCGGTGTAATATAAAAATATTATAATAATAATTATTATTATATCGGTTATCGGTAATTTGGACAAGAATAAACACGGGAGTTTTTGGTGCATTTTTTAATAGAAATGGCAGAAAAAAAAGCACCGTGCAATTCTGCCGCCAAGCAGAGTAAGAGAATGGGGTGTGAATTATGGGATATGTTGGATTTTGAAAAACACCTACACCTTATTATATATAGCATATATTATATATAGTATAGTAATTATATATAGTATAGATGTGCGTAGAAATTGGGATTGGTGCATTTTTGGTGCATCTTTTTGGGCATAAAAAAAACCTACAAGGTTGAAATATAATTCCTTGTAGGTTTTCTTTTGCGGAGAGAGAGGGATTCGAACCCCCGGAGCCTCTCAGCTCAACGGTTTTCAAGACCGCCGCAATCGACCACTCTGCCATCTCTCCTTCGAAATCGGCTGCAAAAGTACTGCTTTTTTTTGAATTGTGCAAATTTTTAAGCACTTTTTTTGCGTATATCGATTTTTTATAGTAATTTTGCACCCAAAATTGTGCAAAAATGTTGTTACAAATACTAAAATCCAAGATACACCGCGTGACGGTGACCGAAGCCAACTTAGACTATATCGGTAGTATCACTATTGATGAGGACCTCATGAATGCCGCCAATATCTACGCAGGCGAGAAAGTGCAAATCGTAGATAACACCAACGGCGCACGCATCGAGACCTACGTTATTCCTGGCAAACGAGGTAGCGGTTGTATCTGCATCAATGGGGCTGCGGCGCACCTCGTACATGTGGGCGACACTGTTATTATCATGGCATACGCCCTGATGACCGAAGAAGAAGTAAAAACCTTCAAACCCGCTATCATTTTCCCTAATAACAATAGAGTATAAGGGCGATGAGGCAAAAGGTGATTAGGCAAAAGGCAAGACATAGCGGCAAAGCCGCATATCACCCGCCTCTAACCTTTAACCTCTAACCTCTCACCTCTAACCTCATTTCGACAGAATGGAGAAAGTTTTTTTTGACCTCATACATACTGATGCGCACACGTGCGCACGCGCTGGCGTAGTGCATACCGACCATGGGGATATCCAAACCCCTATTTTTATGCCTGTGGGCACCGTGGGTACTGTCAAAGGTGTACAACGTACCTTCCTTGAAGAGGATATCAACGCGCAAATCATCCTTGGCAACACCTACCATCTCTACCTGCGTCCTGGCACCGACATCCTGCACAAGGCGGGTGGCTTGCACCGTTTTGAGGGTTGGACACGCCCTATACTCACCGACTCGGGTGGTTTTCAAGTATTCTCACTAACCGATATTCGTAAGATGACCGAAGAGGGTGTACAGTTCTCTTCCCATATCGACGGACGCAAACTCATGTTCACCCCCGAGAACGTCATGGATATCCAACGCGAGATTGGTGCCGACATCATGATGGCATTCGACGAGTGCTGCCCAGGCACCGCCGACCGCCAGTACGCACAGAAATCCATGGAGCGCACCCATCGCTGGCTCGACCGTTGTATCCAACGTTTTGATAACACCCCCGACCTCTATGGCTACCGCCAGCACCTCTTCCCTATCGTGCAGGGCTGCGTATATCCCGACCTGCGCCAAGACGCAGCGAAGCGCCTGCGCGACCTTGATCGCGATGGCTATGCCATCGGCGGACTGGCTGTGGGCGAACCTACCGAAGATATGTACGCCATGATTGAGGTGGTCAATGATATCCTGCCTCAGAACAAACCGCGCTACCTCATGGGCGTGGGTACGCCTTGGAATATCCTAGAGGGTATCGAACGTGGCGTAGATATGTTCGATTGTGTCATGCCAACCCGCAATGGTCGCAACGGCATGATCTTCACGCAGAATGGTGTGATGAACCTGCGCAACAAGAAGTGGGAGGATGACTTCACCGAATTGGATCCCTGCGGCACCAGTTTTGTGGACCATCACTATACCCGCGCCTATGTGCGTCACCTCATCCATGCACAGGAGATGCTCGGCTTGGAGATACTCAGTATCCACAACTTGGCGTTCTACCTCTGGCTCGTTGGCGAAGCCCGCAAGCATATCCTTGCAGGCGACTTCAAGGCGTGGAAAGATGACATCACCCCCCGCCTCATGCAACGTATGTAGTTTATAGGCAATGAGGCGATTAGGCGAGAGGCCAGAAATAGCGGCTTTGCCGCATATTACCCGCCTTTAACCTCTAACCTTTAACCTCTAACCTCTAACCTTTAACCTAAAATAAAATGAAGCGTCTTGACAAATACATAATAGGCAAGTTCCTCGGCACATTCATCTTTTCGATTGTGCTTATCATGAGTATTGCTGTGATTTTCGATTTGACAGAAAAGTTAGATGACTTTTTTGAACATCAAGTGACGGCTAGAGAGATTATTTTGGATTATTATGTCAATTTTGTTCCTTACTTCATGAATATGTTCAGTCCGCTGTTCATCTTCATTTCGGTGATTTTCTTCACATCGAAGTTGGCGGGCGATAGTGAGATTATAGCCATATTGGCAAGTGGCGTGAGTTACAATCGATTGATGTGGCCGTATTTTGTGAGTGCATCATTGCTATTTGTGTTCTCATTTTGGATGACAGGCTATGTGATTCCGCCTGCTTCTGAGAAAATGCTTACTTTTCAAGATAAATATATTGAACATTTCAGTCGCGAGAATGCGCGTAATGTGCAGATGGAGGTCGAACCTGGTACTATTTTGTATATTGAGAGTTTTCAGAAGCGTACTAATTTAGGTTATCGTGCTTCTTTGGAGCATTTTGATGGCAAGAAACTGACCATGCGTATCACTGCTGACCGTATTCATTATGACTCCGCTTTCAACTGGCATTTTGATAAGTATGTACGTCGTGATTTTGATGGAATGCGCGAGACGCTTACTCGGGGCACCCGCTTAGACACGATTATTCCAGTACTACCCAAGGAACTCTTCTATACGGCTGAGAATGCGCAAATGATGCCTAATCCCGAACTGAAAGAATATATCGCAACGCAACGCAAGCGTGGTTCTGGTAATGTGCAAGCTTTTGAAACGGAATGGTGGAAACGCTGGGCCAGTCCAATAGGCGCATTTATTATGACGCTGCTGGGAGTTACGATGAGTTCGAAGAAAGTACGTGGAGGAATGGGTAAGAACCTTGGTTTTGGTTTAACTTTGAGTGCGTTATATATTCTTTTTTCCACAGTATCTACCACTTTCTCTGTGAATGGCGTGATGTCGCCTTTTATGAGTGTTTGGCTGCCGAATTTCATTTTCCTAGCTATCGGTATCGTCCTGTATGTGCGTGTGAGCAGATAAAAACGCATTGTTTTACTAGTCTTAATAAATATGAATAACGATTTTCGAATGTTGGCAAAGACCTTTAAGGGGTTGGAGAGCATCTTGGCAAAGGAGCTCATTGAATTAGGTGCCAACAATGTACAAATACAACGTAGAGCGGTAGCTTTTTCAGGTGACAAACGTATGCTTTACGCTGCCAATTTCTGTCTGCGTACTGCTTCGCGTATCCTTGTGCCAATAGCCACCTTCAAAGCCAAGAAGACCGATGATATATACGAACAGGTCAAACTATTGGATTGGGCACAGTACATGACAGCCAAAACCACGTTCCAGATTGACGCTACCGTATATTCTGATCTCTTTCGCCATTCGCAATTCATCACCTACCGCGTGAAAGATGCCATTGTGGACTGGTGGATGGAGCATGGTGGCGTGCGCCCCAGCGTACAACTCACCAACCCCGATCTCTATCTCAATGTGCATATAGCAGGCGACTTAGTAACCCTGTCGCTTGACAGTTCAGGTGAGAGTTTGCACAAACGCGGTTATCGTGTGGCGAACACACAAGCGCCTATCAATGAGGCTCTTGCTGCGGGTATGTTGCTGCTCGCAGGTTGGAAAGGACAAAGCGACTTCTACGACCCCATGTGCGGCTCAGGCACACTGCTCATTGAGGCGGCTCTCATTGCACGCAATATCGCACCAGGTATCTATCGCAAAGGTTTTGCCTTCGAGAAATGGGCAAACTTCGATGCCGACCTCTTTGAGGATATATACAGCGATGATAGTCGCGAACGCGAGTTCACGCACAAGATTTATGGTTCCGATGCGGGCTTCTATGCCGTACAAGCAGCTACCAAGAATGTGCAATCGGCTAATCTGCAACGAGATATAGAGGTTAAACAGATTCGCGTACAAGAGCTACGCCTTGCCGATACAAATACCGAAGATGCGCTTGTCATGATGAATCCCCCATATGGCGAACGTCTCTCGCAAGACAAAGATGTATTGCGCCTCTACCAAGATATGGGTACTGCCCTCAAACATCAGTTTAGTGGAGCTACAGCATGGATTATCTCCAGCAACGAAGAGGCCCTCAAGTGCGTAGGACTACGTCCTGCCAAGCGTGTTCGTTTGGTGAATGGCGATTTGGATTGTTTGTTTAACCAGTATGTGCTATTTAGTGGAGACCGCAAATCATGGAAGAAATCCTTATAGAAGAATACAACTACCCTTTACCTGACGAACGCATTGCTAAATACCCTTTGGCGCAGCGTGACCAGAGCAAACTGCTCGTTTACCGTGATGGCAAGGTAAGTGAGGACTGTTTTTGCCATGTGGGCGAATACCTACCTGCTAATTCACTCCTTATATATAATAATACGCGCGTGATACAAGCACGCTTGGTATTTCACAAAACCACTGCTACACCACCGCTACACGACACTACACAACCGCTACACAACGCTGCTGGAGCCCGCATTGAAATCTTTTGCCTCGAACCCTTAGAGCCGCATGATTATCAACTCAGTTTGGGTAGTACCGATGGTTGCACGTGGAAGTGCATGATTGGCAATGCTAAAAAGTGGAAATCTGGAGCATTGTCTTTGCCCGTACAACTCCCCTCTGGCGAACATATCACCCTCTTTGCCGAAAAAGGCGAACAAACAGGCAATACCTTCGCTGTACATTTCTCGTGGAGCTCTCCCCTTGAAGGGGAGTGGGAGGGGTCTTTTGCTGAGATCCTCGACGCCGTAGGCGAACTGCCTATCCCGCCATACCTCAATCGCAAGACCGAGGAGAGTGACAAGACAACCTATCAGACCGTCTATTCGCGCATCAAGGGCTCGGTGGCAGCCCCTACTGCGGGTCTTCACTTTACGGATAATGTCCTCAACGGCTTGCGCCAAAAGGGCATACAGACTGCCGAAGTCACCTTGCATGTCGGTGCGGGTACTTTCCAACCCGTGAAGGTGGCTGATGCCAACCAACATACTATGCACACCGAGATTATCGCTGTGCCACGCGAAACGATAGAACAGATAATGGCTAACCTCGGACATATTGTTGCTGTCGGCACCACTAGCATGCGAACCTTGGAGAGTCTCTATTTCCTCGGCGCACAACTCTACACCCTGCACCACACTCATCCTTCTACCTCCTCCCTCGAAGGGAGGTCGGGAGGGTCCACGCTCTCCGTCGCCCAGTTTGCCCCCTACGAGAGGGAGCATACGCTCTCCACGCGTGAGGCTTTGCAGGCAATAGTGGCGTATTTGGATGCTACGGGGCAAGATGTGTTGCATGCAGAAACGCAGATTATGATCAAACCTGGATACACTTTCCGTGTGGTGGATCAGTTAATTACGAATTTCCATCAACCTAAATCTACATTGTTGTTGTTGGTGAGTGCATTTGTCGGAGGTGACTGGCATACGATTTACGACTACGCCCTCTCCCACGATTTCCGTTTCCTCAGCTATGGCGACAGTAGTATATTAACGCGAGTCTTTAAACCCTAAACAGTAGGCGCTCTGCGCCGTTCACTAAACACTAAACACAATGATCGATACCCACTGCCATATCGACGACCCGCAGTATGCGGAAGGATTAGACGCTTTCTTGGCGGAGCAACGCCAAGACGGCGTAGAATGTATCTTAGTACCTGGAGTGGATAAGACTTCCATCAAAGATGTTTTGGAGGTCTGCGACCGCTACCCTGACTATCTC
Source organism: Paludibacteraceae bacterium (assembly GCA_036307765.1). Taxonomy (GTDB): domain Bacteria; phylum Bacteroidota; class Bacteroidia; order Bacteroidales; family Paludibacteraceae; genus Colicola. The sequence continues at coordinate 19,562 of JAXJWX010000091.1, read as the reverse complement.
TTCCCTGCCTTAGGCCTCCACCCCGAGAATGTCAAAGAAGACTGGCAAGAACAACTCCAAACACTCAAAGCTGCTGTGGATGAACGTCTTGCCTCTACACCCTACACCCTACACCCTACACCGCGACGCAGTCGCCTCATCGCCATCGGCGAGATAGGTCTTGATTATCACTGGGATACAACCTTCAAAGAGCAGCAACAAGAGGCTTTGCGCGAACAGATGCGTTGGGCGGAGCAGTATCATTTGCCTGTGATGATTCACAGCCGCGATGCGGTAGAGGATACGCTGAAGATACTGCGTGAGTTCCCTAATGTGAAGGGAGTAATGCATTGCTTCAGTGGTAGTCATGAGGTGGCGGAGCAGGTTGTGAAAATGGGTTATTACTTGGGCATTGGTGGGGTGATTACTTTCAAGAATTGCAAATTGGCAGAACATTTGGTGGGGATTCCGTTGGAGCGTTTGGTATTGGAGACGGATGCACCTTATATGGCACCTGTTCCTCATCGCGGTAAGCGGAATGAGAGCCGTTGGATGCGATATGTGGCGGAACGCTTGGCGCAGGTGTATAATTGTTCTCCTGAGTACATAAATGAGGTGACAACTGCCAATGCAAAGGAGCTTTTTGTTATAAATTTGTGAAAAATTAAGGAAAATAACAAAAAAAACGCAAATTGTACATTGTAAATTTTGTAATTTGTAAATATTTTTGTACCTTTGCGGGTCGAAAGGTGTATTGCGTCTAAAAGCGTGGTTATATAACTGGTCGCTGAACCTATAGCGACAAGCGCAAGGCGTTAATCTTGAAAAGATAACGAGGGCTTCGCGAGCCCGAGTTAAGAGGAGCAACGGCGGCAAGCCAAACTCGCAGGGCGAGTTTCTTCTTGCAAGCCAGTTGCGACGAAGGAGAGATGCTCGAGTGGTTGAAGAGGCACGCCTGGAAAGCGTGTAAACTCCAAAAGGGTTTCGGGGGTTCGAATCCCCCTCTCTCCGCAAAACTCTTTTCAACGGTTGAGTCCAAGCTCGCTTGAGCGAAGACGATGAAAAGAGTTTTGCACAGGATGCCGTCGGCAGACTGTGGGTATTCGAGGTGGGCGAGCGAAGCGAGGTCGGTGCCCTCGAATCCCCTCCAGCGGCAGCTTGTTGGGATTACGAAGAAAAAATCGTTCGAGGCAACGCCGAGATAAGAAATCCCCTCTTTTCGACAAGTCCAACGCTCGCAACGCGAGCCACCAACATGAGCGAAAGCGAATTAAATAATTATAAACAATTTAATACTAAAAACAAAATCGTATGAAAAAAATTTTTGCAACCCTTACGGTGTTGGCAATGTTTTCTTTCGGAAGCGTTGCAGTAATGGCTCAAGACGCAGCTGAGGCTGCTCCTGTAGCTGAGGAAGTAACTGTAGATTCTGCTGCTGTAGAAGCTCCTGTAGTTGAGGCAGAAGAAGTAGTAGAAGAGGCTGAGGGCGGTATCGTAGCTCTCCACAAGACTCTCAAAACCAAATTTATCGAAGGTGGTGCTGGCTTCATGGCTGCAACCCTTATCTGTTTGGTATTTGGTTTGGCACTTTGTATCGAGCGTATCATCTATTTGAGCTTGAGCAAAACTAACACCAAGGCTCTTTTGGCTGAGGTTGAGGCTGCTTTGAAGAACGGTGGTATCGAGGCTGCTTTGGAGGTTTGCCGCAACACTCGTGGTCCTGTAGCTAGTATCTTCTATCAAGGTTTGAGCCGCTACAACGAGGGCGTTGATGTAGTTGAGAAAACTGTAGCTTCTTATGGTGGTGTTCAACTCGGTCTTCTTGAGAAGAACCTCTCTTGGATTTCTCTCTTCATCTCTATCGCTCCATCTTTGGGATTCTTGGGTACCATTATCGGTATGATCCAAGCGTTCGATAAGATCCAACAAGTAGGTGATATCTCTGCTACCGTTGTGGCTGGTGGTATCAAGGTCGCTCTGTTGACAACCCTCCTCGGTTTGATCATCGCTATTATTCTTCAAGTATTCTACAACTACATCCTTAGCTTGATCGAGGGTCTCGTTAATGAGATGGAGGATAGCTCTATCAGCCTCCTCGACCTCGTGGTTGAATACGACGCAGCACAAAAGAAATAATCTATTTTGCATTGTGCAGAACTCTTATTGTTAAACTTGCAAAATTATAGATTATTATGAAGAATTATAAATTATTCCCAAAAGTAACCCTCTGGGTACTCATGGTGGTAGGTATCATCGCTACTGCGATGTTCTTCCTCGGAGGCTCTGAAGGTTCGTTGGAGGTGGCTGGTGACTTCTTGGATATCCCTAAGTTCACCAACGTACTCCTCTATTGGATTTATGCGCTCGTAGTTCTTGTTATCCTTGCTACTTTCGGCTTCGTTATTGCTAAGCTTGTTGAGACTTTCAAGGTGGATCCTAAGCGTGGTTTGACCTCTGTTTTAGTTGTGCTCGCTGCTGTGGCTCTCTGTGCTCTCTGCTGGTTCTTGGGTAGCCCTGAGAAGATTGAGATCCTTGGTTACGAAGGTACCGATAACGTAGGTAACATGGCACGCCTGAGCGATGCTATTATGTATCTTGTTTACATCCTTACAGCTTCTACTGTAGCAGCTTTGATTTGGGGTGTTGTTTATACTAAAATTAAAAAGTAATTAAGACATTTACTATATACAAATTGTAAATTGTCTAATTGTAAATTAAGATTATGGCAAAGAAAATCCCGCAGATAAACGCCAGTTCCATGGCAGACATCTCGTTCTTGCTGCTCATCTTCTTCTTGGTGACCACCTCTATGGATGTGAATCAAGGTCTCGCACGTCGTTTGCCTGCACCTATTCCACCAGACCAAAAGATCGAGGACACCGATATCAACAAACGTAACTTGTTTGTTGTGAAGATCAACTGGGAGAACAAACTCCTCGTGCAAGGTCAAGAACTCGATGTACGTCAACTGCGCGCTAAAGCCAAGGAGTTCGTTGCAAATATCAATGACGATCCAAACATGCCTAAACTCTTCGAGGAGGACTTTGGTGAGCCATTTGGTACTCTCAAATATACAAAGGAGCACGTGATTTCTGTACAAAATGATGCAGAGACACAATACCAAGCATATTTGGAGGTGCAGAACGAATTGGTGGCAGCATACAACGAGTTGCGTGAGGAATGTGCTCAAAAATACTTCCATACTGCTTATACAGAGTTGGATGAAGAGTGGCAAAAGAAAATCCAAAAGATTTATCCTCAAAAGATTTCTGAGGCTGAACCTAAAAATTATGGAGGAAAGTAATTATGGCAAAAATTCGTAGAAGCGATAAACGCGAGATGCCTGCTTTGAACACCAGTTCATTGCCAGATATCATCTTCATGTTGCTTTTCTTCTTCATGTCTGTTACCTCTATGAAGGAGGTTACATACAAGGTTTCTATCCAGAACCCACAAGCAACAGAGTTGACTAAATTGGAGAAAAAATCATTGGTTCGTTACATCTATGTAGGTACTCCTACTGCTGAGTTCCGCAAGCAATACGGTGCTGAGACACGTATCCAATTGGACGACGCTTTCGCTGACGCACGCGAAATTGGTGATTATATCATCAACGAGCGTTCTTCTATGAAAGAGTCTGACCAAGGTCTTATGACCGTGTCTATCAAAGCAGACAAGGAAACAAAGATGGGTATCATCGCAGACATCAAGCAAGAGCTTCGCCGTGCATATGCACTGAAGATCAGCTATGCTGCTACCCAACGCACATCCTACTAATCCATAGATTGATATCAACAACAATCACCTGTGCCCCACGGTACAGGTGATTTTGTTTTTGCTATTTATATATCAGTTGACACCATGCGTTATTGTCCTTGTCGCGCCAGGAAGTTGATTGGCGCGAAAGTTGTTGAAAAAATAATGTTGTTTATGTTGTTGATTTAAATAATTCTTGTCGTTCACTTGATAGTTTCAAATATTTTTACTACCTTTGCATGCAAAATCACTAAATGCCTTATGTCGCCAACACGTCATCTCACATATCTGCTCCTCTGCTTACTCTTTGCTTCATGCAGCTATACCACACGCTACCAAGAAGCCATGCACACTATCGCCATCGCAGATAGCTTAGACCAAAACGAGCACACCCTCTATGACGACACCGCAGCGCTTCAGCAAGTCATCCGCACACTCGATAACCCCTTCGGTCGTCTCTTTGCACACGACCAACTCGGCAAAGCCCACTACTACATGGGTCGCCATCTCAGTCTTGCAGACCAAATAACCCAAGCAGCTGTGCATTATATCGCTGCCGACCGCGCGCAGATATGCGATCCTATTTATCGCGGGCGTATCAATTCCTGCTTGGCGCATATAGCCAAACAAAACGAGAGTGACAGTCTTGCCCTCATCTTCTTCCTCCGTGCCAACGAGGCATTCAAAGCCAGTGGCAAAGACTGGTACTATGCGCACACCCTATTAGATGTCAGCGAGTTCCATACCTACCTCCACCACTTCGCTCAGGCAGATAGCGTGCTCCGCATCGCACAATCCTACAACTTAGACGCCTACTACCTCGCGCGCTACTACGAGACCCAAGGGCTCTATTTCTACGAGCAACTCCAATACGACTCTGCCCTCTACTATTTCCATCAAGCTTTACACCTCTGGCAATACGAAGAAGACCGCCTCTATACCTATAAGAAACTCATGCAAGTCTATCTTGACATGGGCGATCAAGCATCGGCATTGCCTTACGCACAGATTATTGTGGAACATTCCGCTACGCCTAACGAACTGGTCAATGCCTACTACTGCCTCATGCAGGATGCCAAAGCCAACAACGATATTGAACAGCTGAGCCGTTATGCCCATGCGCGCCAAGATGCCAACCGTCTGCTCAACGCACAAGTCGGCAAATACCGCGGTGCGCTCACGCTGCTGAAAGAGCATCTGGCAAATCCCCATCCATACCGCTGGGCTTGGATCACGCTCCTATGCCTTCTTGTGGCTTGCCTGCTATTGGTCATTGCTATCGTGCTGCACCGCCGATATGCTGCTCGCCGCTTGCAAGTGGCACATCATCAGATAGAAGACCTATCTATCAGCGCCCAGCTCTCCAATATCCGTGCTACCTACCCACGCCCTCGCAAACAGTGGAACGACTACAACGAACTCAAAAAAGACTTAGAACTCCAACTCCACGACTGGCTATCTCAACTGGAGACCTACCAACTCTCCAACCGCGAAAATGTCTTCTGCACCTATATGCTCCTTTATCCCAACGCCTCGCTGGAGGATCTGGCTGATTGGATGCACTACTCCGCTACAGGCGTCAGCACTTTCAAACGCCGCATCGCACAGAAGATAGGCATTCCCACCCGAGAACTGCAGAAACACCTATATGATTTGCGCCAACTTCCCAAGTAAAATTGTGCCAACTTCCCAAATAAAATCGTGCCAACTTCCCAAGTAAAATCGTGCCAACTTCCCAAATAGTACAAATAAAATTTGCATAATTAATTAATTTTCATTACCTTTGCAGCGAATTTCAAAAACGTGTATTATGAGTACATACAAACCAAGAATCGCTGACCAAATGTTGGAGGCAAGATTACGTAGAAAAGGGGCTGTTTTGATAGAAGGTCCTAAATGGTGCGGAAAAACAACTACCGCAGAGCAACAAGCCAATAGTATTCTCTATATGGCTGACCCTATGCGTAAGCAGCAAAACCTACAAGCAGCAAAAATCAATGTTCAGCACTTACTCGCTGGCGAAACACCACGACTGATTGATGAATGGCAAATAGCCCCATCTCTTTGGGATAGTGTCCGTTATGAAGTAGATCACAGAGAGGGATTAGGGCATTTTATTCTTACAGGAAGTAGTGTTCCTCCCTCTACTGAAGAAATATTCCATTCGGGTACAGGTCGCTTTGCTAAATTACGAATGCGCACCATGTCGCTTTACGAATCAGGTGACTCTACTGGCGATGTGAGTCTAGCTTCGTTATTCACCCAAGATCCTTCACCTTTATCTGGAGATAACAAGTTAGACATAGACCGTTTGGCATATTTGATTTGCCGCGGAGGATGGCCAAGTGCATTAGAAATGGATGAGCAGGACGCATTGGCACAAGCATTCGACTACTATGATGTAGTCTGCGATTCGGACATCTCACGTGTGGACAATGTAACGCGCAATCCACAACGTGTTCGACTGCTAATGCGGTCCTATGCACGCCATCAAGGTACAATGGCAACGGTTGGCACTATATTAGCAGACCTAAAGACTAACGAAACAAGCACGCTTTCAGATAATACGGTGTATGACTACATCAAAGCATTGAAGCAGATATTTGTTATCGAAGATATGCCAGCGTGGAATCCTAACTTGCGCAGCAAAACTGCTGTACGCACCAGTGATAATCGCTATTTTATTGACCCCAGTATTGCCACTGCGGCATTAGGCGCAAGTCCCAATGACCTAATAAATGATTTAGAGACAATGGGACTATTATTTGAGACATTAGTTATTCGAGATTTGAGAGTATATGCAGATGCGATTGATGGGCAAGTATATCATTATCGCGACAAGAGTGGATTGGAATGTGATGCCATTGTACATCTGCGTAATGGGTCATACGGATTGATAGAGGTCAAATTAGGTGGAGACAAATTGATTGATGAGGGAGCTGATTCGCTATTGCATTTAGCAAGCGAAATAGACACTACTCGTATGAAAGCACCTGCATTTATGATGGTGCTCACTGGTACAGGAGATTTCCCTTATCGCCGAGAAGATGGCGTATATGTGGTACCTATTGGATGTTTAAAACCGTAATACTCATTTCGCTGTATCCGATTATTTCGCTCATTGAGCACAAATAGAAACTGTACATTTTAATAGATAGTTAACTGATAATGAACAACATTTATTTTAGGAAACAGTACAATTCCCTTTTACTATTGCGAGGGTAGAAGAATTGCTATAATTTTGCAGTGAATTTAACACACTGCAACAATGCAAATACGACACAAGAACAGAGAGATTTACTTTCGAGAGCAAGCGGAATGTACCCAAAAGTATGTTATTCCGTATATTGAACAAGTGCTATGTATCAAACCCAATCTTCGCATTCTGGAGATTGGTTGTGGGGAAGGCGGCAACCTAAAGCCATTCTTAGATTTAGGATGCTATTGCGTCGGGATTGATATAGATGCTGCACAGTTAGAAAAAGCCAAAGCATTTTTTGCCAACCACTCACTAAACAAAAATCTTCGTCTTATAGCGAACGATATTTATAAGGTATCACCGAATGAAATAGGCAATTTTGACTTGATTATACTTAGAGATGTGATAGAACATTTACCAAATCAAGAACTATTTATGCACCAGCTCAAATGTTTTATGCATAGCGAATCGGTTGTTTTCTTCGGCTTTCCCGTATGGTGCAATCCCTTCGGTGGACACCAACAGATATGTCGCAACAAGTGGCTGTCGCATACCCCTTGGCTGCATTTGCTGCCTAATCGTTTATATAAAAAGGCATTACAATTGGGCGGAGAAAGTGCTTCCACAATCAAGGCCCTTTTAGACATCAAAGCCACAGGTATTAGTCTTTCCCGCTTCGAAAGTATATTACACAAAGAGCAATACCAAATATTAAAACATACACATTATTTCATCAATCCCAACTATGAGATAAAATTCAGTTTGCGTCCTCGTATAATACCCCAATACCTTCAAATTCCATATTTGTCGGACTTTTATACAACTGCAATGTATTATTTGGTGAAAAAATAAAGCTCTAAATATTATTTGTTCTACAATCAAAAAACTGTACATTTCGATTATAACTCGCAGAATATAAACGCTATACATTTTCGACGTCTGTACAAATGCCTTTGCCTATTGCATATATTGCCAAATTGTACTACCTTTGCAACAAAATTCAATATCTCTCCGCTGTCAATTACGTTAGATACACGATAGATATACGTTAGATATACGATAGATACACGATACATAACCATAGAAACACCATAAGAAACCCAAATGTATAACCTATAAATAATAGCGATATGAAAACAATCAACTCCTTCCGTAGCAAGCTCCTTGCTCTCACCCTCGTCCTCATGGCAAGTGTGTCATCTTTCGCATATGAATTTGAATATGTAAATGATTTCCACATAGATGGCTTTGCGTATAAAATATTACCTTCCAATACCATGTATCCATATGGTGCAGTAGCGTTAGTTGAAATAGCCGACTGTACGAAAGATGTTGTTATTCCCGAATTTGTTTCCAATGGAAATAGCGAATTTCGTATAGAAACATTTGGAATAGGTTCTGTAGTTTTCACCAACGAAGCTAGTTCTATTGTAGAGTCCATTACTATCCCCAAAACGATAAAAATTATCAATAAAAACGTACTGGCAGGATGCCCAAATCTAAAAACGGTGATTGTTGATAGTGAAAATCCGTATTATGACAGTCGTGAAAGCTGCAATGCTATTATTACAACATCTCAAAATCGATACTTTACGCCTAACACTTTAATAGCTGGTTGCAAGGCAACTACCATTCCTAATTCTGTAGTTGAAATAGGGGAAAATGCTTTTTACAATTGCCAATCATTAGAAACAATTACTATCCCAAATAGTATCACCAAAATTGGAATATCTGCTTTTAATGCGTGCACTGCGCTTTCTGCTATTACATTGTCAGAGAACCTTACCGCAATAGGGGAATGGGCTTTCGATGATTGCAACAACCTCATAGAAGTTGTATGTTATGCTACTCAACCACCTACAATTAGCAGATATACATTCTTAGGTATATCGCCAACTATTTATGTACCAGTAGAATCTATTGAATTATACAGAAAAACAAACATATGGAAGGACTTTCAAATCATGAGAATTGCATGGTCTGAGGAATGTTATGAATATAGAGACTATAATTTAACTATTCAATTATTCCCTAGAAAATCCTCGTTGGTTTATCTTCTGTATAATACTATTGATAGAACCATTGAACCACCTTATGTAGATAGTGTGTGGATTTTAGATCCAGAACTTGATAAGCAAAATCCATTGCATGTGCATACATCATACGCACAGCCAGGAGACACGATAGATCTCTCTTTTTTGGAAAAAAATAAGCCTTATATTCTTAAAGTGTATATCAACGAGTGTCAAATGTCACGAGTGTTCCTACACCGTGTCGTAAAATGGGAGTACAAATGGTGTAACCAATGGAATGTCTTGTGGTTTGATGGAACGCGATTTGAAGAAACAGCAAAGACATCACACTATCAACTAGGCCAAGATACCGTCATAGGTGATTATACATATCGCAAATTCACTTCACGAACTTCCGTACGCTTCACAGAAGATTGGAAAGTATATGTCTATTATGAAGGCTTTGATGACAACGACCCATACACTGAGGATTTACCAACAGGAGAGTATTTAGCATACGACTTCTCTGCACAAGTAGGCGACACGCTAGAAGTATTCTCGGGAATAGGTACATATAGTACATATCTGTGCGTTGTGGATGATGTGCAGCAAACGGATATTCAAACCACTCTTCGTACCATAACGTTACATAAAATATGTCGTATGGATACAGATGGAGATGGCATTGAAGAAGATTATGATGATAGGGAGATGACATGGATAGAAGGTGTTGGTTCACCCGAAGGATTCTTAATTAGTGATCTTCCTTGCGGTTGGGTAGGCGGAGGAACTAATCATCTCCTCTGTGCCTACAAAGATGATGAATTAAAATATACTGGCACCTTGTATGACGAATATGGATGCGAGTATAACGCTGGACAAGAGATGGAAGACCTCTTCCCAATCCTTTGGGGATTGCAGCGAACAAGTTTTACTGAGTATTTTGATAGTGGACATCAGCCAGAAAGTGCCCCCTATCTGTTAAAAGCAGGAGACACAAAGTGGATTGATGGTAAGCTATATTTAGATTTTGGTCAATATCTTCGTGAAGAAAATGGTAAAATATACATATACAGCGAACTACTACAAAAAGACTTCGTGCTATATGATTTTACATTAGAATTAGGTGACACGTTGACAACATTAAATTGGGATTACTATAATCCTAATAGTGATGGAAGTCCTAGTGTTGTAGATTATGATGTTGATGATTGTCAGATAGATACGCTTATAGTAACAGGTATTTCTACTATTACACTTTTAGATGGAAAGAAATACAAAAAATGGATATTTAACCATGGTCATTTTGGATATGTTGAATCCATTGGTACCTTATCTGGTAGTTTCTATGAAATATCAGAATATTGTATGGCAGTGCCGGGTTGTTATATGGGCAATCACCTCGTTTGCGCCAGCCGTAACGGTCAACTCATCTACCAAATGGACGATGCCGAAATGGAGCGTTTGGGCGCAGAGTGCCTATGCGATTATGACCGTGGACCTCGCAAGGACAACGCCAAAGACGGTCAGATTGGTGGCAGACCTACACCTACACAATGGAACCAATTGGAATTGGATCTGCGCGAAATGGACAATGGCACTACTATCCTGCGTGCTGAGACCTTCAGCTACACCTTGGAGAACGACTCCATCGTGGCGAACGACAAGACCTTCTACCAGCTCGCACGCCAATCTACCAAAGATACGGCAACTACCAAGTCCTTTGTCGGTGCACTGCACTTCGGCAAAGACGAAGACAATCGCGTGTACTTCCTCCGCGATGGGGTAGAGTATGTCCTCTATGACTTCACCGCCGAGCCAGGCGATACAGTGGAAATCTTTGCAGGTATCAACAACTATCCACAAGACAGCACCTACACACATGTCGTGGTTGATAAAGACACCACTGAAGATGGCGCTTGCAGAATGTTCCTGGAGGTAGTCTTCCCAGAAGATACCACGACTGCCACAAACGCAGAAAAAGTCTGGTTAGCAGGTCTCGGCTCTGTGGACGGCATTGTGCATAACGCTGCCACACGAACAAGCAACGCTCACGCTGCTCCAGCCAGAAGTGCCCATAGCAGTGATACACAAACTTCTGTCATGCTCTGCGCTTGGCGCGAAGATAGTTGCCTCTATACCACCGACCATCCCGATTATGATACTTTGGGTTGCGTATATAATATAGACGAGCTGACTGCGATAGAGGACACCCATAGCCCATCGCCAACGACCGACTACCAAAAGCTCCTCCGCGACGGACAACTCCTCATCATCCACAAAGGCAAGACCTACAACGTGTTGGGTGTCCAAGTCAAGTAATTGTTGCTGTCTTCATCCGATAAGTAAATTCCTTCACCTTCGGGTGACAACAAACAACAGCGCTCGCCGTATTGGCGAGCGCAATTGTTGATGTTGTTGATTTAAAATAATTCTCGTTGTTTTCGTTATAGTGTCAAGTCTGTTGCACCATACATATTTTTCCCTGTCGCCCCAGGAAGTTGATTGGCGCGAAAGTTGTTGAAAAATAATGTTGTTGATGTTGTTGATTTAAAATAATTCTCGTTGTTTTCCGTTGTAGTGTCTATTCGTATATGGCACCCTTTATTTTTACTTATTTTTGTAGCGAAGCGTATTTTTGACTCAAAAAATCCCTATTTAAACCCGAATACGAAATACACCGCTGCCACCAGGCACACGCCTGCCACGATGTGATTCCACTTCACTTGCATGTGAAATGCCACCACAGAGAAGACAATGAACACCACCAACGTAATCACCTCTTGCAGAATCTTCAGCTGCATGAGCGAGAACGGACCACCATTGCCTTCAAAACCTATCCTATTGGCAGGCACTTGCAAGCAATATTCAAAGAACGCTATGCCCCACGACAAGGCAATCACACCTATCAGAGGCAAGGTCTTAAACCACGAAAACTCCGCCATCTTTAGATGGCCGTACCACGCCAATGTCATAAACACATTTGACGCTATCAGTAATGCTATTGTATAAAAACTATTCATATCTTTTTAGTTTATCGGTTATTGGTTATTGGTGGGGGAGAGTTGCACCTGTATCAGCACAGGGTCATGGTCCGCATAGCGGAACATGGTATTGTCCAATCCCCGTTTGTATCCGCGACTGTAGAAATAGTCGGTATTCAGGTGGTAAGCACCTACCGCCTTCACTTGTGTAGCCATACTGGGCGAAGCAAAGACGCGATCTAAATACCCTGCTTCGCTGCGATACACATACGAGTACCCAGTAGGGTCATATTTTGTCACCATATCTGCATAGCCCGCTTGTACGATTGTTTGGATAGGTTGTTCATAAGCATACGCGTTGTAATCGCCTACGAGCAGTATATCCGTGTCGCCAAACACTTGTTCTTCCTCTATCTTATTCAGCATCACCAATAGACTATCCACATTCACCATTCTCTTGCTGTTGGACTCCTCTCCCGTTCCGCGCTTTGAGCGCAGGTGGTTGATGTTCAAGACAAAGCGTTCGCCACTGCTCAGCTCTTCGAATCCACATGCCACCATGCGATAGTGGTACAGGTTGTTGGTATCGTGATAGGCATATTGCACTTCTCCATACGGACGCACGCAATCGGTGCGATAGATATACCCGCAGGATAGTGTGTCGCCATTGCTCCAGCCTTGCGAGATGTAGGCATAACGCGCTTTCTTCACCTGCTTATTCAGGGCATTGACCAACATCTGAGGCGCGCTATCTCCTTTCTGAATCTCGCATAGCGCATAAATATCCGCGTTCATGTGCGCGAATGCCTTGACAATCTTCTCTGTCTGTAGTGCCTGCTGCTCTTTGGTGGTCTTAGGGTGAGCATAACCCCCCAAATCATAGAAATAGTTTTGTATGTTCGCTGCGCAGATGAGCAGTCCACCTTTGGGCATCTTGGGTTTCGCTTCGGGTTTGTTGTTGAGGAAGGTGGGGGCGTTACCTGTCACCAGTCTGCCTGGTGCTACCACTCGTGCCGTCAGGTTCTTCAACATGGCTCCCGTGCGCACTTTGTAGTTGGTTATCTTGCACGACAGGCGCAAACTATTCTCGCGATTAGCCGCTTTGATTGCCCAATACTGGGTGCTATCGCCCTCTGCCAATCCCAATGCGCGTTCTTCTGGTACATACAATCGTTCTGGCGATAGAATAAGCGAGTCGTACTGATTACCGCAGACATACAATGGTGTAGTGATCTGCACCATCTTGCCTATATAGGAATCCCATCCCTGTGCAAACGACTCAGGAAACTGCACCTTCTCAATCGCAGAAAGCATCGTGCTGCACAACAATGCTACAATTAAAATCGTTTTTCTCATATCCAATACAATCAATCTGTAATAGTTACCATATACATAAAAAAAAGAGAGGCAACTATCTTCATAGTTTCCTCTCTCTTGTGCGCAATTCTTACAGACTATCGAACTTTTATTGATAGTTTGAAGTCGTTTGTTGAATTCATAGATTGGTACAAATGGTATCACAACCGATGACAACACAAGTCTATAAGAACCCTGCAATTTTATATTATTATCATTTCAATGACCTTTTTGGTTGCAAAGGTAGTATAAAATTCTGACTCTTGCAAATAATTCAGAAAAAAAAGCTATTTTTCAGAAAAAAAGTTGCTCAAAAGCTTGCATATATCAAAAAAAAACTGTACCTTAGCTGTAGATTTAGAAACCAATTAAACAGCTAAAACACAGGAGATTACAACAATGAAAACTATCGTAACAAACAATCAAAAAGGCGTAAACGCAATGGTCATAAACAATGCTACCGCAGCACGCATGCAGGTAATCGCTCATCGCACAGGAAATATTACGATTGCCGCAGCAAAGGCTATGCAGATAGAGTTTTTGAAAAGTAAAATGGCGAATGGTGTTGCTCATTTTGCGTTCAAAAAGAAGGATGGCTCTATTCGTGAAGCATGGGGTACTATTCAAGAGAATATTGCTACAGCAAAAACTAATGGTAATGGTATCAGCCGAGAGTGCTACAACACTACTGCCTATTTTGACATTGAGAAAGGGGAGTGGCGTTCGTTCCGTTGGGAGAACCTTGTTTGGGTCGCATAAATCCCTTATTAGAGAGGGGAATAAAATCCTCTCTCTGTATTCAAAAGTGAAGTGTGTTCAAAAAAATCTATAATCATTCAGAAAACAACCAATAATCTGTATTCCTTTTAATCTTTGATTTATATGAAAGCAATAATTTATGCAAGAGTTAGTTCGACAACAGACAGACAAACAACAGACAGACAAGTAGCAGACCTAATGACTTATGCCGCAGCCAATCATTTGGAAGTCGTAAGGGTGTTTGAGGAGAAAATTAGCGGGGCAAAACAGAATAAGGACAGACAAATACTACAACAGACACTTGAGTATTGCAAACAAGAGAATGTTGATTATGTTTTATCTAATGAACTTTCAAGAATTGGAAGAAACACATTTAATGTACTTGAAACAATTAAATTCCTAATTGACAATAACATCAATCTATATCTACAGAAGGAGAAATTCACTTTGCTGCAAGATAATGGCAAGCCCTCTCCATTTGCCGCCATTATGCTTGCAACATTGAGTACTTGTGCAGAATTGGAGCGTGAAAATATTGCCTTTCGTTTGCAATCAGGAAGGAAACAATATATTGACAAGGGTGGTAAGTTAGGCAGGAAAGAGGGTACTTGTAAGACCACAGAGCAGAAGAAAGAGGAATATGCAGAGGTGCTGCGGTTGTTGCGGAAAGGAATCAGCATTCGCAATGTTGCCAAGTTGTCTAATGTTGGAATCAGCACGGTTCAGCGACTGAAAAAAGAGTTTGCAAGAGTATAAAGAGCAGTAAGAAGAACGGTTACACCGTTTTTCTTGCTTTTTATTTGGTCAGGTCGTTTATTTTCACTATCTTTGCAGTCGAAATTAAAAATCATTATAGCCTATGGTAAAATAAAGATGAACGAAAAATAAAAGCATATAAACATTTGCTTTATACGGATTCAATTCAATCTTCCACAAAATTGTAATGTACTTCCGTGTGTGGTAAATGTTCGCACTTTAGGTGTGAACTTTTCTGCATATATTGGAGTACATGGGAGTGGAAGCCCGAATTGACCAATAAATGATAAGGAGTTCACATCTTTTTAATGTGCAACTCTACAAATAGGAGTTATGTCGAAAATCCTGAATAAAGAGTAGGCAAGTTAACAAATAAATATGAAAACAAATTATTTATCTCCTGATAACAAGGAATATATCAAAATAGGATTACTCGTAATAATAATGCTTGTTATTCCACTCGTATTATGTCTTGTAATAGACCAACATATAAATCAAGATAAGATAGAACAAGAAAGAATTAAGCAGGAAAGGCTTGTACAAGAAGAAGAATATCGAAGACGAGCCGAGGAAGAACATCGAAAACGAGAGCGTGAAATCTCCCAAAGAATAGGAAATCTCTGTGCTAATCCATGGAAAAGGATAGTAGGAGACCCCTATGGAAAATGTAAGGTTGTATATGTTAAATTCTCTAAAGGTGGAGAAGTTTATTTGGGTGAAAAAAAATATGCAGGAGGAAATTTGATTGATAAGAATGGCGATTGGTATAATTACCGCATTAATGGAAATAGAGTATATATAGGAGGAGTTCATAGGTTCGATTTTGATGGTACGAGCCTTGTTTCAACAGAAGGAACTCTCTATCGGAAAGGAGACTCTCTATTCCGTGATTATTATTAATTCAATGAAAAAGACGCTGTCTTTACGCAAATGCAAAGCTGATGTAACTACATCAGCTTTTTTATACCATGTAAGTGTTATTGTGACGGTTTTCAAAGTTGAAATTATTGTTGAATGAAACCTACTGAACGCCACTAATAATGCCGCAACAGGAAGAATATTTAGGGCATAATATATATTATATATAATAAGGTGTACTTTTTTTTGGAATAGTTGTCCAATATCTTTTCATCGCTGCGGATTGTCGTTGTGATGTAGTTGCTTCCTGTGCTGCGGTCTTGTTGGCATGGTAGTGCTTCATTGAGGTGGAAATTTTTTGTTTGGTGCTGTCCGATAACTCTCGGTATTGTCGTTTCATAGTTTAATTTGTTTTTTTTCTATAAATAGTTGAAGTTTCAAAAAATGCTATTTTCCTTGAAAAAATTTTGTGTCCGATAGGTGGATATGCCTATTATACTGCTCTCTCGGCTATTTTTCGGGCGGGTTTCATGTAAAAATATATAATCCCCCCTATTAAGAAAAAATCATTATATTTGTAGAATTTGCAGTTTACATATTATAGTTGTTTTGAGATATTTAGACAGATTAAACCGTAAAAATCAAATCCTTTTCGTCAATTATTATTTTTTTTAACAACCCTTTATCAGATTATTTTTTTGAAAAAAATATTAGATTTATGACGGTTTCTTTCTCAAAAATATAAAAAAAATATTATATTTGTGTCGAAAAAATGACAACAATATGAATACAAAATACAAGTTTAACATTGATAGGTTAGAGGTTACCTATACTTGCCCCAAAGAAATACGAGAGTTCCTCGCAAGCATTAAAGATGAGCATATCTGCGGAAAGGATAATGATGTACAGGTGGTGCGTACAACATGCACTACTTACTGCCACAACTTTGGTGTATATTGCAGCAGTATGTATGTGGGACAACTATTTTTCGACACACCAAATCCCAATCGCCCACATATCTATTTGGCTGTTGATAATAGAATATTATACACATGCGTGGGAGGATTGTCATATATAGAACAGGCACTACACTTGTCATACTATCGTATTAGCAAATTGGACATATGCCTTGATACTAATATTAACATTATTAACAGATTCTATCGCCTATTAAAGGACGAAACTCAAACACTTATCATTAACAATAAGGTTATCAGGGATAGATATAATATTATAGATAAAATGATACACTACTCTACAGGTTCGCTGAAAAATATTCGAAGGAATAAGTCTTTCATATTGAAGGGCAATGAGATTGAATTAGTTGCATACAATAAACAACAAGAGATAGACAACAACAGCCAAAAGGAATATATTAAAGAGAACTTGCAGATGGATAAGAAGATATATAGATTAGAGGTTAGATTCACGAATTTCAAGCAAATTCAAAAGGCACTAAAGCTGTCTTGTGTAGATATTGAAGAATTGTATTATTTTCCTTTTGAAGATTTGTTTGCGCAAATATTTGTCAGCACCCTTAATCGGATTATTAGATTTATTGATAATAAATGTATATTAAATTATTTATTAAAAATAAATTAGTTAATTATTTGTGTTATAAACAATTATGCTTGTAATATATGTGTTCTAAACCCTATTTGTCAATGGGTGCGGAGAGGTGCAGTTCGACAAGTTGATGTCATGAGAAAATAGCATACATACAATAGCTGAAGGTTTCATAGTTCCCCGCTGCGGCAGTAAAAGAATTTCAAAGACCTACTGATGATAGTAAGGTTACGAAATAGCAGAAAAAACGAATAACCCACATCTGTGGGAAGTAAGATAGGTCAATAACATGAACACTTCTAATTTACCTGAAGATGAAAAAAAGATACTTGATGATTTCATGCAGCAGTTGATAGAAATTGTTCTTATGGCTGCATAATAGACTAAAACAAGGAGTTGTAATGTCTAATTGTTTTTGTGATACTGTTCAGAACTCCTACTGATTCATAATGTAATCAGTCCTCTATGATAGGTATGACACGAACACCTAATCAATAAATATACAATGATTAAACAAATTAGAAAAAGTAATAAATGTGTCATTTGGACACGAGTTAGTACCTCAAGACAAGAAAAGGATGGGGGTAGTTTAGATAATCAAAGGCAGTTATGTGAACAATATGCGAAGGAGCATAACTTACAGGTAGTGGGTTACTATGGTGGAACACATGAATCTGCCAAAGAGATGGGTAAATTATGTAGAGAAATGATAACCATAGTTAAAAAGGATACATCTATCAGCAGAATCCTTTGTTCTCGATTTGATAGATTGAGTAGGGATAGAGGTGACGCTATTAAGTTAATGGATAGTCTTCGTGCTATGGGTGTAACCATTGTAGAAGTAACATCTGGTATAGACACCTCAGATGGTATAACTGCTTTGTTGGCATGCTACAAGTTTGCAACTGCAACTTTAGATAATGAGATTCGTTCGGACAATTTCTATAATGGTCGGAAGCATTGCTATGAATCAGGAGCATATACAGGAGTTCTTCCTATAGGTTATACTAGAATTGACCCAAAAACAGGAGTACGAACTAAGAGTATTAACTCTTATTGCTATCTTGATGAGCAGGGGAAGAAAATTCAATGTGCATTTCGTTGGAAGTTGCAAGGTTATACTAATGGACAAATTCTTGATATGTTAGATAAAATTGGACTAAAAATAACCAAACAAACCTTAAATCATATTTTCAACAATCCATTTTATGCAGGGAAAATAAGGTCTAAAATGCTTGATGAAGGTATTATTGACGGAAAAATTGAAAAAGCAGTATCATATGAAAATTGGTTGAAAATACAGAAAATCATGTCTGATAGGTCGGGAAAGTACACTCACAAGAAAAAAGTAGAAAATGCGCCCTTGAAAGGGTATATCCTCTGTTCTTGCTGCGGTAAACCCTTAACAGCATACACGCAAAAAGGATATTGGTATTATAAGTGTAACACAAAAGGTTGTAAATTCAACATGTCTGCGAACAAATTGCATAACAAGTATCAGGATATATTGAAATCATTTGATGTGCCAAAAGAGTTATGCGTGATATACGAGGATATGATAAATAAAATGCTCAAGGTGTGTAATGAGGAGCAGGTACAACGAGCAAGACTACTCAAAAAGGAAAGAACAGAGATAGAGAAGAAAATCAATACCTGCAAAACAAGATATGCTTTAGGAGAAATAGAAGCAGATATATACACCGCAGCAGTTAAGGGATTTGAGGACAAATTGAAGGTTATTGATAGTGACTTGGAGCAACACGGAGAAATTTTATCGAACTATGAAAAGCGACTTGAAGATATTTTGCTAATGTGCTCAAATACAAGCAGTTGGTGGTACAATGCTGATTTGGAAACTAAAAAAAGACTGCAAAAATTGGTATTTCCGAATGGAATTTTGTATGACCGCGAAAAAGGCGATTATCGAACTTCTGATAGAAATGTGGTGTTTGATATAATAGACAAGTTATCAGAGAGTTATAAACAAAAAAATGAAGGAAATTCTTTCGAAAATCCTTCATTAGTAAAATTGTGCGCAGGATGAGACTCGAACTCACACGGTCTTGCGACCACTACCCCCTCAAAGTAGCGTGTATACCAATTTCACCACCTGCGCATTGTGCCCAAAACAGGACTCGAACCTGCACGTCTCTCAACACTCGCACCTGAAACGAGCGCGTCTACCAATTCCGCCATTTGGGCGCGCGTCAGCGAATAATTATCGACTGCCGATTCTATTCCGTATTCAAAGACCTTTTTAGAAAAATAAAGCAGGAACTGTGTCCTGCTCATTTTCTATAGAGCGGCAAACGAGACTCGAACTCGCGACCCCAACCT
>JAXJWX010000090.1:0-23759 GCA_036307765.1 Paludibacteraceae bacterium | reverse complement strand
GTCACCTTCCATGGGTGATTGATACGGGTGAGCTTACCAGCTGCATCAAGGTCAATCACGAATGAAGCGTTCTTGTGCAATTGCAAGTAAGATGCAGGGCAAGCTGCATTGGCAACCTCCTCAATAGCTTGTTTCACGATGCCCGCTTTATGCTGACCGAAGGCGAGGAGAATCACCTCTCTTGCCTTGAGTATCGTCTCTATACCCAATGTAATCGCGCATGTAGGCACTTGCGCTACATTGCCGAATAGGGATTTCGCATCTACGCGCGAGTTGCCGTCCATGATTACCAATCGGGTAGAAGAGTTGGGTTGGGTACCTGGCTCGTTCATGGCGATATTACCGCACTGACCGATACCTAGCACTTGAATATCAATACCACCTGCTGCTTCGATCGCTTTCTCGTACTCCTCGCAGAAGGTGAAAACGGTCTCTTTTGGCAGGTCACCAGGGAAAGTGTGTACGTTCTCTGGCAGGATGTCGATATGGTCTAGCAGCTGGCTTTGGATTTGTGCCATACTACCGATGTTCTTATCTGCTAGAGGATAGAACTCATACGAACCGAATACTACTACGTTTTTGAAGCTCAATCCCTCCTCTTTGTGTAGGCGAACGAGTTCCACAAACAGGTCGCGCATAGAGCGACCCGATGCCAATGACAGCACGGCTTTTTGTCCAGCAGCTTCGCGTTTGCCAATGAGAGTAGCTATGCGTTGAGCCACATGGGTAATACCCTCTTGATTTTTCTCAAAGATGGTTGTGTTTACATGTTCCATACGAGTAACGCGCGATTGCTCAAACGCATCCGCAGGACGATACAATTTCTCTTCGACTTTGCTCAGAGAAATCAGTTGACTAAGATTATTTCTCATAATTCTACAGAATTTATATTTTCAATATATCGTGCTGCAAAGGTAGTGAATTTTTTTTATATCCGCAAACGGTTGCATAAGTTTTTGCTAAAAATTTACTTTTTATATGTTTTACAACATAAATTGCGCATATGCTATTGCGCGTGTGAAGAAAAATGTGTACCTTTGTGGGTTATTTGTGATGTAGGGCTGTTTTTTGGGGTGTTTGGAGTTGTATTCAGCCGCAGCATGAGCATGTAGAAACCATAAAATTATCGATAAATATGATTTTAATAGCAGATTCAGGATCAACCAAGACTCATTGGTGTTTAATGGCGGCTAACGGCCATAGCGAGGAGTTCTTTACGGATGGTATCAATCCGTTTCAACAGACCTCTGATGCGATTAAGAACAGTGTAAATAATCAGCTCTTGCCTCAAATGGCGCATTTGATGTGGGCTGGTAGTGTGACAAATATTTTCTTCTATGGTGCGGGTTGTACTCCAGAGAAGATTCCTGTAGTGGAATATGCGTTGGAGTCTATCTTCAAGTCCGCTAAGATTGAGGTGTACTCTGATATGGTGGGTGCAGCTTGCGGTTTGCTGGGTGGCGAGAAAGGTGTGGCTTGTATCTTGGGTACGGGTGCTAACTCGTGCTTGTGGAATGGCAAGGAGATTGAGAAGAACGTGCCTGCGCTTGGTTTTATCCTTGGTGACGAGGGTAGTGGTGCCGTGCTGGGCAAGCGCCTTGTGGCTGACCTCTTGAAGAACCAGCTTAGCGATGAGTTGAAGGAGAAGTTCTTGACTCAATATGGCATTACCGCTGCGGATATTATTGAGAATGTGTATCGTAAACCTTTCCCTAATCGTTACTTAGCCTCTCTCAGCCGCTTCTGTGCTGAGAATCTTGAAAACCCATTGATTGCACAACTCGTTTACGATCACTTCGATTATTTCGCTAAGCGCATTTTGCCACAATACCCTGCATTGCCAGTTGGATTTATTGGTTCTATCGCTTACTACTACCAAGATGTGCTCAAGCGAGTGTTGGCTGACAATGGTTTCCAAGTAGGTAAGATCCTGCAAGGTCCTATGGAGGGTCTCAAGGAGTATCACAAGAAAGATATTGTTCCTACAATGTAAAATCAAACGCCTGCCGATCTTTAGTCTGTTACGGGTTCTTGACGGGTTCATGACGGGTTTATATTTTAGGGCTAGAGGCGGAGGTGAATAAAACAATATAAATTATGGCTTTTACAAAAGTTACAGAACAAAGTTCGTTGCACGATAACCTGGACCAGAAGTCCGTTGGTCAGTTGCTTGTGGAGATGAATGAGGAGGATCAGAAGGTGGCGTTGGCTGTCAAGGAGTGTATTCCTCAAATCGAGAAGCTGGTAGAGGGCATCGTTGAGCGTATGCAAAAGGGTGGTCGTATCTTCTATATGGGTGCGGGTACCAGTGGTCGTCTTGGCGTGTTGGATGCCAGCGAGATTCCGCCTACATTTGGCATGCCACCTTCATTCGTTATTGGTTTGATTGCTGGTGGTGATCATGCGTTGCGCAATCCTGTGGAGAACGCAGAGGATGATCCAGAGAAGTCTTGGAAGGAGTTGCTGGAGCATAATATCACGACTTTGGATACGGTGGTAGGTATTGCGGCTTCAGGTACGACACCTTATGTTATAGGCGCGCTCGAGCGCGCACGTGAGTTTGGCTGTTTGACGGCTTCTGTGTCATGCAATCCAGGCTCCCCTGTAGGTCAAGTGGCGGAGATTGCCATTGAGCCATTGGTGGGACCTGAGTTCGTGACGGGCTCCACTCGTCTCAAATCGGGTACAGCGCAAAAGCTCGTCTGCAATATGATTACCACCATCACCATGATTAAGATGGGCCGTGTGAAGGGCAATAAGATGGTCAATATGCAACTCTCTAACAAGAAGCTCGTGGACCGCGGTACACGTATGCTCGTTGAGGAGTTGGGCCTCGAATACGACAAGGCGAAAGACTTGCTCTTGCTTCACGGCGGTGTGAAGAAAGCTATGGATGCCTATCGCGCAGAAAACTAAGCATAAAAAATAACAAAATAATTAAAACAATCTAATTTATGAAGAAACTACTCTTTGTGCTCGCATGCTCGCTGATGTCGGCTGCCATGATGGCAAGTGTTACGGTGAGTGGTGTGGTTATTTCTACAGAGGACGGATTGCCAGTCATTGGTGCATCTGTTCTTGAGAAAGGTACATCAAATGGTACGATTACCGATTTTGATGGTATGTATGAGCTGACAGTGCAAGACGGTGCTGTTCTGGTAGTAAGTTACGTGGGTTTGGCTACTCAGGAGTTGAAGGTGACTGGACCGCAGATGGATGTTCGTCTTAGTGCTGATGCTATCGCAATGGAAGAAGTTGTGGTAACTGCTATGGGTGTTGTTCAAGAGAAAAAACGCTTGAACTTCGCTGTGCAAAACATTGGTGGAGAGTCGCTTAATGAGTCTCAAAACTCCAACTTCGTCAATTCGCTCCAAGGTAAGATTGCGGGTGTATCGGTTACCAACGCAGGTGGTTCGCCTAACTCAGGTAGCCAAATCATCATCCGTGGTATCTCATCCGTGAACAATAGCCAGAGCAACGAGCCTCTCTTTATCCTCGACGGTGTGCCTGTGAATGGTGGCGCTTCTGCTGCTGCGGATATCAACCCTAACGACATCGAGAATATCACTGTCCTCAAGGGCGCTGCTGCTGCCGCACTCTATGGTCAGGATGCTGCCAACGGTGTCATCATGATCACCACCAAACAAGGTGAAGAGGGTAAGATCAAGGTGCAAGCTAACGCTAGCTGGCAATGGGATACTCCTGTAGGTCTGATGGATATGCAAGACACCTATATGTCTGGTTCACAAGGTTTCTACCGTGACAAGACTTCTGGTGGTTGGGGTCCAATGCTCAGCGAGGGTCAACAAATCTATGACAACGTTGGCAACTTCCTCAAAACGGGTTTCTATCACAAGTATGACTTCTCTGTCAACGGTGGTAGCGAGAAGTTCCAAGCCTATGCTTCTGCCAACTGGTCGAAGTCTGAGGGTATCATCCCTGAGGACTACAAACAACGTTTTGGCGCCCTCATCAAGGCTTCTTTCTCGCCTGCTAAATGGGTGACTTTCAACATGAATATCAATATCAGCGATACCAAGTCTCGCTCTACATCGGGTGTTAGCTCAGCATATAGCTGGCCTCTTACCGATAATATGATGGATTATCAACGCGAGGATGGCTATCCACGTTTCCGCTATTTGCCAGAGGTGGAGAAGTACAATGCGCCTATCAGCCCATTGTATGGTATCTACAACGATGGTGGTATTGCTAAAGCTACTCGTAACGTGATTAACGGTAGCATCACCCTCAAGCCTGTTAAGAACTTGACCATCGTGGGCCGTGTTAGTTACGATATCAAGAATACTACATCGGAGAGCTATTCTGTTCCTCGCTGGGATGACACCTATGTACGTCCTTCTGTAGGCAAGCCAACTGCTCCTACAAAGCCTACTGCACCAGATTCTGAGAAGAACAAGTGTCCTAACTGTGGTACTTCCCACACCTGTCCTACTTGCCAAGCTAATTACGATGCTGCACTGAAGGACTACAATACGCAACGTTCTCAATTCTTGAAGGACTCCTTGTCATACGTTGATTATACAGAGTGGTTGGTGAATGAGTATCCATACAACTATATCTTGACCAGCGATGATATCAAGAACATGAGCAAATCTTCTCTTGGTTCAATCTCTGCTTCTACAGGTCGTAGCCAACTCTTCACCGCTGGTGTGAATGCTAGCTACAAGATTGAGTTGCCAAAAGACTTCTCTATCGACTTGATGGCGGGTGCTGAATTGAAAATGTCAGAGGGCTTCTCTACATCAGTTTATGGTGTGGACTTTATTATCCCTGGTACATATAGCCTCTCAAATACCAACAAAGATGAGGTATATCTCACCGACCGTACTTTGGGTCACAGTGGTCGCCGCCGCTATGGTTACTTTGGCGAGATCCGTGCTGACTACAAGGGCTTGGCTTCTCTCTCTGTCACAGGTCGTTGGGACTGGTCTTCTACTATCAATAAGAACCCATTCTTCTATCCTTCTGTAACCGGTGGTATCATCCTCTCTGAGTTGATTCCTGGTCTCAATGAGACAAAGAATAACTGGTTCTCATACTGGAAACTGCGTGGTAACTACGCTGTAGTAGGTAAGGATGCTCCTGCATACCTCTATGACCGTCGATTCAAGCAATTCGGTACCTACCCTGATGGTGGTTATGGTATCGACCCAACCATGTCTTCGGCTTCTATGGACCTCGCTCCTGAGATGTCATACTCATGGGAGGTTGGTATGGATATCAAGTTCTTTGATAATAAGACTCGCCTCGATGTGGCGTACTACAACACCAAGGTGGACAACCAAATCGTGACCGTGCGTGTATCTCCATCTTCTGGTTATATCCTCCAAACACGTAACGAGGGTGTGATTACCAACCAAGGTGTGGAGTTCACATTGGAGCAAGACATTCTCAAACGCAAGAACCTCAACTGGACCCTCGGCCTCAACTTCGGTCTCAACCGTGGTAAGGTAGTAGGTCTGCCAGAGGACGTACACGAGATCACAGGTCCTCAATACGGCGATGTATTTACATCAGCTTACCTCGGCGGTTCTACCACAGCGCTCACAGGTAAAGATTACCAACGCAACAAGGCTGGTCAAGTAATCGTGGATGAGAATGGTTATCCAAAGATCAATCCTAACAAGAACGAACTCATTGGTAACCGCGAGGCTCTCTTCCAAGCTGGTTTGAGCAGCTCGATGAACATCTACGGCGTACAATTCTCATTCCTCTTTGATGGTCGTCTTGGTGGTGATGTACTCAACGTTACTTCACGTAATATGATCTCTAACGGTAATAGTAGTATGCTTGAGAAATACCGTGGTCGTCAAGTAGTATTCGAGGGTGTAACCGAGCATACAGATGCTGATGGCAACGTATATTACGAGCAAAACACCAAGCCTATCACCTTGGATCACACCACAATTACCAACTACTTCTACAATGTATCTACCAACTTCGTTGAGGACGGTTCATACATTCGACTCAGCTATGTTACTTTGGGTTATGACTTCGCCAAACTCATGAAGCAACAAAAGGTGCTCAAGGGCTTGAAACTCAACTTCACTTGCAACAACGTATTTGTACTGACCAAATATACGGGTTCTGACCCTGTCTGCAACGCTTCTACTGGTCAAGGTGGTACAGGTTCTGCAGGTATCGACAATACCCCAATTCCTAACACACGCAGTTACAACCTTAGCTTGACTGCTTCATTCTAACCCTATAATTGATTAAGGAATATGAAAAAGTTATTTATAATACCCGCTCTTATTGGAGCCATGTTTTTCACCAGTTGCGAGGATTTCTTGGATGTGAATACCACCAAGGACTCTCCTATCACAACATCGGTGGATCAAGTGTTGCCTGTAGCTTGTTTCTATGCTTCACAACTCTGTTATGACCACGCTGAGTACGGTGTTTATCTCTCACAAGCACTGACCACCAGCGGCAAGAGCCAAACAGGTTCGTATCCATATAGCCAAGGTTGGGAGTTCCTCGGCGTGAACCGTCACCCTATGTGGCGCCGCCACTTCTATGACCTGGGTGCTAACATCAAGAAGATGAACGAGATTGCTGAGGCCAATGGCAACCGCAATGCTATCCTCATCGGTCGTACCGTAATGCTCATGTCCACCATGATGACTACCGATGCATTTGGTGACATGCCTCGTTCACAAGTGTATCAAGCTGCTTCTCCTGCATACGACTCACAACAGGAGGTGTATGACTGGATGTTCCAAGAGGCTGAGGAACTGCTCCGTCTCTATCAGGACCCTGCTTGGGTGGATTGCCCTACCAACTTGCCTATCACCGAGAAGATGGACCGCATTTATGCAGGCGATATGGCTAAATGGGGTGCTTTCTGCAAGGCTATCCAGGCACGTCTTTGGTTGCGCAAACTCCCTAACTGGGACAACAACGTGGCTAACTGCCAAAAGATTATTGAGATGGTGGACGCTGTTCTCAACGATCCTAACTGGGTTGAGCCACGCTACAATTATCCTGGTGGTCCTACCGAGTCTAACTGCCCTTGGGGTCCTCTCGCTCCTAAGATCAACTCGTGGGAGAGCCGCGACAACCGTCTCGCTTCTTCTATCCCAACTACCTTCTTCTTGCATGGTATCTTGGGTAGTTATGATAAGTCTCTGAATGGAACTCGTGGTTATGCACTTGATCCTCGTGCTGAACGAATGATGGAGCAACGTGCATCAGAGAAAGGCCCTATGCTGCACCTTGAGAGCAATATTGGTATGGATCAATCGCTCAAAATAACCAACTATCCTGACCTCTTGGCTTCTACTGCACTCACCAACCCTTATACACAAAATACGGGTTATATCGCACTCATCACACACGAGGAGTTGATGTTCATCAAGGCTGAGGCACAATATTGGGCAGGTGACCTTGCTGGTGCTTATGAGACCACCAAGGCGGCTACCAAATACAACATGGAGCGCTATGGATTGGTTGAGGCTGAAATCCAGTCTGGTTCAAGGGGTAACAATCTCAAGAACTGGTACAACCGTTTCTTTGAAATCAAACTCTCTGGTGCTACCAAGTTCGATATCTCTGACCTTATGCAACAAAAGTATGTGGCTATGTACCTCCAACCAGAGCAATGGACCGACATGCGTCGTTACAACTACAGCTCTAGCAAGAACGGTATCGCATACGTACACCCTGTTACTGGTACTCCTATCTATGTGTATGATGTGCAAAATGTGCATAACGGAACTGTTGCTAATTTCGATAAGGACTCTGCTAACTTCAATGGCGAGTACAAGCTCCGTCGTCCATACAACCTCTACGAGGCTTATTGGTGCACTTCTGAGGACTATGGTACTAACGCAGAACTTTCTCCTAACGCATGGGTGAACCGACTCAATGCGGATACCGAGACTGAGACCAAGTACAACAAGAAAGAGCTCGACCGCATCGGTTACTACACCACCAATGCGGCTGGCGAGAAGATTCTTGACTTCAACGTACTCAAAAGACGTTTGATATGGGCACACAACAAATCGGGTAAAGTGGTTTGCGCTGACCCAACTCCATGGAAGTAATTTTTAGGTAGCTAATAATTAGAAAAGATATGAAAAAGACAAGCAAAATATTCGCATTGGCTGCTCTGGTAGTAGCTTTTGCATCCTGCGAAAAGCACGATTTCTTCGACAAGAATACCATCACAGGTGCCGTAGGTCCTGAGGCTTATTGGGAAGTCGAGAGCTCCGCAGTCAAAGCAGGTGGTCAAATGGGATTCACTACGCAGTACTATTCTGCGGTAGAGGAGATTGATCACTCTGAAGTATGGTATAGCCTCAGCCAAACCGTGGATAAGGTGGTTACCTGCTCATGGTTGACATACTCTGAGACCAGTTCTATCAAGACCAAGCAACGCGAGTTGCAACAGATCGCTGACTATCCTCACTTACAGGAGTACTGGAACGATTCGCTGCACGCATATACCTTCGCAGGTACATTCCCTGTGAGTGGTACATTGTCACCTATCGCATGGGTACAACCTGCTGAGTTTGATGCTGACCGTATGGTTAACTATTTCGGTAAAGACTATATGGAGAACTTCAAGGCAGCTGTCAAAAAGAAAATGAGTTTCGAAGTGTACCGCAAGAGATATCCTGAATTAGGATTCATGGAGGACTTCAAACTCTATACCGACTCTTCCTACGATTGGAACATCTCTCCTGACTCTGCTGTCGCTAAGTACTACCACTTCCCATTGGATGAGCAAGGCAATGTGCAACCATGGGTAATGGACTCGATGAATTACTATTGGGATATGGTTACTTTCGAGCAATTGATTCTCAATGCAGAGGGTAATTACGATGTATCATACAAGCGCAACTACTCAATTGACGCAGAGTTGCACGTAGTTGATGTGAAGGGAACATATAGTAAGACTATTTCTAAGGAAATTGTTGTCAACTAATTCTTTGGAGTTTATAATCAACTAATTGGTAATAATAAATAATTTAAGATACGAATATGAAAAGTAATTTTTTGAAAATATTCATGCTGGTACTTCTACCCTTTGTTGTGGCATCATGTATTCCTAATACGCCAGAGGTAGAAAATTTGCCTACTGATCCAGTGTCCTTCAACTATCGTATTTTGGGCGATTATGCCTTGGACTATTACATCGACTCTAAAATTACCTTCAATAACACTTCTCCTACCAAGGGTGAAGCTGTTTGGGATTTCGGTGATGGCAGCCAGCCTGCTGTAGGTGACGAGGTGAATCACGCGTATGATGCAGCGGGCACATACAATGTGAAGCTCACCATCAATGGTCTGACCAAGACCCAAATCATCATGATTTCTGACATCAGACCGCTGCTCACACTCAACCCTGTAGAGGGTGGCGTTTGCGAGGTACTTACCTCTAAGGTGTCCTTCTCTTTGGAGATTCCTAACCCTAAGAATCGTGAACTGACCTACAAGTGGATCTTCCCAGCTCGTACCAAGAGTGTTGATACGGGTGAAGAAGTAGAGTTCTCTACCGATCGCCTTCCTGGCGAATTGACCTTCGGTAACGTAGGTTCACAGACTGTTCGTCTCCAAGTGACTATGGACGGTCGTATGTTGGAGGAAGGTGTGCTCAACGTACCTGTAGGTTACAACAAAAAGGTGCCTACGCTCTACTATGCTGAGGTGGGTGGTCACTTGATGGCGTATAAGCTTATCAGTGACAAACCAGCTGATATGGATGTACTGCCTTTCGACTTGGGCCTTTCTTCAGGTCAACACCCATTCAACTTGCTCTACAAAGAGCCATTGCTCTATGTCTTGGATGCGGGTGCTGCTTGGTATTACCAAGACGAGACTGCGCAAGTTAGTGGTGGTGATGGTAAGATTTCTATCGTTGCTAAGGACGGCTCTAAGGTAGAGACCATGCTCTCTAACGCAGGTGGTCCTGCTTTCCAAGACCCATTCTATGGTTGCATCATAGATAACGACCTCTACTTCACAGACCGTAACACAGGTGTCATCAAGGTGCCTCTTGCTACACGTAATGCCGTATATAGCGCTAGCGAGTTCCCATATTTCGTACAACACACTACTTTGGGTTACTATGGCGGTTCACCATATACTTGGAGCTATGGTTGTATCGGTGGTAGCATCGGTCAGATCGATGGTGTTTGGTACTGGTGCAAGAACTACAACGGTCAAGGTATCTTCCGCTGGAAGAACTCAGATATCTTGCTCACTGCTATCACAGGTAATGGTACATCACCTGATGCAGGTTGTGCATTGTATGGTGCAGCATTCTTGCCAAAATCATTTGCTTATTCTACTAAGAGCAAGAAGATTTGCTTCACGCTCTTTGGTGCAACCGTGGAGGGCTTCTATGCTTGTACTATTGATGAGTTGAATGCAATTTCTAAATCAGGCGACCTCACTGCATACAAGAAAACCTTTGGTGAATTAGGCTTCGTGCCTAACAAGGCAGGTGGTTCCTATGCTGCTAAAGAGGGTCACACCTCCGAGTTCGCTGCTATTTGCCAAATCGCATACGACGAGGTAAATGACTGTGCTTACTTCGCATATCGCAACAACCACAACGATGCTACATGCGCACCTACTGGTATTTACAAATACGATTTCGTTGCTGATAAGATCGAGCAAGTATCTGCGATTACCAAGGAAGTTTACGGCGTAGTAGTTAACAACACTCCTTCTAAACTCTTCTAATGAAGTTTCTCAGTAAAATATCACTCTTGGCAATTGGCTTGTGCTTGGGGCTTTCGCTCCAAGCGCAAGTTGACTTGCAATCATTGCCTAAACGCGAGTTCCGTGCGGCGTGGCTCACTACCGTGTGGGCTATTGACTGGCCAAAACCAAATAATGCCGTTAATGCTACACAGCAACAGCAGCAACAAGAATCCCTTATTGCATTTGTGGATAAGATGGCTGCGGCAAATATGAACGCGGTCTTCTTCCAAGTGAGAGGATTCTCCGATGCAATGTACAACTCTAAGTACGAACCTTGGAGTCAGTACCTCACAGGTACACGTGGCAAGGCTCCTAACTACGACCCACTTGCATTGCTTGTGGAGTATGCCCACTTCAAAGGCATGGAGGTGCATGCTTGGATCAACCCTTATCGCTACGCAAGTTCCGATGCTACTTTCGGTAAAAAACACGAGAAGGATTACTACAACACCCACCCTGAGTGGCTCGTGCAGTGTGGCGATATTACATCGCTCAACCCTTCTTTGCCAGAAGTGCGTGAGCAAATTTGCAAAGTGGTGGCGGACATCGTGGAGAACTATGATATTGATGGTGTCGTGTTTGACGACTATTTCCATTATTCGGGATATAAGGACGAATACGATCAAGAGCAATACGAGGCAACTGGCAATGGTATGTCGCGCAAAGATTGGCGCCGTTCGATCAACAACCTCATGATTCGCATGGTCAACGACACTATCAAGGCCACTAAACCTTGGGTGAAGTTCGGTGTCGGCCCTGCAGGTGTGGCTGGTAAAGCCAACACCTCTGCGCCTGTCTATGGCGTTGAACCTTGTCCTACACCTGCTGGCGACTGGCAATACAATGATATCTGCGCAGACCCGCTGGCTTGGTATAACGAGAAGACCATCGATTATATGGCTCCACAAATCTATTGGACCATCGACTCGTGGTCCAACTACGATGTGATTTGCAAATGGTGGTCAGATATGGCTTCGCATTTCGATCGCCATATGTATGTCAGCCATAGTTTGAGCGCACTCAAAGCAGATGGTACTACGCTCTCTAGCGGACAGTTCTATCCTTCTGAGATTGGTGCACAAACACAGCTCAATCGCGATTATGACCGTATGGGCGCACCAGGTAGTTGTTGGTATGGATTAAGCACAGGTATTAATACCCAGGGCTTTATGCAATATATCAAGGATAATGTATATCCTGTACCTGCTGTGGTGCCACAAATGACATGGTACCGCACCGATGATTGCCTCTATGTGAGCAATATCCGCACGCAGGGCAATATGCTCACTTGGGACGCACCTGCACCAAATCTGCGCTATGTGGTGTATCGCTTTACGGCTGCGGATGAAGGACGTCATGGCGTAGTAGGAAAGGGTATTAATATGGTGGGTACTACCTATACCAATAGTATTGATATTTCGCAGTTCGCTAATGAAACAACGCAATTCCCAATGGAATATGCGGTGGCTGTTCTTGACCGCTATGGCAACGAGTATCCTGCGCGCACAATGAACAACACCACATGGGGCAAGTCCACAGCAGCAAATCTTGAGTATCCTGCTGCAAATAGCAATGTGCTCATCCCTTGCTACTTCTCGTGGAATGCTGCACCAAAAGCCGACTCCTATTTCTTCCAACTTTCCAAGTCTGCTGACTTCTCAACAGTGGATTATGAGTATGAAACCACAGACACTACCTTCTATGTAGGTAAAATCTATTGGTTGGAGGCGAACGAGACATACCATTGGCGCGTGCGCACACGCTCTATCAATATGGAGGATACTTATTCCGAGATTCGCACCTTTACAGGTTCGCTCTTCAATATTGTTTCTCCTGCTGAGGGTGATACAGTGCAAACGCTTACTCCTACGTTAGTATGCGATAGCGTAGCCATCAACGATGCTGAATACACCTTTGAGGTAGCTGACGCACAAGCGTTTTCCGAAGATAATATCATCTTCACGGGTACGGCTACTCCTCCACGTCTCACCTTGCCTGATTCGATACTCATGCCGTCTAAATACTATTATGTACGTGCTACGGTCAAGTTCTCGAATGTGGTAGTGATGACGGATGTAGTCAAGTTCCGCACCTTGGCTTTGCCTGTACCTGTGCCAGTGATCATCTCTCCTACATCGGGCGAGATTATCAATGCCAACAGTGTGACTGTCAAGTGGCAAAACCAAGTGTCATCGGGCTATCAAGTAGAATTCTGCCAATCGGCTTCTTTCCCTAATCGTAGCACTAAGCGCTATCGCCTTGACTCGTTTGTCCACGAATATACCTACGAGGGTATTGCTGATGGCGTATGGTATGTACGTGTAGAGGCTGCCAAAGAGGGTGGTTGGACCGAATATTCGGAAGTGGTTTCATTCACAATCGACTCATCCATGACCGATGTGGAGAATCCTACTATTAGCACTACGCCTACCAAGGTGATTGAGAACGGTCAGGTAGTTATCTACCGCAACGGGCAACGCTATTCTTTATTGGGCAACAAAGCACAATAACAAAAAAAACATAAACAATTTTTACTTAACGCAACCAAGGTCCACCGCGGACGTGTCCGCAACGGATGAGGAAGCAATTTATTAACCAAAAAAAACAACAAATTTATGAAAAGATTTTCAATCTTTTGCGCAGCTCTTTTTGCAGCTGCAACTTCATTTGCTGCCGTTACTTATGAGCTTAACGGTGGTGTGACCAATGACGACAATTGGTTGAACAAAGGTGACATGTGGGAGACCTTTAAGGTTGATGCTGGTGTTACCTCTTTGGCTACTCTTGATGTGTTACAAGCTGCTGGTGATGGCTCGCTTGCAACTATCTGTACTCCTCTTGCAGATGCTAATGTTACTGCTATTATGGGTATGGAGAAATGGGACTGGCTTGAAACTTACATCATGACAGTTCAAAATGCAGAGGCTGGTGCTACTGCTCTAACAGAGGGTACTTCTTCTGCTGGTTGGCGCTATGCTATTGCTGCTTTCTTCTTGGAAACTAAACGTGCTTCTTGGCCAGTATCTGCTGACTTTTCTCAAGCAGGTAAGCCAGAGGCTTTCATTCCAGCTTGGAAACACGCTTTCGCTAACCCAACAGAGCCAACAGGTGAGTGGGTATTGAACGCTCCTTACAAAGAGGGTGAAAGCTTCCTCGGATGGTTCTGGAACGCTGATTTCTCTGGTGCTAAAGTAACTACTATCAATGCAGAGAGCAATGGTACTCTTTATGCTAAATTCGGTGAGTATGTTCCTACTATTGCTGAGGTGAAAGCTTTGGAACAAGACGTTGAGACTACTGCTGGTGGTGTTGTAACTTTCATCAGCGGCAAGAACGTTTATATCCAAGACCCTACTGGTGGTCTTCTCCTTTACATGGCTGCTGAACCAACATTCGCTGTTAGCCAAAACGTAGTGGTTAAAGGTAAAACTACTACCTACTATGGTGCTCCTGAGCTTACTGGTGTAACTGAGGTTTCTGCTGAGGCAGGTGTAATGCCAGACCCAGTTAAGTTTGAGAACCTTACTCCACTTGTAACTGATGCTGAACTCAAATATTTCGGTCAACTCGTTACTGTTCCTGGTGTTATTATTACTGAGTACGACTCTTACAACAATCCAACCGTTTCTGACGGTGTGAACTCTGCTAAGTGCTACAAGATGGTTCTTGATCCTACCGTATTCCCTATCGGTACTAAGGTTACTGTTACAGCTGTCGCTGCTTACCACGACGGTTTCCAATTCGTTGGTGATGTAGCAGGTATCGTTCGCCCAATTGCTGGTGTAAAAGATACATACGATTATCCACAACGACAAGGTAAATATAACCTTGAGAACAGGTGGGTTATCTCTGTAGTAGAGGAGAACTACGAGGCTAACAAACCTGGTATTACTGGTTACGTTCGTGGTATGGCTGCTAAAGATGGTATCATGTATTTCATTAACCGTGATACTAAGTCTATCGTTCGCGTGGATGGTGCTACTGGCGACATGCTTGAGCCTATTCAACTGAAAGGTGACCACCTCTTCGAAGTAGAAACTGTGGACGAGACAACAGGTGAAACTACATGGAGTAGTGCTGTTACTAATCCATTTAATGATCTCAAGTTCGATAGCAATGGTAACTGCTTGATCTCTGGCTGTATCACAAGCCAAAAGCAATACTTCATGGTATATGCAGTTGATCTTGAGACTGGTGAAACAGAATTGCTCGTTAGCGAGAGATTGGGTGATAATCCAGACTATGCTGAAGTTGCTAGCCGTTTCGATGCATTTGGTGTAAATGGTGATGTATATGGAAACGCTTGTATCATGGCTGCTGACGCTTTGGGTTCATTCGATGTTTATCGTTGGTTGATTATCGATGGTGAGGTTGAACCTGGTCAAAGAATTTCTATGAACCTCGATCCTGAAGTAGATGAGTGGTTGCAAACAACAGCTGCAGGTTGGGGTACCGCTCCTCAAATCTTCCCACAAGATGATCTTGGTTCATTGTTCTATGTAGATGGTTTCAATACAACTCCTATGCTCTTCGACGAGGGTGGTACATTGGTTGAAGACTTCATCAAGTGTCCTGCAGGTACTGCATTGTGGAACAACGAAGGCGATACCACTAATTTGCATACTGGTTTGAACGGTATCCAAGAGTTCCAAGTTGGCGAAGAGTACTTCCTCGTGATGATCGCTACTCACACTCCATCAACTCCTCCTTCAGCATTTGGTCTCTACAAGTTCGCTGACGAGGCTCGTAGCTTCGATGGTCTTGAGCCATTGTGGTACTTCCCAGCTAACGGTTTGGGTAATGCTTCTAACGGCTGCCGTACCGCTGTTCCTTCTGTTGAGGTTGATGGCAACAAGGCTACTATCTATCTCTATGCTAACGACAATGGTTACGCTGTTTACGAGTTCACAGTAGGTGACGTAGCTGACGCTGTTGAGGACGTTGAGGCTACCGAAATCGGTGCTCGCAAGGTTATTGAGAACGGTCAAGTTTACGTAATCAAGAACGGCGTTAAGTACAACGTACTCGGTGCTGAGGTTAAGTAAGATAATAGGTAAACAAGTATCTTAGATACTATTAAATGAGGGTGTGTCAAAATGCTGACACACCCTCTTTTTGGGAAAAATGTAGGATAAAACGACCATCTGTCTGTGGAAAGTGGTGAAAAACACTATCCGTTATCTAAACAACTCCTCCATAGTTATCACCTTTTGCACACTGCGCAAATATACATTCTCAATAGGAGGGTAAGTTGTCAGTAGGATAGGATGAATGCCTTTGGTAGTTTTTGTGTGATGTGCAAATACTGCCTGACGGCGATTCAAATCTTTTTCGTCTTCCTGCGACATACAATATGGCATGGTGGAGAACTTGGCTTCACATATGTTGATAATTCCATCCTGACGATCAATGAGTAAATCTATTTGCGCTCCAGGATAGTCATTGGTGGCTTTCGTCTGCCACGAATACACATTGGTTAGTACGCCATCTATACCTAAAGCTCGCTTAATCTGTGCGATGTGTTGCATACATACTCTCTCAAAAGCGATTCCTGCCCATGTACGATGAAGAGCACTGGACAATGACGAAGACCAAAAATGCTCGTCATTATGTTCGTTGGCGCGTATATATTGATAATAGAATAAGGTGTAATTGTCAATCAACTGGTAGATTGCCTCTTTTCTCTTTTTATCATATGCGTAGTATTTGCGAATAAAACCGCAATACTCCAATTCGTTTAGTGCTTTGCTAAATACGCCACTATCACGTAATTGAGCCGTGTCTAAAATCTCTTGTCGCTGTAGTCCTGCTTTGCGCTTACCTAAAGCTTCAACTATAGAGATATGCAATGTGGCATTCTTGAATAATGAGGCATAGAGTGCCTGAAATTCTAAAAACAACTCACCCGATGCTTGAAAAAATAGTCTGTCTATATTTTGAGCCAATGACATACCTCTTTGTAGAAACGTCCAGTAGTATGGGATACCTCCCATAATCATATAGGACTCTATCAAATCTTTCCTACTAAGAACCAAACATATGCAATATTTTCTTCGGAAATGTGGTAGAAAAAGTGCGATTTCCGAAAGAAATATCATCAAAAGTAGCTTATACCGTTCGGAAATGTTGTTGAAAATGTGCGATTCCCGAAGGAAATACTCCCGTTTGAGACTGATTGGGGATTTTCCTCTTCGCAGTAAGCTCACCCACTTTGCAACTCCTCTCACCTTTTTCCTCTCACCTCTAAAAATCCTCAACTTGGTGAATAAATTCCAGGATGTGCAGAGTGGTAACCGAGTGGTAACGGAATAGATTATAGAAAAATAAAAAAGCCCTCAGCTATAATCTTTTTCATAAAAAAATCACAATCGTTTGCATAATCCAAAAAAAAGTAGTAACTTTGCAGGCAAAATGCAACAATTGTATATTTTTTAGTAAATCCTTTATACCATGAAGAAATTTTTCCTCTCTATTTTCGCTATTAGCGTTAGTGTATTGTCCTTTGCCAACATTACTTTGAATGGCGTTGAGTACACAATTGACACCTTGTCCATGTACCCCGCAGGACCTGGTACTACCTATTATGAGTTGCGTTTCCTTCGCGCTAGCGATGCCAAAGGACGCATGGATGCTTTTCTGCTTGCGGTGGACACCCGCAATCCGTATGTGCATGTAGAGCAGGCGTTAGGCTCAGGCAAGATTATCGGTACTGAGCGCCCATCTAATATGGCAATTCGCAGTACCACAGATAACAAGATCTTTTTTGCTGGTTCAAATGGCGACTTCTTTGTCACACAAGGCGATGTAGGTCTGCCTGTCAGCACGACGATTGTCAACAAAGAGTATGCGCACACGCCTGTAGCCAACCGTACTGCACGTCGCTTGGGCGCGATTGACGCAGAGGGTAGGGGTATCACTGCCGTACAGCACACGATCTCTATGAAGCTCGTTTTGGCGGATACGACATTGAATATTGCACACGCCAATTATAATCGCCTTGAAAACGAATTGGTGCTCTATAATCACCTCAACGGCGCCACCACAGCTACCAATGCTTATGGTACAGAAGTCCAGATTCAATTGCTGGAGGGAGAAGAGTGGAATACCACAGGTGTGATGAAGGCCAAAGTGGTAAAGGTGGAGCAGCAGGTAGGTTCGATGCCACTCTCCAAAGAATATGCCGTTCTTTCTGGTCATGGTACGATGGCTGATGAGCTCAACAAACTCAATGTGGGTGACCAACTGACCCTCGATTTTGAGATTAAGTTCGATGGCGAATTGGTGAATATTGCCCAAGCTATTGGTTCGGACAATTACAACCAAATCTTGCACAATGGCGTCATTGTACAAGATGGTTTTTGGAACGAACTTCACCCACGTACAGGTTTCGGTACTTCCTACACACGCGATACCGTATATATGTTGGTTGTAGATGGCCGTAGCATCAACAGCGCAGGTTGTAATACCAAGGTGCTGGGTGAGATGCTTCAGCACTATGGCGCCTACAATGCCGTTAACTGGGACGGTGGCGGAAGCTCCTGCATCTATGTGCGCAATTTGGGTCAGATGAACAACGGCTCCGACGGCTATGAGCGCGCTTGTGGCAATGGTATGTTTGCTGTAGCTGATGTGCCAGAGGTGGACAATACCATCGCAAGCATTGCTCCATACCAGCCTATCTATGCCCTCCCACGCTATGGCGTAGCTTTGCCTAAGTTCTTGGGTTACAATAAGTATGGCATATTGATTGATACTGATGTACAAGGCGTTACCCTCTCATGCGACCCTGCATTGGGTGAGATTCTCGAAGATGGTCGTTTCTTGGCTTCTGGCGAACAGGGTGGTGTCTTGCACGCACATATAGGCGATATCGCTACCCAATTAGAGGTGCGCCTGATGACTTCTGCGCCTATCGCTATTCGCTTGGACTCTGTGCTCTGCGATGCTACTCACCCCTACGAGATTGAGGTACAAGGCACCGTGAACAACGCTGTTATTGATCTCTTGCCAGCCGCACTGACATGGACATCGCTCCAACCAGAGATTGCTACTGTGGACGAGAATGGTGCAGTAGTAGGAGTAGCCAATGGTTCTACCTTGGTAATCGGCGAGTTGGGCGACTTCCGCGATACCATCTTGGTAAATGTGGAGATTCCTACAGGCAACGAGATGATCTGGGATGACTTCCGTATCACCGATAACTGGACACTCAAAGGCTCTACGGGTTTCAATCCTACTTTGTCAGTGCCTGAAGATGCGGCTGCGCCAGTCAATATGCTCTTTACCTATAAGACTACGCGTGCCCCATATGTACAATACGAGCGCAAGGCGCCTATCTACTCACGTCCTGACACCATCCGTATTCCTATGAGTACAGATGCTAAATTTAGCAAAGTCTATGCTACTGTGCGTGCTAACAACGCACTGCAAGGCGTGAACATCACTATCGAACCAAATGGTGCAGGCGAGTTCGTGCTTGACATCCCTGTAGAGCAATATTTTGGTACAGACGTGGCAGTCTATCCTTTGC
The DNA here is from genome assembly GCA_036307765.1 of Paludibacteraceae bacterium. Classification (GTDB taxonomy): domain Bacteria; phylum Bacteroidota; class Bacteroidia; order Bacteroidales; family Paludibacteraceae; genus Colicola. Next base: position 4,492 of record JAXJWX010000090.1, on the reverse strand, counting down.
ACTTCGAATTGGTGAAGTTGTTCCTGGATACTTCTACCGAGAAGGGCGAACGCCATGTTACCCTGCCAGGTATCTATCAGATTTATGGCAAGAAGTCCGGTGTCAATACGGGCATTGAGAATACCATTACAACCACCACGGCAACCAAGTCTATCGAGAATGGGCAGTTGCTCATCCGCCGCAACGGACAAACCTACACCGTCCTCGGCACCGTGAAATAAAGTCCTTAAGGCCCTTACCCGATAACTCACTTTATTAACTCAATATTTATGAAAAAACTCTTTACTTTCCTAGCAATGATCTGCGTATGCTTTTCGCTGAGCGCAGATATCCGTGTCCTGAGCGACACGCGTATTGGTGAAGGTTTCTTCCCACGCTTTGTGGATGCAGAAACGGTTGTTTACCTCACACACGGAACCGCTGATTACCGTCAAACCATGGATGAGAATCAGGCTCTTCGTGTGGATAACGAGAATCTGGATCTCAATCTCTATCGCAATGGCGAGCGTATTGTGCTCAAGCCTCACGGCGATGTCAACTACATCTGGGTATCGCTCTCACCTGACCAAACAATGATTCTCTTCAATACCAAGAAGGGTACTGCTATTTGCGACCTCAATGGTAATGAGATCATCAACCTCGGTCAAGATTTCGATGCTCCTGTATGGTATGGCAACGATTATGTAGTAGGTATGGATGATAACCACGATGGTTATTTCTTCACCGAGTCTTCTATCATGATCGCATCGGTGGACGGTGCTGTCGTTAAGCGTTTGTCCGCTCCAGAGGGTATGGGTATGTATCCTGATGTAGATGCTAAGTCGGGTCGTATTGTGTATAACACCGATAATGGCGACCTCCACCTCATGCAAATCAACCTCACTGAGGAGCCTATCCGCAAGGATATGCCTCGTTTGGTACAAGAATTGGATGGCACCTTGCTCAACGACATGAATCGTCAACAACGTTTGGCTGCTTCTAAAGATCCTAAAGACGTGAAAATTTACATCAACCCTGGTCATGGTGGTTATGATTCAGACGACCGCTTGATGTATCTCTATCCTATCTTTAAGGATGTGGGCAATAGTGCTTTGAATGAGTCAGGCCAATATACTCGCGAGCAAAGTTTCTGGGAGAGTACCTCTAACCTAGATAAGGGTATGCGTCTTGATACCATGTTGCGTGACCTCGGTTTCCAAACCAAGATGTCCCGTATTCACAATACTACCGAGGACGACCGCAGCTTGTCTGCTATCTCTGCTGAGGCAAGTAACTGGAAAGCCGACTTTATGCTTTCTATCCACTCCAATGCAGGTAACCCATCCAACTATATTTTGCATTTGCACTCAGGTATTACCCCTGGCGATCCTTATGGCTTGAATGGTTATCCAGAGAAAGTGCCAGAGTGGGTATGCAACGAGGCACGTGCTATTACCACATTGATGGGTAGTTACCAATATTCTAACCAAGTTAGCTGCTGGTCACGCGAACCAAATATCGCTGGTGACAAGACTTTCGCACGTACTATCATGGGTTGGAGCAACGGTTATGGCGTTATGCGTAACCTGAAAGTGCCTGGTACTATCTCCGAGGGTATGATGCACGACTATTTGCCTGAGACCTATCGTCTGATGAATATCGACTACAAGCGTCAAGAGTCATTCCAATTCGCAAAGACTTTCTATGATTACTTCTGCGACCGTGAATTGCCATATGGTGCTATTGGTGGTCGAATCCACGATGTATATCAAAAGCAAGTGTTCCCTAACTACAAGGCACGCAAGGGCACACGCGACGAGTATCGTCCTATCCTCCGCGGTTTGGTAGAGCTCTGGCAAGGCGACCAACTCCTCCAAAGCTATGTTACCGATACCCTATACAACGGTGTGTACTATTTCTGGAATCTCCAACCTGGTACTTATACCGTGAAGGCTAAACCAGAGGGTTATTATCCACAAGAGCAAACCCTTGAGGTGAAGAACAACGAGATTTCGTATGGCCTATTTGCCATGTCTATGATGCGTCAGACTCCTCCAGAGGTGCTTGATTATAGTCCAAAGGTAGCTGCTGATGAAGAGGTGTTGGTATCTACCGAGGTAACCATCTCTTTCAACTGGGATATGGATACAGAGGCTACTGCTGCTGCACTCGAGATCTCTCCTGCTGTAGAGGGTACCATCAAGTTCGAGGACGACAACCATACCTTGCGTTTCACTCCTGCTACTCGCTTTGAGCCAGGTGTGACCTATACCGTTACCTTGGGTACAGGCGCTTGCCACCCAGATAATACGTTTGACAACCATCTCAAGCAACCATTCAGTTTCTCTTTCACCACCAGCAATCGTGGTGCAGTGAGCATTGTTCAAACCTATCCTTCTGTAGGTGAAACCAATGTGCCTCTGACTCCTTCGTTTGTGGCTGTCTTCGATGCTGCTATCGTGAATGCGTCTGTTCGTAGCAATGTGGCAGTGCTGGATGCAAATGGCAATAAGTTGTCTGTAAATACTCGTTCTTTCAAGTATAATGCTGCTCCTGCACCTTATGGACATATGGCATTTGAGTTGCTCAAGGCTTTGGAACCAAATACCGATTATACCTTGGTGCTTTATCCAGGTATCAAGGATGCGGATGATGTCCTATTGAACGAGACCTACGAGATTCCATTCCGTACAGGTGAAGATGTCACTCCTACTATTCCACTCGTTCATCAAATGGAGGAACTCTTCTTCGAGAGCGATAAGGAAAACTCTACAGATGTAGAAACTGTTCTTACCTTGTGTGATAAAAACAAGAAGTATGCAGGTACTTACTCTAACAAGTGTACTTATGTCTTTGCAGCCGCAGGTGGTGAAGCTCGCTTCAAAGCGACTGATCCTACCTTGATTATCAGCAATAGTGTATCTAAGTTGGGTATGTATGTATTCTCTGATTACTCATTCAACAGCTTGTACGTACACTTTGGTGTGGACGGTGACAACCAATTCGTGAAGGTTTGCGACCTTGATTATGCAGGTTGGCGCTATTGCGAGGTTGACCTCACTGCTTTGCCAGCAGGTGTGGATTACCAAATGATGGGCTTGAGCCTCAGAGGGGGTAACAACTTGTTGTCTGGTTCAGGTGCATTCTATATCGACAATATCCATGCCGAGTATGTACAACCAGGTCCTGGTTCTGCGGTAGAGGATGTGACAGTAGCTCCTGCTGATGGCAAGTATATCCGCGATGGCTATTTGCAAATCCTGCTCAATGGTACTACCTACAATGCACAAGGTGCTGTGGTGAAGTAACTTCTACACCCTACACCCTATACCCTTCAACGGCTGCGCATGTCGCAGCCGTTGTTATTTTTTTACCCCCTTTTGCTCACTGTATGTATCAAAAAAGATAAAAATGCTCTGTTTTTTTGAAAAAAATCTTAGATTGTTTGGTTATAATAAAAAAATGTAGTACCTTTGTCCCCAAATCTACGCTGAGGGAAGTGTCTCTCGTTAAAAGGGTGGGTTTTAGACATATTGTAATAATCTTGTGCCATTTTTGTGGACAAGATTAAGAAGCGTTTATTGGCGCTTTGTGTTTTTTGTGGTTCGAAACTTCGCAACTTTCTGATTACCTAATAAAAAGACCAAAGTAACAGTAGATGCCTATGGGTATGACTCATACTACATTACGCCGCTTAGGGTGTAGTGTATCGTCATATCAGCGTAGGTTTCCTGTTGTTTATTTTATTAGGTGGGCAATGCGAAGGCCTCGAACTGCGAATAGGCAACTCGAGGTCTGCGCTTTGTCATGTATTGGTGTTTTCTTTTGATACCATTTTCTGCAAACAAAGTTCAGATGCTTAGTGTAATGTGTTGATTAGTAGTCAATATATACGTTTGATTGTTTGTTTGATTTAAGGAAAAAAAAGGTAACAAAAGGAAATGAAAAGAAATGTAAATGTATTTATAGGTGTAGTCCTATGCGCGGTGTTAGGTGGTTGTTTTTGGTGGTTGGCTAGCGCAGATGAAGGAGACCAATGGAGTCCGAACGAGATATACAGCGAGGTACATCGTACATCAGCGGGTGGTTTTTCTCACACCCATGCGTCTTCAGTATCTTCTAATAATGGTGGTGTGGCGTTGACATTGTCATCGCCTTCTGCTACATTCCGCCGTCGCACCTCTTCTATATACGCAGGCGCGCACACTGGCGCAAGTTACGCGCCTCTCGCCTCTTCGCCTCTCGCCTCATCGCCTATGGGCGGTGCTTCAGGCGCTGGCTTGCACTTGACCAGCAGCGCTGAGATCAAGTCGTTTGGTGGCGGTGGCAACGGTGGCGCAGCTATGTCCTATAGCCAATCGCCAATCGCCAATCGCCAATCCAATTCTGGTTCATTTAGCCCTTCCCTTCAGGGCGGGGTAGGGGTAGGCTCCATCTCCCCCATCGCCTACAGCACTGCTCGCCGTGGCGAGATGTCATCGGCTACGGGCGATAACCCAGTTCAGATGATGGC
>JAXJWX010000089.1:0-47655 GCA_036307765.1 Paludibacteraceae bacterium | reverse complement strand
TGACACGGCAACGGAAAACAACAAGATTTTTCTAATCAACAACACCAACAACATTGATTCAACAACAATTCCGCTCGCCAACATTGCGAGCGGCAGGGGAAAACAATACATAGTGTCAATAGGTATATAAATCCCTAAAAAAATGCCGCCTATAGCAAAAAAAGTAAACTTTTCTTGCACATATACATTTTTTTAACTACCTTTGCACCGTGAACCTGCGCTGGGGATGTCTGCACATCAGCGGCGAAGGGTAGCAGACATAATAAAAGGCGTTTATTGGCGCTTGTTTTGGCATCGTGAAATCCGGAAAATTTCATCCTATCCGAAACAAGAAGGTTCCACGCCTTTTGTATATTTATACCAACGGGACGTTTGGAGCCGATGTCCCACAAAATAACAAGTTTATGAAAAGGTTTTTTAGCTTAGCAATATGCGTAATGGCATTGCTATTCATTGGTTGTGAGGAACATAATACTCCAGCAACTTCGAGTAAGGTAGAAACAGGTGCAGCTTCTGATATTACTACGGAGTCCGTAGTGTTGCATGGTGTTGTGAATGTGGATATTTCTCTGTATGAGGATGTAGAGTATGGCATGATGGTGTCCGAGTCATTAGAAGATTTGAACAATCGTGATGGTGAAATGTATAAGGCGAAAGTATTGATTGGTAAGGACTTTGAATTGATGTTAGAGGGACTTTTTCCTGAAACTAAATACTACTATTGTGCTTGGTTGTTCTTAAATAATACACAATATGAGTTTGGTGTGATCAAAGAGTTTGAGACAATCAAGGAGAACACAGGAAATACAGACAATCCTAATTCTAGTTACAAAGCTAAAGCATTCTCTGTAACTTCTTCAAAGCAGGTGTATTTCTCGCCTGGCAATTTGCAATATCACCCAGCAAATGAAAAATGGCGTTTTGCAGAGAATCAAACCGATTATATAGGCGAGGACAATAGCAATATCTCCGACACATACAATGGTTGGTTGGATTTGTTTGGCTGGAGCACTGCCTCTACTTATTTTGGAGTAAGTACTTCTAAGTATGGTTATTATGGTTCATTTGTAGATTGGGGTACTAATAAGATAGGCGATGATGCTCCTAATACATGGCGTACATTGACTCATGATGAGTGGGATTATGTAGTATTTAATCGTCCAAACGCAAGTTCTCTCAGGGGTGTAGCCCAAGTCAATGGTGTAAATGGTTTAATCTTGTTGCCCGATAATTGGACATGCCCAGCAGGTGTAACTTTTAAATCAGGTTTCCATAGTAGTGAGTGGGGGGATTATGCAGCCTATCAAATCTTTACAGCAGAGCAGTGGTCTAAATTAGAGTCCGCAGGCACCGTCTTCCTGCCAGCTGCAGGCTACCGAGATGTCTCCTATGTAAGCTACGTGCAGCGTCGTGGCTACTATTGGTCTGCCTCTGAAGATAATGACAGCGGTGCGTACCCTCTCGACTTTAATTCAGGTGCAGCGGGAAGGTATGGCGGCAGTCGCTACTGTGGTCGAGCCGTGCGTCTTGTTAAGGATTTGCAATAAGAACATCCCGATTTTGTTCGAAGCGAAGCCACAACAAAATCGGATAATATGTAATCAATATTTCTCACCCTGCAAGTTATTTGCGGGGTGAGTTTTTATACTCTCCAAGTGAAATAGAGTGAAATAACTTACAAGTGCTTTATAATCACATATTTACGCGGTTATTTCACTATTTCACCCTAAAATCAAAAGTATAGGTGGCTTATCCCTTTTGTATGGGATATAGGGTATTGGCAATTGGGTATGGGCGATTGGATATTGGATATGGGCGATTGGAGAAAAGGAAAAAATCGGCAAAGATAGCTACGGTGTCGCTGAACCTCCAAGCAAGTCAAAATGGTATTGGTTTGGCGTTGAACTTTTAATACGGTAAGATAGTTCATTGAGATATTCAAACGAATCCGCATAATCGATAGGAAAATCGGTTGTGCGGATTTTTTTCATGGGGATGCTAGGAAATTCAGAGTGGTAACCGAGTGGTATGCGGAGGTTTCGCATGCCTGTTGTCCGCCCCAAAAAAGATATACAGGAATCTATCTTTTTTTGCAGATATTACCCGCTTTACTTGCGTATGTGCATTTTTTTTTGTACTTTTGCACGATTTTTAATTGGGATTTTTCGTGCAAGAAGAAAACAATGTCCATATAACGAGCGAAGACGGTGTGAATAACACCCTCGAAAACACCCAACCTATGCCAACCAACACAACAAAACCAAGAAAATGGTTGACTCCGTTGGTCGTGGTATTGATTACTCTTTCACTGCTTATCGGAGGTACACTGTTGGCTCTGTACAACAGCAAAGTGCAGACTTACATAGTAGGACAAGTAGCCGAAAAATTATCCGAAAAACTTAGTGCTGATGTGAGCATTAAGCACATTCATTATCGTCCACTGAATCACTTAACTGTTGATAGTCTATACATCAGCGATCAACAGCGTGACACCCTGCTTTTCGTAGAACAAGCCCATATTAGCATTAACCTACTGGGTTTAGTAGATGACCGATTAGACCTAACCGAAATAGCATTGAAGCGCCCCTATATAAACCTTCATTCTATGAAGGATTCTACACTCAACTGCCAATTCCTATTGGATATGATGCAGCAGACAGATACCACGACCTCTTCTATGCGCGTAAATGTGGATAAACTGCAATTGACAGATGTACGTTTCCGCTATAACGAGTTGCTGGTAGATCAACTGCAATTAGATTTGACATTACCCGTATTTAGTAGCGACTCGCTGGACATTCATATCAATCATCTCGCACTACATGCACAATATGATCAATTGGATGCTGAATTCAAAGCCACTTTGCATGGCGACTTAGATTCGATCTTCGCCGACGAAATGTTGTTGGTATATAGAGACCAACGCATTTTTGACGGTGACATAGCCGTTTATTATCCTACGAATTTGGATTCGCTATCTGTACAAGCCCACTGCAATGATCTGTATTGCAATTATGCTATATTACAAGATTTTCTATCTCAATTGCGCACAAAGCCCATTCATCTTCCTGCATCATTAACCACTCTGGGGCATGTACATTATCGTGGTGCTATCAAAGGACGACTGGAGCAACTCAATCTACATGGAGCATTCACTACCGCCTTAGGCTCAGTAACAGTGAATGGCAACGTAGGAGCAGATACTACGCTACAGGATATTGCATTTCGCGGAAACATATCCACTAATGGTTTCCAACTGGGAAAAATACTTCGCCATAAAGGTTTAGGCAAAATAGCCATGCATGCCCATGTAGATGGAAAAGTGGATTCTCTACGCCTTACAGAATGTGTTGCTAAGGCAGATATACGTCGCTTAGAATATCAAGGTTATACTTACCGCGATATACACTTTGATGGCGTGATGGGAGTTGAAGAGATAAGTGGACAACTACACATCCTGGATGAAAACATAACACTTCAACTCAATGGTTTAGCAGACTGGTCGGAAGAAGATACTCGGTTAGACATCACAGCTCGAATAGCTAATCTGCGTCCTCATGCCATCAACCTGACGGATAAATATCCTGAGTTATCGGTAAATGCGATGACTTATATTAGTCTATTCACATCTGGCTCAAGAAAACAAATGTTGGACAATCTAACGGGATACTTGATTATAGACACATTAGATGTGCGTAATGGTGATAAACGAGCCATGATGGAGCAACTCAAGTTGGATATTGATAATTTATTACACGATGGAGAATCGACTCGCTACATGCGTCTTCAATCGGATTATCTAACGGCGAATATATCGGGTGACTTCCAATACACGACACTACCTCATACTATTCAAAATTTATTAAACACCTATTTGCCATCACTCATCCCCCATTCCAAGCAGAAGAATGAACACCCTAACACCTTGGACTTCTATGCCTATTTCCGCGGATTAGACACCATTAGTAATCTATTGGATTTACCCTATTCCCTGCCTTCGTACCCAACTATCAAGGGATTTATTAACGAGCGTGTCAATCAGATTGGCCTACAAGCCCACGTACCCCATATACAAACATCAGGGACCCAAATAGAGGACCTAACCGTATCTCTCGAAAATAGTCATGATGCTTTGGATATGGCAGTATATATGTATAACCGTTTACCCAAAGACAATCCTACAGCAGCAAAAATTGGCGATGTAAAAATAAAAGTCAATCTTAATGTCCTAGAAGATTCTGTGGACATGAAAATTCATTTGGATAATACTGATAGTGTACGTAATGCAGGTACCATCCATATTTCTTCGCTAATAAAAAAATATGCAAATCACCCATTATTGAATGTTCATCTGCATCCAACCAACATTGTGCTCAATGATTCAGCCTGGACCATCAACGATGCTAACATTCTGTACACCGCAGCCTCTAAAACAGTAGATATACATGATTTTTCGTTAAACACAGATTATCAGTCGATTGCCGTACACGGCACAGCATCCCCCAATGAGGCAGATTCCATTACAGTAGCCTTACAAAATATAGATTTGCAGTACCTATTGAGTTATACAACAGCAGGTAATGCCATTTCAGTGCAAGGACCTCTAACGGGTTGGGCTACGATGTACAGCCTGTTTACCCACCCGATGGTTGAGGCAGAAGTAACAATTCCTCAAGCAGGTCTCAATGGTACCTATCTGGGAGATTTGACTGCTCAGGCATATTTAGATCGTAAAGAAAAAAATATTATTATCAACGGTACAGTTGTTGATTCTACAGAGCGCAAAGTTATTGATGTACAAGGCAAAGTCGTTCCCGCAAATAAATGGTGGGGGTTGGATATTGACTGCGATAGTGTAGATATTCGTTTTATTGACTTTTGGACACACGGTATTTTCAAAAACATTCAGGGACGCGCCTTTGGAGATGTACAAGTTTCAGGACAAAAACGACAAACCTGGGTAATAGCATCTGCATACGCAAAGGATGTACAATTGACTATCCCCCAAATAGGTAGTACATTCTACTTCAGCGATTCCATATTCTTGGATTCTACTGCCATTCGCATTCCTAAAGTAACTCTATACGATAAAGAAGGTCATCAAGGAACATTTAATGGTATCATTTCCCATACCAACTTCAAGGACTTCCACTACGATTTACATGCAAACGTAAATAATTTACTAGCACTGGATTTGCCCTATACCGCCCAATCCTTATTTTATGGCAAAGTATATGGCAGCGGTTCTATACATATCAAGGGTAATGATGATGAATGTAAAATCATGGTAGATGCTCGCACGGAAGCAAATACAAAATTTTATTTGAGTGTAAATACAGCCTCCGAAGCATCTAATTCCTCCTTCGTGCAATTCACACAACCAAGTGCATCCAACAATCTCTTGCATCTACTGTCTTCTCCTCCACCCCAAAACAAAACAAAATTGGCAAAGCGGACCAAACTGCAACTTTCGTTACAAATAGAGGCAACCCCTACCGCAGAAATAAACATCAAGTTGGGTGGCGATGATGGTATTAGAGGACGAGGTGAAGGTAATCTAAAAATCACATATGATGATTCTTCGGAAGAGGTTCAGATGTTAGGAACCTATACGTTGCAATCGGGCACATTCTCTTATGCCTTGGGTAATATCGTTCGACGTAAGTTTGATATTGCAGAAGGTAGTTATGTAGTATGGGATAGAGACCCTCTATCACCGACTGTAGATATTACTGGTCGTTATCATACTACAGCATCGCTTCGTGATCTATTTGGTTCTGAATTTTCACAAGCAGCCACAAATCGCACATCCGTTCCTGTAAATTGCGTTTTACATATGACCGATAAGTTGTTCAATCCTATATTGAAATTTGCCGTGGAACTACCACAATCAGACGAGTCAATGCAAAGCCAAGTAAATTCTATTATCAACACCGAAGAAATGCTAATGCGACAAGTCATATACCTATTGCTATTCAACCGTTTTTATACGGCAGATTATCTCCAAAGTAATCAAACAATAGGATTAAACGAAACCTATTCCTTGTTATCTTCTACAATCACAGGACAAATTAACTCCTGGTTGAGTAAACTGACAGATATATTCACCATGGGCTTTAATTTCCGCACGGATGGAGAAGGAGAAACAGCTAGTCAAGAATATGAAGCCAATTTCCAAATACAACCTATTCGACAGTTAGTGATTAACGGCAACTTTGGCTACCGCTATAATGACCTGAGCAATCGTCCTTTCTTTGGCGATTTGGACATTGAGTACTTATTAACTCCAAATGGTAAGCTGCGAGCGAAAGCATATACACATACGGTGGATAAATATTCACTGAAACAAGCAAATACCGTTCAAGGATTAGGTTTGATATTCAAACATGATTTCAATTGGAACTTGCGAAAAAAGAGATCCAAGAAACAGCCAGTGGATTCAATTCTAATCCAAGATACTGTTATTAAGTCGAAAGATACTATTTCACCCTTGTAATCAGAGATTTTCTTATGTTAATTAAATGCTATGGAGCGGCGCCACAAGGCATAGATGCGGTCATCGTGACTATAGAGGTTCACGCTGTACCTGGTTTTGAATTCACATTGGTAGGTCTGCCTGATAATGCTGTAAAAGAAAGCCACGAACGCATCATAGCAGCATTAACGGTCAATGGATACCACAAACCACGCCACACCCTAACAATCAATATGGCTCCAGCAGACATCAAAAAAGAAGGCGCCTCATATGATTTGCCATTAGCAATCGGCATGTTGGCTGCGGAAGAAGAACTCTCCACTAAACTGCTGGAAGAATATATCATCATGGGTGAATTATCATTAGATGGTTCATTACAACCTATTCAAGGTGTATTACCCATTGCATTAGCCGCAAGAAAAGCAGGATTCAAAGGGCTTATTCTGCCCAAAGAAAATGCCAGAGAAGCAGCCGTAGTAAATGATATAGCCGTTTATGGTCTCACCCATTTATCAGAAGTCGTTCGTTTATTAAATGGTACACAATCTTTTGAGAAGACTCAAGTAGATATTGCATCTGAGTTTCAGGCACATGCTTTTTCTGCCGACTTGGATTTCTCTGATGTACGCGGGCAAGAGAATGTCCGTCGCGCAATGGAAGTTGCAGCTGCAGGAGGACACAATATGCTAATGGTAGGTCCTCCTGGTGCAGGAAAAAGCATGATGGCTAAACGCATGTCCTCCATCCTTCCTCCACTGACTCTAGATGAAGCGCTGGAAACGACCAAGATATATTCTGTGGCAGGTATGATGACTCACCGCAAAGAACAAAACGGTATGGCTAGCGCATTGATAGTGCAACGTCCATTCCGTAGTCCTCATCATACTATTACTGACGTGGCTTTAGTCGGTGGCGGAACTAATCCGCAGCCCGGCGAAATCAGTTTGGCACATAATGGTGTATTGTTTCTAGATGAACTTCCCGAGTATAAACGCAGTGTCTTAGAGGTGCTACGCCAACCACTGGAAGATAGACATATATGTATCACACGAGCAAAAATGCGCGTCAACTATCCTGCGGGATTCATGTTAGTGGCAGCTATGAATCCATGTCCATGTGGACACTATGGCGAAAACAATCCTGTTCACCCATGTACTTGTACCCCCGCACAGATTCATCGCTATATGAGCCGTATTTCTGGACCATTGCTTGACAGAATAGATATTCAATGCGACATCCAACCAGTTCCCTATTCGGTATTAAAAGATACAACTCCCAGCGAAAATAGTGCCACTATTCGTGAACGCGTTGTACGAGCTAGAATAGTACAACAACAACGCTTCTTAGAATACAACCAAACAGCAAAGACACCTATCCATTGCAATGCACAAATGACCCCACGCATGGTACGAACCTATTGCCTATTAGATGCTGAAAGCGATAAATTATTGGCTTATTCCATGGAGAAATTGGGTCTCTCCGCACGCGCTTATGACCGCATCTTAAAGGTGGCTCGTACCATTGCTGACTTAGTCGGTGCGGAAAACATTAGCGCGGCGCATCTTATGGAAGCTATTTCATACCGCAATTTAGATCGAGAGAACTGGATATAAAACATTACAACAAAGAATATAAATTATCAATCACATGAAAAAGCATTTACTCATAGCAACATTCATGCTGCTAGCAATCAATGGGTTTGCAGAAATTATCCCTGCATCCGATTCACGTGTTACATTTGTTGGACGTACATTATCGAAAGATGGTTCTGTGTCTTTCGACTGGACTGGTGTGTATTTTCGCATCGCATTTACGGGAAATTCATTAACGATGAAAGCATCTGATAGTAATCGGAATTATTACAATGTATGGATTGACGCTCCGATGAGTGCCGAACCTCACCGCGTGATTACAGTAGAAGGAGAGGACACTATCATAGAACTAATAGATCCTAAACACCTAAAAAAGTCAAAGAAGAAAGAACATCAAGTAATAGTGCAAAAACGTACAGAAGGAGAACAAGGAAGAACTACTATTCACTCATTTGCGACTGATAAAAACGGTCAATTTTTGCAAGCAGAGCCTATCCGCACACGTCAATTGGAGTTTATAGGAGCAAGTTATGATTGTGGTTATGGTGTAGAGGACACTAGTCGTCTGGCGAAGTTTACTCCAGAGACAGAAAATTCTGCTCGCTCGTTCCCTGCGATTATTTCACGTTATTTTGGTGCGGATCATGTAGTAGTGGCTCATTCTGGAATGGGAGCTGCCCGCAATTATAATTCTAAATTCGAAGGTTGGTGGATGCCAGATCGCTATTTACAAACCTTCGATATGGATTCTACACAAGCCATGCGCTGGGACGCTTCGAAATCGGATATTCGTCCAGCATTGACCGTTATTTATTTAGGGGGTAACGACTTTTCGGTTTCCCTACAACCATCCTACGAGAAATTTCGCGATGGTTATTACCGTTTGATTCGCTATATCAAGAATAATTACGGCGAAAACCATCCTGTGCTATGTGTATCTTCTAAAGCACACAGTACCTTGTTGGATTATATGCGCGATATGGTAAAATTCTGTCCTATGCCCAATGTACATTTTATGGCATGTTGCCCATCTCTTCATTTAGGAACCGATGAAGATTTGGGAGCTAACTTTCACCCGAACTACATTGGTCATCAGAAATTCTCTTATGCATTTATTCCGTATGTCGCCACTATCACAGGTTGGGGACTACAAGATATGCCCGTAAAATAAACTTACAAAGCCAAGCGGAAACCAATATCGACTTTTCTATCTGAAAGCAGTTGTCCAGAACGCATTGTCACACGACAATTGGTAGCATCCAGAATCCAACTGCCACCGCGTATGACGCGGCGATTCGTTGTAGGAGATTCGGGGCCTGTTGGGTTGATTTGCGAATTTGCTTCATACTGACCATACCAATCAGCACACCATTCCCATACATTTCCTCCCATATCGTACAACCCCAATTCATTGGGTCGTTTAAGTCCAACAGGATGCGATGTCCCTAAACTATTGCCTTTGTACCAAGTCACATCATCCACATTCGCACTACCCGCATAAATTAGTCGCTTATTATGTTTTCCACCCCGTGCTGCATACTCCCACTCCGCTTCTGTAGGTAAGCGAAATGGGACTCCTGTGATAGCACTTAGTCTGGTAATGAATGTTTGACAATCTTCCCAACTAACCGTTTCTACTGGATTGGTAGGATCATTTTGAAATTTGCTGGGTACATATCCCATAACAGCATTCCATAGTTCCTGCGTTACCTCTGTTTGTCCAATAAAGAAATCAGCGACAGTAACATAATGTACTGGTTTTTCCCAGTTGTAGGCTAGTTCACCATGCTCATCAGTAGCACCCATGACAAAAGATCCACTCTCTACTTTTACCATGGTAAAAGCCACCCCCTTCACATCAAAACGCAACATACTTTCATGCATTGGTATATTGATTTTTTTGTCAGTTTTCTCTGTAGGTGATTCAATATCTTCTACTAATCGAAATCCTAAATCTGAAAATTTATCCGTCATCGCATATCCATTTCGATACGAAACACGCTGCGTATGAATAGCTGTATTCGCACTTCCTCCACGAACAACTCGATATGATCCTTTAGCTGGACCTTGAGGATTATACAATTCCTCTCCCTCATAAGTTCCAAACCAATCGTGGCACCACTCAGACACATTACCGCTCATGTCATATAGCCCCAACTCATTCGGTTGTTTTTGCCCAATTGGATGAATATGTCCCTCGCTGTTAGCGTTATACCATGCAATATCATTGATTATTGCGCCACCCGCATACTTAAATGTTTCGCTTTTTTGTCCACCACGTGCTGCATACTCCCACTCTGCTTCTGTAGGTAGTCGGAAACGCCTACCCGTCATTTCATTAAGTTTAGAAATGAAAATATGACATTCACCCCATGTGATATTAGTAACAGGATTTAGCAAATGTGTGGTATCCGCACTTGGATTTTCCCCCATAACAGCCTGCCATAATGCCTGTGTAACTTCAGTTTGTGCCATTGCAAAATTAGACAATGTAATCTTTCGAATCGGTTTTTCTCCCCCTTTAGCATCATTGCCTTGCTCTTGCGTAGCACCCATCATAAACTCACCACCTTCAATATTTATCATGCTAAAAGAAACACCTTTCACATTAATCATATTGGTGGAATCCATTATAAGGGGTTCTATCGGTTGTAACTCTATTTCTTGTTCATCACTAGTTTTCTCATCTTCTATATGAGAAAGTGCTAATCTAAATCCAATATTATAGTTACTAAATGTTGTCGTATGATAGTTTCGTTGTGCTACTCGTGCATATCTAGCATCAAAATACCAACTTCCTCCTCGATAGACTTTGTATGCTCCACTCTCTGGTCCATGAGGATTGTTCTGTTTTGACATATCATACTCACTATACCAATCTTGACACCACTCGCAAACATTACCACTCATATCATAAAGTTCTAATTGGTTAGGAGCTTTCATGGCTACAAGATGTGTAGAGGCACCGCTATTTTCTGCCGACCATGCTACATTCGATGCGATGCTATCTCCTGAAAATTTATAATTTATTGTATCTCTTCCGCCTCGTGCTGCATATTCCCACTCCGCCTCTGTAGGAAGTCGAAATGTCTGTCCTGTAAGATTATTTAATTTTTTTATAAATAGTTGACAATCTTCCCAACTAACATTTTCTACTGGGTTAGAAAGATTAGATGAGAAAGCACTTGGATTATTTCCCATAACCGCCATCCACAACTCTTGTGTGACCTCAGTTTGTCCCATATAGAAGTCGGATATTGATACCTGGTGTATCGGAATCTCATCATTATTCATATCATCTTCTTGCTCTTCAGTAGCCCCCATAATAAAAGTTCCGCCATTCACTTTTGCCATAGCAAACGTAACTCCAGTTACTGTAAATACATGCATATTTTTGTTAGCTATTCCATCTGCAAGAGAAGCTTTGACATTCTTCCCACCAGCTATTTTCATCAAATCATATGAGACCAACGCATCTTCTCCTTGATTTATAGTAATAATTTGTTTATTGACCGAATATCCATTTTTAGCAATACGTAATTGATGTTCTCCTACTAAAATCTGATTGAACACCATGGGGGTTATACCTTTAAGTTGATTATCAATCCATATATTCGCATCTATCGGTTTTCCATCTATAATAAGCGTTCCATACATGGGTATTGGATTGTTTAGCGTGTATGCAACATTGACATCACCTGGAGCGATTACTATAGACGTATATGCGGATCTGTGGCTTTGTTGGCGTGTCTCTACTACATATTCACCATATTCTAGTGTCCCTTTCCAGACACCTTTACCCATCCTATGACCATCTATGTAGATGTCAGAAGACTCTGATGTAGAAAGTGTGACCATGGAATAATTTGGTTCCATGATGGGACGAACTTCAGTTGTTAATGCCTCTTCGATTGAAATAGTTGTGGAATAATCTTTGTATTTATCCATTTGAATCATCAATGAATATTTACCCGCACTCAGTTCTGCACGATCTATAGGTATGGTTCCTAGTTGCAAGGTGCTGCCTGTACTCGTGTTTGTCGCAAAGACATATGCACCATAAATCTGTGTATCTCCATCTATTGTCACCCAACCAAATTGTGGGCGCAACGTCACTTGCAGTTCTCCCGTCTGCGGTAAAACAACAAAGTTTCCCTCTTCGGGATAATATCTATTAGCAGATACTCGATAGCGATAAGAGCCTTGATTAAGCATCTTGCTTGCTACTCCATTCATTACAGGCCACAATTCTTTTTTTCCATCAATAAACACCTCAACAATAGCATCTTTCGGAGAAACAAGTACCTGAAATTTTTGACGAGCTAAAGTTGTACTACGCATATCGTCAGATAAGGGTACGTAATGTATGCGTCCATAATAGATTCTATTTGACTTCATTGATTTCGCTCCATCTAAGATTGTTAGTCTAGCGCACCCATCACCACAACTGATTTCAACACGACGCGCTCGTTTGGGTATAAGAAACAGCAGTTCATCATCTGCGCTTCGATCAATAGCCTCTACTGCTGTTTGTGTACCCATGTACAGTCCCAACATCTGTCGAGCCATTGTGATATCGTGGTCTGTTCCATCTAGTCCTACTCGAATAACCACATAAGGAAATGTATCATCTAAATCTGGTTTTTCCCAGTTACCAAATTGCTCTTTATACTGGTCTAAAACCGTACTATTATCTAATTCTGTAAAGGGTTTTGTGAGAGTGATAGACTGGCTAAACAGAGTTGATGAAACGATCAACAAACAAAATACTATTATCTTACTTCTACTCATATGCATTACATTAATCTATCCGTATTGGATGCAATACTACCGTCATTTCTCTAGATTCTTCCGATACCTCTATCACACCATTTTGGGGATAGAACCCATCAGCTTCTATCGTATAGGGATATGAACCATACTGTAGTAATTTGTATGCAATCCCTTCTTCTACTTCCCATCCTTCGTTAATGCCATTAACGTTTACGGTTACGTGTGCGTTTGTAGGTGTAAGACGGAAGATAAAAAATTGGCGCATCGTATTAGAAGCTACAGTATTAGGCGTATTTTTAACTTGATTAAGTACATACTGAATATGCCCAACATATACCGTATTGTTTTGCAGTAAGGTGGGAGAATCAATAATTCTTTGCATCATGCAATCTGCACCACAAGTTATATCAATCTGTTTAGCAGATGTAGGAACTAGAAATAGCAGTTCATTCTGCATACCTTTGTACACGGATATTTCTGTTCTTGAATCTCCCAGATGTAAGTGCAATAACTGTTTAGCAGCCATCACCTCATTGGCATTGCCCTCTAACACAACTCTAACAACTGCATAAGGAAAATCATCTTTCTGTTTCCATGAACCAAATTGATTTTTATAAGATGCTAAAACCGAACTATTAGGAATAGCTCGAAACGATTGCGTAATACTCAATGATTGTGCGCTCGTCCATAAAGAGTAAGACAAGAGGAGCAACCACAAGATGTGTTTATTCATTGTTCAATCAATTCTCAATTATTAATTACTACTATTTTTGGCTGCTTGTCTTTAAAACAAGTCATTTTTTTACCAATCGGTGCATTCAAATATGTTGGATCACAGACGATATATCTTTTATTGTTATACCTTACGAATTCTCCTGCTGGTTCCTCATGCGGAAAATGAACAGCAGTAGCAAGATGGCATGGATTATCATAATACAGTAACACAACATCCAATCCTAATATTTCACGTACTAGGGTAGTAAAGAGAATCGCTCTATCTTCGCAATCAGAATAAGGATAATAGAGTGTTTCCGCAGCAAAAAATGCTCTGTCATATCCCCATACTGTGTCATCAGAATTATACTTGAAGGCAGTTTGTACCCAATTCAGAATCTTGTCAACAGCTTGCCATGGAGTCAGATCTCGCACTAATTGTCGAATTTGTGGATATAGCACTTTTTGGGTTACTCCATCTAGCGGCGTATTTACGCCAATCAACCATTTGCTACTTTCATCACCATAAAAAATTCTACCTGATGGATACTCGTTGTAGAATTTTATCAAATTGATATTCGTTTGGATAGGCAATGACCAACCTTGACGTGATGTGGCTATAATAGTATCCGATAACTCTGTATCAATTTTCAACTCGTCAGTAATAAAAAGCGATAACTTTTGCTCCTTATCATATCCCACATTACTGATATAACAAGTTTTTTCTCCTCGGCCATCAATCATATAATACCACACATCCTGTAATAAGAAACGATTCATTCCATATATTTCATGATGACTAGCCAACAGCATATAGACATAGGATTCTGTAAAAGCTAAGCGCATTTGATATCCAGATTGTGCCATAATATATGCTGCAAGAATTGTGGCAACATTGGTATTTCCATATCGTCTTTTAGCAATTGCTTGCACCATTTTCAGATATGCCCAATCACACAAATTCATATCATTGCGCAATTTCAAACACGATGCAATGGTAATATCAAAACGACTTGGTACGACTGTGTCCGAAATTTGCTCCCAAAGTGCTGCGATTCCATCCTCATTGATACTCTGCAAAGAGAGATTAGCATCCTTAGGGAACGATACCGAAATTAAAGTCCCATATAATGCCACACTAACAATCTCACATTCTTGCTCGATGGGTTGTATATGTGCAATCGGTTCTGGACGTGGGAAAGAGTGCGGAATGATAACCAATTCCTCATGATTAATCTTGGCAGTATCACCAGCAAAAACGACAGCGTTCGTTGAAACGATAGGTTCTTCGGCATCATGCAAAACAACTGGCTGTGTGTCAATGGATAGAGGAGTATTTAAGATAGTTGTAGCTGTATCAGAATACTCCATTGGTATGATTTGATTGATTGTTTCAGGCTGCAAAGGTTCAGTAGCTTCGTACTGTTTCCAAAGCTCACGTAAGTAGCCTATATAGGTTATATTTTGCTCCTTTCGTTTTTCATCAAATGATTTTTGTTGTTCAGAACGCGTATCTTCAAAACGATTATGCTGTTGGGTATTATAATCCAAAAACTCCTGCCTAAAATTTCGTCGTTGAGCACTAGTGATACAAAATGTAAAGCAACAAATGAGTGATATAATCGTTATTCTTTTCATTTATCTATTATTTTGCCTGATACATATCTCTACCATCTTCGATAAAAAAGGAGTGTCGCGCTACGCGGCACCCCATATGAGCCAGCAATAATCAATCTAGATTGACCTTCATGTTAGCAACTTTTTCTTCTGCATATTTTCGAAACTCATCTCGATTGAACTCAATTGAGAGTTTATCATTTTCATCCAATTGCTTTGAGAAATCGTTGATAAGTTGTTTTTTAGGAATTTCAATTGAGATATAAGACTCGAACAATCCTGCATTATTGATAGTCATCTCTTCGCATGTTTGTCGAGCATCATTGAGGTACTTCTCCACTAAGATTTCAAACTCACTTTCTATGATTCCTTCTACATCAGAAGCAATTGCATTCCCTCGTGTATTACGATTATAGTCTGTAGTTAGCCCCGCCACAAATCCTCCTAATTTTCTCTGTATCATTGCCTTTGCATTTTCCAAAGCTGCTATACGGGCATTTTGTTGATTGGCAGAAGCGGCTGTACCTGTAGCACGAAAATAATCATTATCATCAAATCCTTCTTTCACGCATGGCACTTCTATGTTAACACGCGAATAACCATACTCTGCCACTTTCTTTTTGGATGCACATGATACGCATACTGCTACAACAAGCATAAATAGAATAACTCTTTTCATTGTTTTGATATTTATTAAAGTTAATTGAATATGCCTACTCATTTCTTAGGATTTTCGGCTACCTCCTATGTATTTAGTTTCCAAACATGCCACTAGTAAATCTATCGTAATCATCCATAGAGAAGGGTTGCGCACCAGCAGTTTCAGGTTGCCATGAGCGAATAAGAATAGTCGGGTTCTCCTTATCACTAGCATCAACCAGCAAAAATAGGTAACCATGGTCACCATAATTATTGGATGAATAGTCTTGTACTAAACGAATACCATACAGATTTGCCTGCTCACTTTGATCAATCGTAGTTCCTCCAAACTTAATATTTATCCATTCTTTAGATTCAAAGGAATTTTTCAATCGTTTTATATACTGCTCCTTCGACAGACGCGTAAAGACAACATTATCATATACAAGCGCATTATCCATAGCCATTTGTACGTTTTGGAATTCAGGATTTCGTTCTGTATTTCGCAATACTCGTCCTGTGATGATTACTGCATTATCCGAAAAAATCGATTTTATGTAATCTAATCGTTTTAATGCAAAAGCGGTTTTATAATTCTCTAAAAAGTTGATTAAAATCAAACGTGATAGTTCATCAATATCCGTATTGCCCATCACATTGCGTGCAGAGCGTTCTTCTAGAGCAAATTGAATACCGTCTATTTTGCCATGTGAATTAAAAGTAAACACCACATTCTCCAGTTGTTGTTTGCCTTTAGAGAATGAGAAGTTCATCGGGATACTACGGCATTGCACATCCATTCCTATGCGGATATATTGACAATTCTCTAATGTTAGGATCCTTGCCTTGCCATATTTGATAAGTTGTTCAAACTGTTCGTATCCCTCCATTGTAAATAAAGGAAATACGCTTTCATAATTCTGTTGTTTGATAGCCTCCGCTACTTGCTGAATTTTTTGATGATATTCTGCGACTGCCATAGTAGAGACCTTGTGCTGTTTTTCCTCTACCTTTTCTGCCACATAGTTTTGCGCCACATCGGTGGTATTCTTGGTTGCCAAAGAATGTGATGAGTGACCTATCTTGATTGGCGAATGAACCATGGATATAATCGTTTTGGCAGCAGCATCATAACTTAGTTGAGAAGCATATTTCTTCATCAGCGCTGGTAATTCTGCATCAAAATTTACCTCATCTTGATAGCGATATTCTATTCGTATATGTATCGTACTGGGTTTATTCACCTCTGGCAAAAAGATAGCCGACCAGCCATTCGTAACTGAATACATATCACTCCACCCCATATTGGCGTTGTACGCATAATTGAGATTTGTAATAGGGGTACCTGCATAACGGAAACTCAGTTTTACTTCTGTATCGCTATTAGGGAAATAGCCATCGCAAGTAACTTGAATATTCTTCAGAATCTTTGTTATTGTGTTTTGCAAATAAAGATTAGCGTGAACAGTCGTACCTGCGTCATCCATAACAGTAATTTGGTGATTATTTTCGATATCTGCTAATATCAATTGGGCTGCATAGAAATAACGCAAGGCATCACCAATCATCTGCTTGCTCAACACATCTTGTCCTGTTTTGATATACTCATGTATTTTCCCTTCTCTAGCTTTTTGTGTACTTCCATCAGTCAGTATCAATTTTCCCGCAATCTGCTTATTCAACTCTTTGGCATCCTCCATGTAGTTATCCACTTTTCTTGAGGAAGAATACGCATTCAAGAATCGCATAGATGGTTGTAATGCTTCCATTTGCTCTCTTGCACGCATAAGTAGCGCTTTGGCCTCTCCAATGTTACCTTCTTCCAAGAAACTCTCAGCATTTTCTACTAGAGAGAAACATATATCTATTTGTTGTTCAATATCATCACTATATGTGTCTATTATCCACTCTCGTTCAATAAATGCAACAGCGTATCCAATGTTTTTATGACGATGGTATTGTGTTTTTATTAGTTGCATCAGTGCACTATCATTCAGAGCAATTTCCTTGACCAACGCCTGTTTAGCAAATCCTTTAATTTGTATCTCAGCTTCTATCTCACTGATGCCATTTTCTATTTCAATCTCCTCAAAAGCAGAAAAATAGGTATCCATTTCATACATAGCCCAATGTTCTGGACGCATATTCATTTGCCCTGCAAATTTATCACCATCATTGCCACAATGCCTAAACTCAGAGAATTGCACAAGTATATTTCCAGCAACAGCTACTTGACACAACACATATACTCGCACTCCCCCATTCTCTAATCCCTGACGATAGCGGCATACAGGTTTGACAGGTATCTTCCATTCTGCCAACTTACTCTCTAAATTGCCTGTTTTGATTGCAGCTTCTACTTGTTTGGAATTAAAAGGTAAGCCTAATGACATGATTGACTGTTGAAGTACTAATCCCAAGGCTTTATTGTATGCGACCTCTTCAGATGTAGCAGTAGCAGATGCTTTTACGTAGTAATAGGTATCATTATTTGCTTTTGGCAAATGACTTAACCAACGTGGTGGCATGGCAATTCCTTGTACACAAAACAGCAACAGCAATAAGGTTACTACCGAACGAAAAATACGAACATGTGATAAAAATAGTGTCATCTCAAAAACATTTATCAGTTGATTACATACTCATAACACCCAGCATCGGGTCGCGATTTGCGGCGTACTCCCAATCTGTCATAGGGGAAGGATAATGCTATCACAGAATCAGCTACACCACGCGCTGGCGATAATGAGTCGAGTTGAAAATCATAATACTTGTACTCCTTGTAGAGGTAATATATATTTCGGAACACAACGGTATCCGAATCGCTAGCATAGGTATTTTGTTTTGCAAACTCTGCACGAATCGTATCTGCCAACATGTAATTCCCCGTGAAGGAACCTTCGTAGTAATCTGGTAATGGTGTTGCCAATACGACATTATTTTTTCTAGCACCTGTGATAATACAATTGTAAAATGAAGCATTCGTAGATGCTTTGGTTTTGCTCAAATTATTGATATACACCGCTGCCACATCTTCACGCAGAATATTATTGTGAATATTGATTGTCGTATAAGGGTATCCAAAATAGGAAGCAATAGTATTATGCACAAAATCATGTTTTCCTCCTGCTAAATAGACACAATATGACGCACAATTGCTAATTTCAGTATTCACCACTGTTGCATCTACATTTTGCAAAACTAATCCATAAACTGAATGATTATGAATCCGTGCATTAGTAAGTGACATATGAGGGCGTGATGTTGCATCCTCCGATAGTGCATAAACACCTATTGACCCCGACAAAATATCAATATAATTTAATTCATATTTAGGTTTTGACCAATCACTTAGATGAATAAGATATAGTCCATTCCATTGCCCTGAAGCCACTCGATAAGGGACTGAATCAAAGAGCATATCTGTACGGGCACCACGAATGATAATAGGTTCGTCCAACGCTCCATTGGCTGTCATGTTACCATAAACATAAATCATGGCCCCAGTATGCATATATACAGTAGTACCTTTTTCGATAAACAGATTACCTGCTACCACAAGTGTATCATAGATAAGATATGGTTTATCATTTGTTAATCGAAGGTAATTATACTGTACAAATTTATCATTGCTCCGTATGATATTCACATTTTGTCCATATGCTTGCAGATATATATACTGTGGCTTATTATTGACATAGAATACTATCGTATCATCCACCAATACAGGGTTGTTCGATTGTAGCGGATCTATTTCTGCTCTAACAAATAGGAAAAGGCTATCTCCCCCACGCAGTGTAATATCTCGCATATTCTCCATTTGGTTCTCACCATCAAGATTCATATAAAATGATTTCCCATGTTTCATTTCAACCCTATCAATCAAGAGCGCATTTTTATGAGGGTTATAGATCATCATGCGTTTAGTAGATGAGCCCATTTGCGTAAAAACCGTATCAAACAACAACGAGTCATGTGAAAAGCGTAATTGCAGTGTAGGATTATCAGAAATAATATCTTGCTGACACGACTGCAACAGGAGTAGAATCAACAATATACAACATAGCATTATGTTGCGTAGCACAGACCATATGAAGGATGCAGTATGTGTCATTCGAAATTAAAAATCAATGAAATTTGTTGGTTAGTCAGTCTAGAAAGGGCATCCGTATAGAAGAAATCTCCAGCAGGAAGTTTCCAATCTTCTTTTTCACACTCGGATGTTGGCGTGAGTACATTATTAAAGCCTATTCGATAGCGTATTTCTGGAGCAAATTTAAACCATCGAAAATACAAATCACATCCGATTCCCACATCCAAGAAGCAATCCATTGTTTGCTGCAATATGACTTTATCTTTGCTTCTTCCTAAATCAAAACTTACTCCCCCGCCAAGTGTCACGTAAGGACGATAATTATTTTCTCGTTCTGCCGACCACTTAATGTAAAGAGGAATATCTATTGGCAGGCACAAGACGGACGGTTTATTGTTTGTGCAGTTGGTTCCAGATATTTTATCTTTCGAGTAATTCTTGTAGGTAATTGTTCGCTCACCGAAGTGCATACCTGGACACAAGCGTAGGTTTAGATGTCGTGACAATCGCAGGTCGGCAATAAATCCAACAGAGAATCCCACTCCAGGAGCAGAAGTACGAGCATGATACACGGTGCCATGTCTATCTATTTGCAGCAAGCTATCCGCCTCTTCTACGCCATATGATAAGAAATCCACGCCCAACGAGAATCCAAAGTGGAACAATTTGTCATCCACATAAGGATTATGCTGCGCTTGCAGGGGTAAAGCATGCAATAGCAATACGATCGACAGCATGGTTAATATACGGTTGACGGTTATTGTCATTTCGCCTTATTATTATTTTTCATTATCCATTCTATAGCATGAAGATAGCCATCAACACCATGTCCTATGATAGAGTGAGCACAAACATCGGTCAGCAGACTGACACGTCTGAACGGTTCGCGTGTGGTAATATCTGATATATGCACCTCTACTACGGGTACCACAGTGCAGGCTATTGCATCACGCAATGCCACACTCGTGTGCGTATATCCGCCCGCATTGAGTACTATACCATTACCCTCATTGCCATATGCTTGCAACCAGTCAATCAAATCACCTTCATGGTTGGACTGATGGTATTCCAAATACAACTCTGGATAAGTGCGCTGAATATCCAATAACACTTGCTCCATTGAGCGAGTGCCATATATCGCAGGCTCTCTTTTGCCCAGCAGATTCAAGTTTGGACCATTCAATATCACTATCCGCATAGCCATATAATCTTCTAACTATAACCTATCTCGCGCCAGTAACAGCCAACAGAAACTCATCATTGTCGTTGGTTCGTTCCATATATGATTTGAGCTTCTCCATTGCCTCCACGCTATTCATGTCGGTAAGTTCTTTGCGAATCATCCACATGCGGCTCAGCACATCGGCTGGAAGTAGCAAATCGTCACGTCGTGTAGAGGATGCAGGAATATCCACAGCAGGGAAGATGCGCTTGTTGCTCAGTTTACGATCCAACTGCAACTCCATATTACCTGTACCCTTGAACTCCTCGAAAATCACATCATCCATCTTGCTACCTGTTTCTGTCAATGCAGTGGCAATAATAGTCAAGCTACCACCATTCTCAATATTTCGTGCGGCGCCAAAGAAACGCTTTGGTTTGTGCAATGCTTGAGCTTCCACACCACCCGATAATACTTTGCCACTCGCTGGCGCTACCGTGTTGTACGCACGTGCTAGGCGCGTGATGCTATCTAATAATATAACGACATCATGTCCACATTCCACCAGTCGTTTTGCTTTCTCATGTACAATGTTTGCTACTTTCACATGATTCTCTGCTGGCTCATCAAAGGTTGAAGCAATCACCTCGGCATTCACCGAGCGCGCCATGTCCGTCACTTCCTCTGGACGCTCATCAATAAGCAGTACAATCATATACACCTCTGGATGATTAGCAGCAATAGCGTTTGCGATATTCTTGAGCAGAACAGTCTTACCTGTCTTAGGCTGTGCAACAATCAATCCACGTTGTCCTTTGCCGATAGGGGCAAAGAAGTCTATGATACGCACCGACAATAGGTCGCTCTTATCCCCTTTGCAGAGTTTGAATTTCTCATCTGGGAACAATGGTGTCAAGTTTTCGAATGCAATGCGTTCTTTTGCCAACGCTGGCGATATACCATTGATTTTAAGCACCTCTTTCATAGGGAAGTACTTGTCGGTATCTTTGGGAGGACGAATTGTACATTCTACCGTATCACCAGTTTTCAAACTATACTGACGAATCTGCTGTTGCGAGACATAAATGTCATCTGGCGAAGAAATGTAGTTATAATCGGCACTACGCAAGAATCCATAACCATCAGGTGCGCACTCCAATGTACCTATTGCGGTAATTGTATCTCCAAAAGCTTCTGCACCTCTATTGAGTATATCTTCTTCTGGCGAGAGTTGCGGTTTCACTTGTGGCTTTTCTTGGATAGGAGTTACCTCCTCACCATTAGCTATTTGTTCTTCACGTTTAGCAATTTGTTGTGTGATTTGTGCAATGCGGGCATTGACACGCGCTTGGCGCTCCTCTTTCGTTTCATTTTTGCGGCTTGGTGTATGAGGGTTTTCTTGAACAGCCTGCACCTCTTGCAT
The DNA here is from genome assembly GCA_036307765.1 of Paludibacteraceae bacterium. GTDB lineage: Bacteria > Bacteroidota > Bacteroidia > Bacteroidales > Paludibacteraceae > Colicola. The sequence continues at coordinate 25,167 of JAXJWX010000089.1, read as the reverse complement.
ATCCTCCACCTTTTCATCTACTGATGTAAATTGCTCGCCATCAACCTTCAAATTCTCATTTTCAGTTTTCACCTCCTGCAGTTCCTCTTCTTTTTTGGGTTTGCGTCCACGTTTATTCTTTTTAGCAGGTTGATCTTCTATTACTTGACTATTTTCCACGTTTTCGTCTGCCGTCGTTGCCTGTTCCTTGTTAGTCTTCACCTCTTGTTCCTCAAGGTCTTTCTTTGCTTTGCGTCCACGTTTACTCTTTTTGGTTGGCTGTTCTTCCTTCACTTCTTGAACATCCTCTACTTTTACGTTTTCAACAGCCATCTTTTCAATCTTCACCTCCTCCGCGTTACTAAACAAGGATGGTTGTACCGCGGAAATTACAGGCTTAGGAACAGGCTGTTTGGCTTGTTCTTCTTTTATTTGTCCAAGTGTCTCCTCTTTGCTACCGACTGTAGCTAGCACACGATTACCTTTGAGGTTATCTGTATTCACTTTTTGCGGTGTATTTTGAATGCGTGCCCGTTTGCCTTTTCGTTTTTCTTCACGGGCATCAGCGCGAGCTTGTACTTCTGCGCCATGTCGATCAGCTTGTGCATCTAAGATTTGGTAAATAACAGATTGCGCTACAGCATTTTTTCCCACTTTAATGTCGAAATTCTGTGCAATCTCAGTCAGTTGTTCGAGCGTCATTTGCCCGAGTTTTCGCATATCGTATTGCATATAAAAATGTATGTAAATTTTTCTTTTATGAAAATATATAATAGAACATCTTTGCTCATTATTACAAAGATGCTGCAAAGATACTACAAAAATTTGAATTACGCAAATTTTTATAACAAAATTTCCTCAAAGGTATTGATTTTCTCTCTTCTGTATGGTCGATAGACCTTTATATAATTATCCGTGAAGCCCGCCATCTGGTCACCTTCACGCTTAGACTCCCATAGCACAACAGCTTTTCTACCCGTATGCTGTTGATAAAAAGCAGCTATCTTTGCCTCCGACACTTCATGGAGAATCTTACTGCGGTATTGACGTTCTGTCTTTGGCACAACGTACAAGTCCATATCCAACATTCGAGTATTAGCCCTTTCTGAATAGGTAAAGACATGCAATTGGCTCACGTCCAATCCCTTGACAAATGCCAAATAATCCTCCCAGTACGCCTGCGTTTCACCTCGAACGCCCACCATACAATCCATGCCAATAAAAGCATGTGGCATGACCGACTTAATATGCTGCACGCGCTCAGCAAACAACTCACGCGTGTAACGGCGCCCCATTATCCTAAGAACCTCATTACTTCCTGATTGCAATGGAATATGGAAATGCGGAGCAAAATGCCTTGACTGCGCTACAAAATCAATAATCTCATCCGTCAGCAAATTTGGTTCACACGAGGAAATGCGGATTCGATAACCCAAACCATTAGCCTCTAACCCTTCACCTCTAACATCGTCCAGCTCGTCCAACGCACGCAGCAAATCAATAAATTGCTCGCCCGTACTTCTACCAAAATCACCGATGTTCACACCCGTTAGGATTAACTCCTTAGCTCCTTGCTCTATTGCCTCTTTGGCACTCCGAACCACCTCGTCAATCTTTGGATTACGCGACTTACCACGAGCATAAGGTATCGTACAATACGTACAGAAATAATTGCAACCATCCTGCACCTTAATAAAACACCGCGTGCGATCATCACCCGAACGCACACCATGAAACGCATCCACATCGCGTATGTTGCAAACACGAATAGCGTTGTGTAGCGGTGGGGTAGCGGTGGGTAGCAGTTGAGCTTCGAGGGTATCAACCAGTGCTGGAATGTCGTATTTCTCATTCTGTCCAAGCACATAATCCACCCCTTCTATCTTACTTATCTGCTCGGGTTGCAATTGCGCATAACAACCCGTCACCACAATAATAGCCTGAGGGTATTTGCGGTGCAACTGATTGATTGCCTGACGGTCTTTATGATCAGCAGCATCGGTTACACTACAAGTATTCACCACACAAACATCAGGCACCTCGTTGAGCGAAGCGCGTTGATGACCACGCGATATAAGTTCCTTGCCGAGAGCACTACTCTCGGCAAAGTTCAATTTACAACCTAATGTAACAAAGCGTATTTTCACCTCTCACTTTTCAGCTTTCAGAAAACTCATCTTTTCCTACACCGCAAAGTGGGCAAACAAAATCAGCTGGCACATCAGCCCATGCTGTTCCAGGAGCAATACCTGCCTCCTCTACACCTATGGCAGGATCATACTCCCAGCCACACACATCACATACATATTTTTTCATATCTTTTGTCAATTAAAGTTAATATTTGTGGTTAATTATTCAACGAAAACACAGCAAAAACCATGCCATTTCGCCGCAAAGGTACTATATTTATTTTAGATATGCAAGTATTTACAAACAAAAAACAGCGAATATTTGCATATATAAGAAAAAAAGCGTACCTTTGTCGGTTAATTACTCATAAATAATATAAACTATGGAAAAGAATTCGATTGAACAAACGAACAACAAGATATTCAAAAAGCGTTTTTTTGTTTCATTTTGGAGCATTATCGGTGGAGGTATATTATCCATCATCGTGTTATTTTGGATGATAACCAAAGGTTGGCTAGGCTATCTTCCACCTCTGGATGAACTGCAGAATCCAAAAAACAAGTTCGCTACCGAAGTCATATCCTCTGACCTGCAATTACTGGGAAGATACTATCGAAATGAAAATCGCGTAGGTGTTACCTACAACGACATCTCCCCCAACATGATCAATGCACTTATCGCTACGGAAGACGTGCGTTTCTACGACCATACGGGCGTTGATGTCAAATCATTGATGCGTGCCATCATCATGCTCGGCAAAGCGGGAGGAGGTAGTACCATCACGCAACAGTTGGCTAAACAACTCTGGTCACCACAAGCAAACAACATCGTTGAGCGCGCACTACAAAAGCCCATTGAATGGGTCATTGCGACCAAACTAGAACGCCTCTACTCTAAAGAGGAGATACTAACCATGTACCTCAACCAGTTCGACTTCCTCTACAACGCTGTAGGTATCAAATCTGCTGCACAAGTATATTTCAGTACCACCCCTGCGGACCTCAAGATGGAAGAGGCAGCCCTCTTGGTTGGCATGTGTAAAAACCCATCCCTCTATAACCCTCGCAGACGCCCTGAGAGCGCACTTAATCGCCGAAATACCGTACTCAATCAGATGTGCAAATACGACTACATCACGGAGAATGTATGTGACTCGCTAAAGGCCTTGCCTATCGAACTCAAATACCAATCCGTGGATCACAAACAGGGATTAGCACCATATTTCCGCGAATACCTACGACAAATGCTAACAGCCAAAAAGCCCAAAGCAACGCAATACTCCGAGTGGAACCAACTACAGTATGAAATAGATAAACGCCAGTGGGACGAAAATCCACTATACGGATTCTGCAACAAAAATCATAAACCCGATGGCACACCATATGACCTCTACCAAGATGGTCTGCGCATCTATACCACGATTGACTCGCGTATGCAACAATATGCTGAGGAGGCTGTCAACGAACATATACAAGATCTACAAAAGAGTTTCTTTCGTGAGAAACGCAAAAAAAGTTATGCCCCATTCTCTCAAGACCTGACTGCTGAAGATATAGATGCAATCATGAATCGATCCATGCGTCAAACCGATCGCTATCGCGGATTGAAAAAACAAGGAGTGAGCGAAACGGATATACGTCAGGTATTTAACACCCCTGTACCCATGCGTATATTCTCCTACAGCGGCATGATTGACACCACCATGACACCTATGGACTCCATCCGCTGGAACAAACATTTCTTGCGATGCGGATTCATGTCTATGGATACACATTCAGGTGCCGTCAAGGCATACGTGGGTGGTCCAAACTTCGCACACTTTCAATACGATATGGTAACTACAGGTCGCCGACAGGTAGGTTCGACAATCAAACCATATCTATTCACATTAGCCATGGACGAAGGCATGTGGCCATGCGATAGTACAGTGAATGACTCCATTACCCTCATTGATGGAAATGGTGTCGCATGGACCCCACGAGATGACCACCATGCTAATCAAGGAGAGATGGTGACACTCAATTGGGGACTGGAGAAATCTAGCAACTGGATAACCGCCTACCTCATGTCACTTTATACACCTGAACAGCTGGTACGACTGATGCGTTCCTTCGGTATTGAAGGACAACTAGACCCTGTTGTTAGCCTATGTCTAGGACCATGCGAAGTTAGTGTAAAGGAGATGGTAGATGCCTACACCACTTTCCCGAATAAAGGCATTCGTGTCGAACCACTATACGTCACCCGTATTGAAGATAACAATGGTAACATCTTGGCTACGTTCACACCTAAGACCTACGAGATTATTAGCGAAACAACCTCATACAAGATGATTCACATGCTGCAAAATGTCATGGATCATGGAACTGGTGTACGTGCACGTTTCCGCTATGGGCTCAAAGGTCCTATGGGCGGCAAGACAGGCACCTCACAAAACCACTCCGACGGTTGGTTCGTAGGCTTTACACCATCGCTCGTGAGCGGTGTATGGGTAGGCGGCGAAGACCGATCTATTCACTTCGATAATATGACCGCAGGACAAGGAGCCAACATGGCATTGCCTATATGGGCTATCTATATGCAAAAAGTCTATGCAGACGAAGAACTGGGATACGACCCAGCAGAGCCATTCGATGTACCCGAATGGTTTGATGCAGAGGCAGGCTGCAAGTAAGACATGCACTGTTAGAGGTAACAATGAAAATATCTCTCCGCCACATACTGATTTATTTTACTGCTTGGTTCCTCACTCTGGGTTCCATCTCCGCGCAACTCAACACCGACCGTATAACTGCTATCGGAAGGAATGCCTTGTATTTTGATGACTATGTACTGAGTATTCAATATTTTAATCAGGTAATCAAGCTCAAGCCCTATCTGAGTGAGCCTTATCTCCTGCGTGCTATAGCAAAAATACAACTGGGGGATTATACGGGTGCCAAAAATGATTGCGATGCTGCCATTGAGCGCAACCCTTTTCAACCTGGAGCCTATTATACACGTGGTTTCATCTATCGCCACACCAACCAATTAGACAAAGCCGAAAAAGACTTCAGCGAAGCACTCATTTTCGCGCCCGAAAACAGGACCTATATCGCTATGCGAGCCGATGTGCGGGCAGAACGCAAAGAATATGCGCTTGCTTTGGACGACATCAATCACCTGCTTAACCGAGAACCGAACTCTGCGGCATTGCACTTCGAAAAAGGCACAATCTGCCTACGCAGTAGCGATACGATATGTGCATTAGATGCCTTCCATACTGCCACCCAATACGATTCACAAAATCCCGCCAATTGGTCGGCATTAGGCTTAGTACAACTCATGCTCAGCCAAGACGACGCAGCACTCTCTTCGCTTAGCACCTCCATTGATTATGGCAGCAAATGGGCTGGTGACTATATGAATCGAGGCATCATCTATTACCGCCGCCACAATTATCGCAGTGCATTGGCAGACTATGATAAAGCGGTTGAACTGGCGCCCAAAGATGCCCAATGCTACTACAACCGCGGGGTTCTCAGACAAGAACTGGGCGACTACAACCGTGCATTGGAAGACTTTACACAAGCCATTGACATTTCCCCAGAACAAATAGAATTATACTATCAACGTGGTATGGTGCAATTACAACTGCAACAGTGGCACCAAGCCCTTCAGGATTTCCAAACTATCATACAAAAACGTCCTTACTTCTTGCCAGCATACTACCTTGCCGCACAAGCAGAGACATCTCTGGGAAATGGTAAAGTAGCCTTTCAACTGCGCCAACAGGCCTATGAACTGGAGCAGAAGAAAGATAGCATACAATCCCAGTCACTCGCCACCAGTATGCATATAGCTACATCGCAACCACAACAACGTGACAGAAAAAAAGAATTCTCTGCCCTTGCTGCACAAAATCAAGAGAGTAACGGCAATGAGAATAAATACGATAGCGACACACGTGGTGCTATACAGAAAAAATACATTGACGTTGTCAATGAACCCAACATATTATTGTCCTATTACGGCAGCACAACCAGTACTACATCGCTAAGACAAACCAACTACTCACATGCTACAGTAGATGCTTATAACCGCAGCAGGCAGCTACCCGCTGCACTCCGTTTTACGACGCAAGAGGTAACGCTTACCGCGGATATGGTTAATCAGCATTTTGCACAAATCAATCGATTGTCACACGAAATTGATTTGCTCGAACAATTAACTATGCCCCACTCCACGACTAACCAACAACTCTGTACAGCCTATATAGCTCGCGCCATAGAATTTGCATTGGTGCAAGACTACTCTTCTGCCATTGATGATATAACACGAGCTATACTGCTGAATGACAAACAATATTTCACCTATTTCTGTCGAGCCAACTGGCGATACAAATTGCTACTCTACAAACGTGCTATGGGAGAAGCGATGGAGGGAGCTGATTTCGAAATCATGATGCGCGATTACGATTATGTTATCCAACATGTACCTGACTTCTCTTTTGCATACTACAACAAAGCGAACATGCTGTGCATTCAGCAAGATTTTAAGGCTGCTATTGCGTATTATACACAGGCTATCGCTGTAGATAGCGACTTTGCAGAAGCCTACTTCAACCGAGGTTTGACACACATCTATATCAATGAAACCGAAAAAGGATTAGCCGACCTTAGCAAGGCAGGCGAACTGGGTATCTACCAAGCATATAATTTAATCTCACGCTTCCAATGATGATAAGAACAAGGAACAAGGAACAAGGAGCAAAGACATACCACTTTCGATTTAGACGAATACTACTTATTTGTCTTGGCTATTGGCTCCTGACAATTGGCTCCACACACGCACAAGTGTTATACCGCATATCGGGTAATTCAGCAGCAGCGCCATCGTATATATTGGCAACCAATCGTACTGTGGATATCACATTCTTGGATACTATACCTAATGTATTCAAGTGTTATGCTGCGTGTAACAAAGTAATCACCGAATTTGCCATGCAAGACTACAAAGCCCTGGCTGCACTGCGCCAGGCTGCCCTTCTACCCGACTCCGTGCGACTGAGCAATTTCTACAGCCACGAACAATACCAAGAGATAGATGAAGCATTGCGCATCAATCTCGGAATGGGATTAGACAAACTGGGCAGAATGAAGCCCTCCTACCTTACCGAGATGTACCGTAGCGAACTGATGAAACGATGGCTCAACTACGATGAAAACCGTTCCATGGAAACTTTTTTCGAAACGGTGGCTGCACAATCCAATATCCCTGTATATGGTTTAGATGATATTGGTGAAACGATGTATATGCTCTTCGACCGCGAGCCTTTTCATTGGCAATGCGAAGAACTAATGAAGGTGATAGAATATCCCGAAAAAGAAGTTAAACAAGAACGTATTTTACGCGAAATGTATCTCTACGGTCGGTTATCAGACATGGCATATCAGATTAAAGGACCAGACAATAGCACTTCCATATCCTTCTCTGATTACAAAGTGTATAGCCAACGAAATAAGGTCTGGGTTAAAAGATTAACGCCCTACCTCCGTGAAGGTAAGGCGTTTATCACACTCAATGCCATCTATTTAGGCGGTGAAGATGGGCTAATCGCCCAACTCAAGGCCGCTGGCTATCGTGTCAAAGCAGTGAATCGTTAACGAACAATCTTCTTCGCCACGCGTTGACCATTCTTCTCGTATTGTACGATATACAATCCTGCATTCAAACCTGTCAGTTCGGCAGACATAGCGTTCTCTTGGCTGCTAATCAACTGACCATTGATGTTATATACGCGAACATCATATGGTGGCAAGAATTCAACAGAATTATCTACAAACACATCTTCCACATCGGTCAATTGATTTGCAATCATGGGTTTTTCAACAGGTGAACCTGTCAGAATAATGAAGTCACCAGGTGCCAATGTCACAGTAGTTTCTGTTTGTAGTTTCTGCTCGTAATAATTGTACCAAGTACCACTAGGTATAGTGACTGTTTGGTTGTTACTTACGTGGAAGTTACCTGCAACAAAGACATCACTACCCCATTGTATAGTGCGCAATGGTTTACCACTAATATCTACTTTTGATGGTTTTTGTTGCTCTACAAATTTATCGGTCAATATACGTGTTCTCAAATGAATGGCTTGTGCCAGTTTCACGAATTGTTTAGTACGTACTGGATCTTTGAAATATTCTTTTGCTTCAGGGCGAGGTTTCTTTGCACAGCGGTTATCGCTTGATGTACCATTAGGGCTTGATTCGCTCGAATTAATAGAGAAGTCATATCCTATCTCTTCAAATTGCCAAATCATGTGTGGACCAGCCAATAATACATTGAACACCACATTCACTGCAACACGTTTCAAGCGTGCATTGGTATTTGTTTTCAAGTCGCCCAATCCGTATTTTAGGGCTTCGTATTGCATTCTTTCCTCGTCGTGGCTTTCGCAATAACTTACATAACCCAGTTTATTCGCATTGCTGAAACTACTACCTGTATTTCCCGCAGCTGCTTTACGATATGCATCATTGGTATTTTCCCAACACATCATACCTTGTTTGACCAATGCAGGACGATCACTGCCCATATTTGCACCCCAGTGCTCCAAAATAAAGTATGCATCTTCAGATACGGCTTTTACACCATTGTTGTAATAATCAGCGATATGCATCATAGCATTATTGCTGGTACCACACAGACCGTGACTCAAGTCCATACGGAAACCATCCACTTTGTACTCTTTCAACCAATATTGCAGCGCACGTGTAAACATCGTTTTAGCAGGAGCAAAGTCATGGTTCCAGTCCTCATATACATTATCTGAGTGAGGTGCATTGACATTAAACCATGGGTTAAGTGCCAAATCCTCGCCATAAGGATACAACTTGTTCATCGGATTAAGTCCTGTAGCATGGTTAAATACCATATCCACAATCACTGCAATACCATGCTTGTGACATGTATCCACGAAGGCCTTCATATCTTCAGGCGTTCCATATGCCTTGTCAAAAGCAAAATAATGGTTAGGTGAGTAGCCCCAGTTGTAGTTGCCATCAAACTCTGTCACAGGCATCAACTCAATGGCATTTACACCCAAACTTACTAAATAATCCAAACGATTGGTAACTGCCTCCAATGAGCGATCTGGGGTGTAATCATATACCCACAACTCATAGATAACCAGATTATTCTTATCTGGTCGTTTGAAGTTCAACGTAGCCTCCGACCACTCGAATTCTGGTTTATTCGTTTGGATGACAGTCACATAACCGTCACCTTGTTTTGGATAGTCCATCAAGGTTGGATCCACTTTCTTAGGTTCATACTGATCATCTGGATGAAGCACTTTCTCCGAATACAAATCAGAGATACGTTTCACATGACCATCAGCACGTACTACCACATATTGCATAGCATATTCTTTTTGTGGCTCTAATCCTGTAAGTTCGATCCAGAAGTAAGCGCTATCGTTAGCTTGCTTGAGTTGATATTCATCCGATATAGTCCAATTGTTGAAGTCACCCACAACAAACACATGTTTCGCTGGGTCAGCTATCAGCCTATTGCATACTGCCTTAGCGCTACCTTCTTGAGTAACCTTCAGCATAACATTATCCGTCAGAGTAATAGGCTCAGACACATGGCTATCTTCAGTAGCTGCACCATTACGATAAACAACGGTCAAATCCTTGCCTGTTTCCGTAAACTCATACCATCCATTCTTCAATTCAGGTGTTACGATCTTCTCCACCCCTTCTGCTGGAGTTACCACAGCAGTAATAGTCTCTGTCCAATGAGCTGGCATTTGAGCTTTCACTGTGATGTCACGTCCCAACACAGTATATTTAGCTTTGCTAGAGCCTGATTGAGTAATTTGGATATTCGTGTTTGAAGTAATCATAATATCCTCTGTTTGGTTGGCATCACCATTCCAAGTGGTTCCATTCACAAAGATTACGTACATTTCTGTACCTGTTTTCTTCACCACATACCATTCGCCATCACGTTCAGGATCTTCAAATTTTCCGTCCGTACCTGGAGTCCATGTAAATGCTTTAATTGTATTCTTCCAGTGGCTTGGCATTTTAGCACGAATGACAATCTCTTTCTTTTCTCCTGTAGCAGAGGAGAGTTTCGCTCCTGCATAGGTACACAGGGTCACTTTGGTATGATCATTCTCATCGTAGTAAATACCGTTCACAATACCAGCAGGACGATTTTCTTTCGTTGGCGTACTTGGCACGCAGGTGCTTGCTTTGGCAGTCGCTGTACCATTTGCATTTGTAGCTGTCAGTACAAATTCGTGATTGCCCTGCTTGCTAAATGTATGTGTATAACTCATCTCTCGACCAGTAACTGTCTTCAGCACTTCACCATTCAAGGTTAAAGTCAGTGTTGCTTCTTCCGTTGCGTAGCAGTTCAATGTCTTTTGATCGTTGAGCGTAGTTATTTCGGGCAGAGCCGACACGAGCGAAGCGGAAAGTCCTTTTTCCACCAAATCAACGAAGATATCTAATCCGCCATCACCTTTACCTTCTTTCTTTCCCGCAGGACCATCATTGAATACAAAGCAGAGTTGAGTAATTTCCTTGGAAGCATCCACCCCATAATAGGTATGCATATTAGGTGTTATCTTCAGTTCCCAGTTACCCTCCGCATTTTTGGTCATCTTGTATTTCTCTTTCCCATCGCGCCATGTTCCCGCTTTTTGCCACGCTGTACCATCGTATGTTACACCCGTGTGAGCATAGCATTGGGTGGCACCTACCATACCACCGTTACCTTCGTTGGGATTAAAGATCACCGTAATCTCACCATTGTATCCTTTTTGGATAATACCTGGTACGGTAGTTACTTGTGCCATCGCTATAGTAGCGAACACAAGGGATAAAAATAAAGTAATTTTTCTCATGTTAATAATGGTTAATTTGTGAATTTGACATTTTAAGCGCGCAAAGGTACAACTTTTTTTGCATATATCAAAATTTTTCTGTACTTTTGCACAAAATATCACAAACATATGTCCAATCGTGTACTCATAGGTATGTCTGGTGGCATTGATTCCACCGTAGCTGCGATCCTGCTGCAGGAGCAGGGTTATGAACTGGTGGGTGCTACCTTCCGCACTTTCGACCCCACACCCGTACCCAATACCCAATATCCAATAGGCGGAACGCCGTCCATTACCCACTGCGCTTCCGAGCAGAGTATCCTGGATGCACAGCGCATGGCTACCACCCTGGGATTCGAGCACCATATATTGGATTTCCGTGACACTTTCCGCGAAGAGATTATCGGCAATTTCATCAGCGAGTACGCATGCGGGCGCACGCCCAATCCATGTGTATTATGCAATTCGCATATCAAGTGGGGTAAGCTCATGCAGGCTGCCGAGGAATTTGGTTGTGATTATATTGCCACGGGGCACTATGCGCAGATTGCCGAATACCGCGGGCACACCTATCTCAAAACGGCTGTAGATACCCACAAGGACCAAACCTATTTCCTCTGGATGCTCACCGAGGAGAACCTGCGCCGCACCATCTTCCCCTTGGGTGGACTAACCAAAGCGGAAGTACGACAGATTGCATTTGACCACGGCTTTGAGGCGCTGAGCAAGAAAGAGGAGAGCCAAGATATATGCTTCATTCCCAACAACGACTACCGCACTTTCCTTGCTCAATATGGCGTTTCTGTGCCACAAGGCGAATACATTGATAATCAAGGAAGAGTATTGGGAATGCATCAAGGATTCTGCCATTATACCATTGGGCAGCGCAAGGGATTAGGCATTGCGTTGGGTGCGCCCAAGTTTGTCACAAAGATTGATGCCACGAACAACCGTGTTACCTTGGGCGAGCGTGAAGACTTGCTAACCCAACACGCTACGATTGCTGATGTCCGCTTACGCGATCTGGATTGGCTCGCAGAGTCACCTGCTATTCAAGCCCGAATCCGTTACAAGTCGCCTGCCGTTGAGGCGGAAATAAGGATATTAGGCGAAGAGGCGAAAGGCGAGGAAGCACAGGTTACTTTCCGCGACAATGTCTGGGGCGTTACGCCAGGTCAATCGTTGGTAATGTATAAGGACAATCTTGTTATCGGTGGCGGTATCATTCAATAACGCCTCTAAAATCTCTCACACATTACGCACTATTCACGCACAATAAACGGACAATAAGCGCACAATACACGCACAATTCCCGTTAGATAACTATACGAAAAAAGCCACTCGATTGAGTGGCTTTTTCTTAGTTCGTCGGGATGGCGAGAGTCTTGGTGGAAAGACTACTCGGCAAGTTACCAGCAAGTTATTTCTCTGTATCCTGTGAGTATGTGAGCGGTGAGTGCTGCGCTCACATTTTTCTTTAATTCATCTGTCTAAAGGGCGAATAAAAGGGCTTATAAAGTACTTTTATTAGGCGCATTTACTGTTTTTTATTTTATTTCTTTGCGCTTTATTGATTTTTTCGCTAAATAAAAACTATTGATTATCTGCCGATTACAATATCTTTTTTCTTTTGCAAAATAAATCCTTTCCTTTTTCGACCACTCAAAAAAAATAAAGCAATGTCTTATAAAAGGGCGTATATGTCCCAAATATGTCCCAAATATGTCCCAAATATGTCTTATATTATATATTGTACTCGCACCGTCCCGCGCGCATAATGCGCAGGGGACTAATGCGCGTGCGAAGCATAATAATTAAAGTAGGTCGGAGTTCCTTCTGGCAAACACTTGCTCAACCAGTTTCTTAATTTATTACAAGCCACATATGTATCTACTGACGGATTCATAAAGTGGTGTACTTCAAAGTGGTGTAAGTGAAGCATTGAACCAGTAACTTCCCACCCTGTTTTCTTTCCGCATAATGATAGCAATCTGTCCCAGACTTCAGGTGTAATTGGGTACCAATCATCAGAAATATTGCTAGTGTGCAGTAATACTTGATCATGCGTATTCACGAACCTGATAGCAGTTCTATCCGCATTGACAATTATTCTTTTAGGTATAGTCCTGTCGTCATTAGCTGTTCCTTCAAATTGGATTGCTATTATCATAGTAGTCCTACTTTTTTTTATATTGGTTAACCATTTCGATGAGGGCTTCGCGATTTTCGGAAGAAACCTCGAAAGTGACCGAAACACGGTCATAACGCACCTCATCAGCATCTACTACCTTGATTTTCTTGGGATACATTATAATATCGCATACCGCCATATTTAGCTTTTCTGCGATTTTTGAAAGTTCCCAAAGTTGCAAATTCTGCTCACCATTGGAAATTTTGTTCCATTTTGACTCGGTAAACCCAATTGCTTCTGCAAAGGCAGTTTTGGTTAACCCCCTGTTTTCCTGCATCTTGTTGAGATTCTCAACGATTGGATGGATTGCTTTCTTTTTCATATGCAAAGTTAATAAAAAAATATGAATTTTATATTGCTGATTTAGAAGAAGTTATAAACTTTTTCTTCTAAAATCGAAGAATTTTCTTGCGTAATTAGAATTTTTGTTGTACCTTTGCAGCGTGAAAAGTAAAAAAAACAAATGAAAAGCAACCTTAACAGGGCGCAAAGGTAGTATTTTTTAATTAAACGAACAATGAAAGAGACAAAAATTTCTAATTTTCTTCAAAATGTGAAAGTGAGTGATTGGAATGCAGTGCGTAATGAGTTACAGAAGCATGTTTCTCGCATTACTATCACTAACTGGAAGAATGGCTTATTTGAAGCATCAAGTGACTATTGGTCAGCCATCAATGGTATCGCTGAGCAATTTGGCTATGACAAGCCATATAAAGTATAATAATTAATCTAAAGGAGGGCAAACGAATGAAAAATGAAAAGAACAAACGAGCAAAGGTGAATCCCGTCTTTGAAGGAACTATCCTTTCTAAAGCTCGCAAGATTATTGACCGTAGAGGCGTGGTTCCTGTTTACAAAGGAAAGCCTGTCATTGCTATCGACGCAGACGGCGAGGAGTATAACTTCCAAAGTTGCGCAGAAGTAGAGCGCACCACGCTCATCAGCGCAGGTCGTATTCAATCCGCTATTCATGACTACAAGCTTGGCAAACGAGAGATACCGCTGGTAGAAGGATTTTGCTGGCTGTATGTAGCAGACAAAGACGAATGGCTTGTCAAAGTGAAAGCATGGATAAATGTGCATGCTGAAGATAACCGTAAAACGAACATCTAACTTTTGGATCTATGGAAAGAGAATTGGCAAAGCAGAAACTGCAAGAGGCATTAGAAGGAATGAATCATGAGGAGAAGTATGATGTTCTTACTGATGTATTGCACGCAGAAGATAAAGTTCTTCTCGGCACATGGTTCTTGGGAGAAGCCATTATTGGTACTGGAGCAAAGAAAGCTATTGTTGAAAACACGAAAGACTGCACCTGCACTCTCACTTTGAAGGCAGCTAGTGGAAAGTCAATGAAATTAGGTAGAAAGGAGTAGTGATTATGAAAAAGTGGTATATTATAATGGCGGTGGCTTTCGTCATAATGTTGGGCTCTACTTTCGCAAAGTTATTCATAGACCAAGAGTGGTGGCTCTTATTAGAGTTCTTGTATGCTGTCGGTTTGGCAGGAATTATTATCTGCTTTTGGATTGTTAGCAGAAAGCAGAATAAAGAATTGGACCAACAATGCAAGGACATAGAGCAAACCTTTGACAAGTTCCTTGAAAACTATCGTCTTCTTCCATGGATAAGTGTGGACTATAGATTACCTAAGGAAGGTGAAGTCGTATATATCGCATTCCGTGATAAGACTGGCTTTAGTGTTAATGTAGCTACATATGAGAACGGTGTGTTTAATAGTTATGGTACCGACAAGCCCGAATATTGGATGCCTGTTCCAGTACTGCCAAAAGTTGAGGAGGAGTATGAGAATAGATAAAAACGGAACCCCCGAATATATCGTGCCTACAACTAAAGCACTAATAAAAGAGTGTCATTGGGTTGTGAAAATTGCATATTACACAGGTGCAATGAAATACATAAATGTATTACAATACGCGAAATGTCAAGAAGTTATATTAAAATGGAGACTGTGGCACCCTATAACATGGCTATATGTAGTTTTCGCTTTTACTTTATCAATGATAGGCCATGCTATTACAGTCATTTCGACCTATAAATATGAGATACTCAAAGATGTCACTTGTACTATAGACCATACGAGAACAAGATTCAAACGAAACCCATTATTTAAGAAGGAGGAAGTATGAAAATCCTTGACCTATCGCTGACCTATCACTGGTACGATGAGATTGCCGCTGGGCGCAAGAAAGAGGAATACCGCCTGTGCTCTGGCTTATACTATAGGCGTCTAACCCATGCTGGAGTTGTAGATCTCTTTGATGGTAAGTTCCGCCACTACGACGCTGTGCGTTTTCATCGTGGGCAAGGTAGCCCAACGACCATGCTAGTTGAATGCCTGGGCATTCGTATCGGCTACGGAAAAGAGGAATGGGGCGCGCCACCCCACAAAAAAGTGTTTATTATTCGATTAGGTAACATTCTAGAGAAGAGTGACAATGGACAAATCATTAAATGACATACGAAAGCAGGTGCAGCGCATTGTAAACCTCGCTAACTCTATCGGTGGTAAATACACAAGGAATAGTCGCAAGCGAGTAAATGCACAGTATTACTGGCAAATGGCTGCTCGTGTGATAGCACAAAGAGGAATATCACGCTTCAGTACTCCACCTGACGAACGAAAACCTATCGTTCTGCAATGTGTTACTCCAGCAAAGATAGATGGCTTGGAATGTAAAGCACAAACCGCTGTGCTGATACCCAAGCCAAAGCCCAGTAAGAAGGAAGGTGTTCCACTATCCTCTTATATGGCCACTCAAGAGAACAGGCGCAATCTTCAATCCCTCGCCCGTCATCAGTTCATTGCCCATATGCTTTCAGATATTGCAACGGACATGATGATCTGCAAGATGGAAGGTTGGGATTCATACGAGTTCCCTCGAATGATAGCCGATGAGATGCAGCGCATACTCAAAAGTAATTGATCTTTGATATACAATAGCAGGTAGTGCCCTATTAAGACGGGCTAATAACCACCCTGCGGAGTGTAAAGAGGGTTTTAGTTCCATTCCCTTAGCCATGTCACTCCGTCATCGACGAAAACTAGCAACCGCCTGCTATACTTACAACGAGGTAAGGTGCCTATTAAGACGGCACAAGGAAATAGGCAGCCTCGCGTTGGTTTCACTCACCGCCAATAATACGGTTCGCATTCGCCAACGGATGGGAAATGGAGATAATAACCCTGCCGCCCATTGCTGCTGAAAAGTCTCGGCTCGCCTCGTCCTAAAGATGTAGTGCTCCTATTAAGATGGGGCAAGTGAGTCATGTTCTTCGTTTTTACTGGGTCGGGGAACATGATCATCCAGCGTAACCGCATCTTAAAACACCATCGGATAAGACAGTGAATGTGGCTGCTGATCCTCGCTTTGCAAGGTAGTGGGCTATTAAGATGCCCTATAACATTTGGAGCCGCCTTGTCGCTTTAGGGAATTTCGCACACGCCCGATGGTAATTTTGACAATTATTAAATTTGAATATATATGAAAAAGAAAAAAACTGATGAGCAACAACTAAAAGAACTATTGCTCAAAGTATCGCAGGTTACGCCTGAAGAGCTATTGCAACAAATCAAAGATTCGCCTAACAGCGTAGTTGCAGCGCACGCTTGCTGCACGATGTTGTTTGATGAGTACTTTATGCAATACCTGCCTGCGCCATCTCGTGGCAATATGAATGATGAGGATCACCAGGCACAAGTGCAATCCTATGAGAACATTCGCGAGAACATTCGTCAGATTGCCTTTTATTGGTACATCGCAGGCACTCATCACCCAAAACACATCGCAAGCGTGATTGAATTATTAGAAAAACAACCTGAGGGTCAGTCGAACCAATAAGACTGGGAGCGGTTATGGTTGCAGGGGGAGTGCCCTCCTCCCCCGTTTTTTTGTAAAATATTGAGAATTATGTTTTCTAATGTAGATTTGATAGATATTCGTTCGTGCTCTGAACACGGGCAGAAAAGATACGATGTTACTTTACGCTGTCCTGATGAGCGCGACCGAAGATCGATTGTAGCACAAATTGAAGACAAGGAGAAGACTTCTCTGGTCCAGTTCCGTGCATGGAGTAAGCATAATATCCTACTCCACCGTCCCGATAAAGATGCCTCACGCGATTTTGTCATTACGCCTGTAGTCATTATTAAGGTTGAGGTGCCTGCAGATATGGATATGACAAGTATCGCTTGCTATTTCTTACAGATAATCAGTTAATCATAATATTATGGAGGAGAAGAAATCGTACTTACAGCAGCGTGTATATGACCTGCTGGGACTGACAGAGGAACAATGCAGCGTGCCATTGTGGCTTGACCGTCTCACACCTGCCAAGAAGAGCAAACGCACTTGGGTCGAGAACGGCGAGAAGCGCGAACAATGGCTCAAGGATGAGAATGGTAATCTCATTGCAGATCCATTCCCACTGTTTCAATCCGATGAGAATGACAATATACGAATGTTCCCCTACACCTTGGATGGCCGCTTGATTCGCTACGAAAGCGACAAGCAGCCCAAATACTCCGATTATGTTGCAGAGGAGACATACTTCATCACCAGGCGCAACCCCCAGTGGCTCGCTGAAAATCCTGGGCAGCCCAAATACAAGTTCCCTGGAGGTGAGACAAAGAAAGGTACATACCCATTTTTCCCTCCATTAGTGTACCAAGCATATTGCGATAAGCAGCATATCGACACCGTGATCCTGACCGAGGGCTATATGAAAGCGATGGCGGCCAGTGTGCACGGCATGATGGTGGTTGGCTTGGGCAGCATCACACTATTTGCCGACCAAAGGACCAAGCAGCTCTATCCTGATGTGGTGCGTTTGCTCAATACCGTGCAGCCGAACAATATCGTCATCCTGTACGACGGTGACTGCACCGATATCGGCAAGTCCGCCATCGAAGAGCTCGAAGCTAACCGTACGCCTAACCTGAGCAAACGCCCCTACTCGTTCATGAACTCTCTGCTTAAACTTAAAGATATGCTGTTGGAGTTCAAAAACCCGAACGGACAACCCTGTGAGTTATTTTTTGCTTATGTCAAGAAGATGCGCAGGGATAAAGAGATCCTTTTGGAAGACGGCAAGTCCAAAACCGTCAACGACAGCCCAAAAGGATTGGATGACCTCATCTGTGACGAGGAGTTCAAAAGCGAAGTGGACGATATAGCCAAAGATCTTAACAATCCTGGCCGCCCTGGTGTATACTTCCACAAAACGAATCTCCGAACTTGCAACGACACGAAGATTCGTGGCGTCTTCAATTGCTCCAGCCCCGAGAAGTTCTACGAAGCTTGGCACCAAGTGATTGGTGCCAAGAAATTCAAGTTCAACAGCGGTGTGTATTATTATAATCCTGCCGAGAAGAAATTGGTACAGGCACTCGACAACACCCTCAAGGACTACTACGCCATCGGTTCGGAGATCGTACTGGTGACAGAAGCTCCCATCCCGAACTCCTCAGGTACCAGCACCGAGTTCGTCAGCATCTCCGACAAAGTGATCAATGCGCAATTCGGCGATGGTACAGCCAAACGACTGTACCGACACAAGTACTTTGTCAATTATACGGTAATGCCTGACCACGAGAACTACTGCCGTGAGATAATCACAGAACAGGGCTATCGCTATTTCAATATGTATAGTCCACTCAATTATAAGCCCGTCGAGGGCAAGTGGCCAACCATTGAAAAGTTACTCCGCCAAATCACCAAAGTGTATGGCGAGGAGTACTATCAGATGTTGCTAGATTGGATTACTATCTCCTATTTCAAACCCATGCAGTTCTTGCCCATCATCATGCTCGTCAGCAAGAAGCGCGGAACAGGTAAGACCTCGTTCCTCAACCTGCTGAAGACCATCTACGGCAACAACGCCGTAGTGGGTGGCAATGATCTAATCATGTCCAAGTTCAATTCCTTGCTTGCAGGCAAGCTCATCGTCGGCGTGGATGAATCCACCCTCGGTGATAACAAGGAAGTGGGCGAAGCACTCAAGCACATGTCCACCGCTGAGTATATGCACATCGAGAAGAAAGGTAAAGACAAACAAGAGGTGCGTGCCTTCTGCAAGTTCGTGCTTTGCTCCAACGAGGTGAAGAAAGGTGTGTTCATTGCCAAGGATGAGGTGCGCTTCTGGGTGATGCGCCTTGAGCCATGGGAAGATGAGCAAGGCGGCTACGATAAGGATTTCAAAAGCAAGATCGAAGAGGAAGTGCAAGCATTCCTATTCTATATTCGTGAGCGTTGGTATCGCAATCAGATGTTCGTCAAGGAGAGCGAAGGTCGTATGTGGTTCGACCCTAAGCGCATTGCTAACGACGATTTGGCAAAGATGATGTCCGGCACGCAGTCCAACTTCGAGGGATCGCTTTGTGAGTTTCTTGTTAATATGTTCCTTGATACAGGCAGAACGCTCTTGCATTTCGATGTGCAGTATATCTGGGAGAATGTTCCTGATGCCAAACGCAAAGACCAGCAGTACATACGCAATCTTCTCGACGAGATGCCTGGCGTATCTAAGGAACAAAGTCAGAAGTGCAAAATGCCTTTCCGTGTCACTCCGTTGATGAAGCAACAACAGCCGTCACTCACCGAAGACGAGGGTGATATTATATGGCCATCCAAAGGCAAGCAATGCCGTCCGTATGCTTTTGATGCAAAATATTTCCTTACAGACGCCGAGTATAATGAGTTGAAGGAGAGGAAGGGGATTACTGTCGCCGACAAAAAAACAGCAGAAAAAACTATCTTTGATTCCGCTTCAGATGTTTATTAATCCGTTAAATATTGAATTATGAAAAAAGTAATAAATGTTTTAAAATACATTTTTGGTATTTCTGCTGTTTTATGTCTTATTGCAGAATTACTTTTTCTGTCCGTAGAGGATTTTGAGTCTGCATGCTATACACTAATCCCGTTGGTAATTACTGCCCTTTGTTGGATTTTTTGTGTTTTTATAAAAGACAATCTCGAATATAAAGCTTTGCTTATGCGAGCATATGAGGAAATTCCTTGGAAATATGTATATCACACGAGCACAGATGAAATACGGGGGAAGATTATACTAGCTCAATTAAGACTTCCTGGCAAATTTGTAGGGTTAGTGCGCACTAAAAAAGGTAATAAATATCAATATGTAGATGGCGATGGATTACCGTACTCATCGCTAAGTATAGTGAGGTATTTAATCTTAGAACCATAAAATGAGTAACAGCATTCTTAAAAAACGCCACTTTTTGTGGCGTTTTTTTGTTGCCCGTATATAGTATAGGGAGAGGGAGGAGCGTATCAAAATTGTCGCGATACAAAAAAAATGTTTCTTTTTTCTGCGAATGGGTTTATTTTGTTACTATTCAGCAAGTTATCGCGAAACGAAGCAACAAAAAAGTGTTTCTTTTTGTTTCTTTTTGTTTCGATTTTTGTTTCTATATGTTTCTCAATGTTTCTGTTATTGTTTCTATGTAATTACCTATAAATCAAGCAAATAATCCTAAAGAAACAAAAACATAGTGTAGTTCTACTTCTTAGAATTTGCATATAATTTTAGGCGAGTTGATGGCTAAGTTTGGTCATGTGGCAAAAAAATCGTACCTTTGCAGTCGCAACCATGACCGCTGCCCTATCTTAATAATAGTACATTTTAGGAGAGGCAGCTATGGGTGGCATTTCCAAAGATTACTTAAACGAATATAACGCCCTTCCTTCTAAAACAAGAAGGCGCGTCATGAATACCCTAAAGTATTGGGGTGGGTGGACCAAAACTTCGGTCTATCGTAAATTGCAATGTCCAAATCTTTCGCCAATCGAACGCACCTTAATTGAGGGCGTAATGCAGCGTGCTACCGCTCCCGTGCAAGAAGGAAAACAATTAGAGATAGCTTTCGATTGGAATGAAAAAGATGGGTTCATCTTGTGCCTGTAATTATTTGGCTATTCCTACAAAAAACCGTACCTTTGCACCGTGAAAAATCGTCGCAATTCATATTACTTATATCTGAACTGGCCTGTGTATTTGGCACAGTGGTATGCTCACGAAATGTACCGCCTTAAACACTCAGAAGATGAGCATATTTCTCCATACATATACGACTGCAGCGCTCCTGTCACCGAACTAGATCCTGTGGATACGCGTCGAGGGTCTGCAGAGCGTAATATATTGGAGATGTGCCTATCCAAGCAGCCAGATAATATACGCGTCCTTCCAAGCAAGGAAGCGACTATCTGCCTGGTTATCCCAAATTTTGTTCATAAGCCTGCGGCTACATATAACTACCTTTCTCCAAAGAGTAAATCCTTATTGGAGCAAACTGCTCGCAATCATTTTAAGATGGAGCTCACTAAATACATCAATAAGATTTTCTTTGCTTCTGAACAAAAAGGATCTTACAAGCCTTCGCGAGAACTGACCGTTCAAGCCTTCATGGAGAACAATGGCATCGAATGTACAGAAACTAATATCGAGGCCATTAAGAAGATCTGGAGCCGCTTGTATGACCTCTGCTATAAATCCAAATCTAAAAATAAAACCGAATGAGAGTACCAGGAGTAAAATCAATAGCCTTTATATCTGCTTTGGATATCGACTCAAGTATTGAACTACAGGCGATGTCTGGTATATCACCGGACATTACTCACCTGCAGTTCACCCCATTTTCATTTGTCGGTGATCCAAAGCTTGAGCTTAGTGACAGCAACGAAAACAATGGTAGCAATCGTAAGGCTTTGCTATCCTTCATTGTTCCGTTCTCATTTCGCGAGCGCAAATGCGCCTTTATAGTCAGAGCTTCATCTGGTGCAATATATTTGATAGGCTCTGCCAACAATGTTCCTGCAATCTCCACCAAAGATATTACTGCAGGTCCATCTACTACCAACCATGTAGAGGTGAATGTAGAGTTATCTTCTCCCTTTGCTTGGATAGAAGTTTCTGGAGTAATAGCATTAGGAACAGAATATCCACCTGTAGGTTGGGATGTCTTCCGTGAAATCACCGAAGAGGAAATAGATGATATCATTAACAATTTACCGTCTTAGTTTATGTTAGTTATTGTTACAATGCGACGCCTCGATAGAGCTCTACAGCAGCTGTGGAAGAATGTCAAAGATGCGATTTTAGGCGTTCAAGAGATTGTGCATCCAAGCGAAAAAGAAATAGTTAATGCTATCTCTATCGCTTCTATTGACGATGTAGAAGCACCACAAGAGGGAGCATTTTATATGATAGAACCATCTTCATCAGAGGGAGTAGGCATTCTGTTCCTATATCAAA
Organism: Paludibacteraceae bacterium; assembly: GCA_036307765.1. Lineage (GTDB taxonomy): Bacteria > Bacteroidota > Bacteroidia > Bacteroidales > Paludibacteraceae > Colicola. Next base: position 2,689 of record JAXJWX010000089.1, on the reverse strand, counting down.
ATGGAGTATTTGATGAAGTCACTCCTGAAGAGGGAATTATCTATATAGTTAATAGTAGCGATAAATCGCACATATATATATATAAATATCCATTATTGGAGGATGTTACAGGGCAACCTGTAGATAATACCCTCTATATCACTAACACTACTACCGCCCTCGAGAACTATACCGATAAGGGTATGTATAGCGTATGTTTAACTAAAGCATTTGGAGTAAACTCAAAATGGTATACCCTCACTGTCGCTGTCACTCGTAGCCGTTTTGCATTAGGAAAACGCACAGACACATATATACAAACACTTATCAATAACGATGGTTGGCAACGGCGTTCAAAGGTAGGAGACAGTAGCTGGAGTGAGTGGGAAGTTCATAGCTACGAATATGCTGGGCACTCACACTCCGTAGATGATATTGCATCTCTACAAGAATCATTAGCCAGCAAGCAACCCCTTGGCGACTATGCCCAGGCACAACATACTCATGTCTTCGCTGATATCACAGATGTGAGTATTCTTCCTGATAACGATGCTCAGATTATCATTCCTATTGATGATGATATCCTTACGAGCATTGTTAATCAAACATATTCACCTGAAGACACAGCTATGTTCTCTGGTCACTCCGAGTACCTTCCTCTTTCTGATGAGGAAGTTACTCGTCTCGTAGATCTAACGATAGAAACATATCGACAAGCAATCAATTTGAAAAACTAACCCCCAAAATATTAATCCTATGGCACAAACAGTAGCAACCCCCGACAACCTGAATAATTTTGCTAAAGAGCTTGGTGAGCGTATTGCACAAGAAGCTGCAGGTGGAAACAGCAATTTTGTTTTCATTGATAGTTACATTTCCAAGAATGTATCTACCAATGATGGCATTTCTCATGTTTACTTAGTGATAGACAAGGATATTGACCTATCTAATGTAACCCTACAATACCAACGAAAGAAGCGTGTAAAAGTGCGTAGGAGCTACAATAGTTCATATTATGAAAACGACGAAGATCATCGAGCTCATACCACTGGTTGGCATGAGGTGTTGCGTTTGCCAATCAGCAATCGTGAGCCTCTTATCCGCCCTATATTGAAATCTACCACTCCTGATTTTATTTTAGGTGGAAATGCGTACTATGAAATCACTGTAGATGGCTACGAACAATTTATTGACTTCGTCACAGACGATTCTTTCGGAACTGGTTATTGTGATCAAGAAGGTTCACCTGTTCCTATTTCCGCTATTCTACGAAAAAATGGTGGTGTTTGCCTCATTAAGGATGGGAAACAAATTTCCAATTTCGCGATGTTCCGTGCTCAGTATGATGAAGAAACGGACACTTGGAACATGGGTAAATAAAAAGCCACGGCGATAGCATCGCAGTGGCACAAGTCCGATAGCATCGATTTGTATACTCCCGATAGTATCAGGAAACGGTGCAAAGGTACTGCTTTTTTTTGAAATCACCAAATTTTTTTACTAAAATGATATTTCTTGTTACGAAAACATATCTATCCAAGAAGATATCCGAGTGGATGGAAGTGGTTGCTTATAAGATGGCTAAGCAAGCTAAAGCGAATTTAGAGAAAGTTCAGAATGATATTGATAATCTTCGTTCTGAAATACCGAATATCCAATTATATCATTCTGTAACATACTCTCAACTAGTCCAATTACGCAATAATTCTAAACTTGTGCCTGGCGCGTGGTATAGAATTATTGATTATATAACTAAAGTAGCCAATGATCCTGAAGCTCAAAGCGCAGGTCATCCATTTGATTTATTGGTTATGGCTACTTCGATTAATTCCATTTCTGAAGAAGCTCGAGCTATTAAAACATCGCGCAATTCAGGTAGTTATTTCAAAAATAGTAATCTTAGTGCCTGGCGAGTATGGTACTGTCTTAATAATGATAGTACACGCTTTATGTGGGCTAGTTCAACTGGTACTGGCGTTATTTATCGCCTTATTGACGAGTGGGGGAATGATTTCCCATATGACTTCAAGAATATACAATTTAAGAGGTATTATACTTATGATGAATGTGGGTTGCACAATGATATAGAAGGAACATATGCAGGAATAAATGCTCCTATGATGAATTTATCTATTGACGAATCTGATAGTATTTTTTGTTACACCATATCATTGGGTGATAGAACTACATCTCCTACTGATGCATCACTAATTGGTTTTAATAGTTCAAACATTGGAGAAGGATATGGTGAAAAAGGATATTTCGGCAATATGTCTTTAAAGCCAGCTACCTGCATACAAACCATTGACAATGATATCAATTCTTGTTTTTGTCTTAACAATATAGTGTTATTTGTTAATAATGCAAGATATCGTGCTTTAGGTTCTACACATATTGATGGAGAATGCATAAATATGACTCTTTCATGCATTCACTCCTCAATAGGTTCTGATAATAGAAATATCATTATGGCAGACCGTTGTTATGATATTTCTATAGACCAAGGATGTGATGCACTTACATTCTCACAAGATTGTTGGGGTATGTCATTCTCACAAAATTGCCATTATATGTCATTCTCACAAGATTGTTATGATATGTCATTCTCACAAGGTTGTGGCAGTATGTCATTCTCACAATACTGCAATAATATGTCATTCTCACAAGGTTGTGTCAATATGTCATTCTCACAAAATTGCCATTATATGTC
>JAXJWX010000088.1:0-11310 GCA_036307765.1 Paludibacteraceae bacterium | reverse complement strand
CCTCTAGCCTTTAGCCTTTAACCTTTAACCTCTAGCCTCTAACCTATACCCAATACACTACAGCCACTTCGCCAGTTCCTCGTAGTAGCGGGGCGATACGGGTATGGATTGTGCTTGTGGGGTGTTGAGCTCGGCAGTAATCATGCCCTCCTTGTCGCGGCGCAGCACTTTGATGTGTTGGGGGTTGATGTAGTAGCTGCGTTGGCAACGGATTAGTCCGTGCTTGTGCATGAGCTCTTCGAGTGACTTCATGGATGCGCGCAGCGCGTACTCTTTTGGGCGGTCGCCTTCCATGTAGCGGATATGTACATAGTTCTCTTCGGCCTTGATGTATAGCACGGCAGAAGAAGCAATCATCAGTTTGACGCGTTGGGTGTTATCCACAAAGCGCATGAGTGAGTCATCGTAGGTGGCTTGCTCTTCTTTTTGTGCCATATATGCCATGGAGAGGTTGAAGATAACGTAGGGATAGACACAGATAATGAGTAGCGCATATAACGACTGTCCTACCACATAGAAGTAGGGCAGAGTACCTCTGTACATCAGTGTAAGATAGAGCGCCATGAACATACTCATGATAACGAGTTCTGCCACCTCCCAATATACATAGCGTACCCAGTTGAGCCGCAGTTGGTGTTGCGAGAGTACCATCATCAACGCGCGCGAAATGAGCATCACGCCAAGCAGAATACACATGATAATGAGCGTGTTGAAGCTGAGTATATCCTGTCCCATTTCCAGCAGTCGTGCAGCATGGGTGGGTTTGTAGATTTGGATAAAGCAAAGGAAAAACACTGGTATGCCCAATATGTAGAGCAATTGGTTGCTCAGTTTGCGGAAAATAGCAGGTAATTTGTTCATAATTTAGTCAATTTATTTGGTGTGACGAAATGGCAGATTGGGTGATTTTGTCACAAATAAGCTTTTTTTGTCACTATATTTATGTTTTCAGCAAAAACTATGCCATACTATCACAAAAGTTTGTTTGTGCGCCAAAAAGACAGTAATTTTGCAGCGGATTTCAGAAATCCCCTCTCTATTGGAGTGAGTAAAATATATATATGGATTAAACGAAAGATAGATAATATGAAACTTGTAGCTTTAGGTGATTCGATCATGAAGGGTGTATTGCTTCGTTCTCAGGGCGAGCGTTGCCATTATTCTTTAGCTAATAAGAGTATCGTAGAGTGCTGTGCCGAGCAGTTAGGTGGTGAGTGCCTCAACTTAGGTAAGATGGGCTGCACCATTGAAGCGGGCGAGCGTATATTAAATAGGTATTTGGATAAGTGTTCTGAGGCGCAATATGTGTTGCTGGAGTATGGAGGCAACGATAGTGATTATAACTGGCAGGAGATTGCCGAGTCGCCTGAGAAGGAACACTTTCCACGCACACGTTTGGAGGTGTTTGAGCAGGTGTATGAGCGTGTGATCAATAAGATAAAAGCGATGGGGGCGATACCGCTTGTGCTATCCTTGCCGCCCATGGATGCCGAGCGGTATTTTGCCTTCTTTTCGCAGAAGTGGGAAGAGGGTTTTCGTGCGAATGTGATGCGTTGGTTAGGAGGTTCTACCAATACGATCATGTCGGGTCATGAACTATATAATCTGGCAACGATGCGTATCGCGCAACGCACTGGTGCACAGTGGATTGATGTGACGAGCGAACTGCTCAAGGAGCATAACTTCCGCGCTTATCTGTGCGATGATGGTATCCATCCCAATGAGCAGGGGCAGCGCAAAATGGCAGAGGTGATACTCGCCGCGATGAAGTAGGTGTGCTAATTTAATAGCCATTTCCAAATGGGTATCATGTGAATAGTTATATCATCTATTATGATCGTATCTTCTTCGTTCATGGTCAAAAGTAAGTGTGTGCTACATGGCAAATGTTTGTTCATTCTAACCAAAGCTTCTGTTTCTCTGCGCCATGTCTCATCTGATTCGTGAGGATACATGCTGACTTGAATAGCTGTGCCTGTCTCAGGAATATAGAAATCTACTTCTACTTTATCGTTGTAGAAAAACACTTGATTATCTTGCCCGTATCTGCGCATCAATTCCATTGCTACCATATTTTCTAGTAATGCTGATTCTGCATTCAGCGTTAGCAAAGAGATGATACCATTGTCCACAAAATAGTATTTGGGATTTCCCTCGCGCTCTGCGATATGGCTGGCGATGTTCTTTATTGAGAAAATTAAATACGAATCCTTAGCATACTCCATATAGTTAATCACTGTTGCTTTGCTGATTTTGCTGCCAGTAGATGTAATCAGATTGGCTAAGCGTGTGAAAGAAAGCGGCTGCATAATGCTTTCGGATAATTTTTTGAAAAGGAATCGCAGCGCGAATGCGTTTTCTATTCGATGTCTGGCTGCTATATCACCTAAGTAAATCTTTTGATATACGCTCATCAGGTAATCGCGTTTAGAAGGCAGGTTTATGCCCTCTGGGAAACCTCCATATTGTAAGTACTCATCAAAATGATGCTGCAAAATGGCACGCGTCTTGGTAGCTGTCTGCGCTGTTTTCGTATGGGCAACTTGGTGAGCATCAAGATATTCTGCAAAGTTGTATGGATACACCTCTTTCATTATATACCGACCGCCCAGGGTGGTTGCTATTTCTGAACTGAGCATACGTGCGTTACTTCCTGTGATATATACGCGAAACTTGCTATCCGCTATACGGCGGGCAAACTTTTCCCAACCTAAGATGTTTTGCAACTCATCCAAGAACAATATCGGTCTGTAGTTTCCATAGATACGGGCAAAGGTTTCCAATAAGAGATTTAAGTCCGATACCTCCATATTGATGAGACGCTCGTCCTCAAAATTGATATACAACATCTTGTCCCAACCAATACCTTGCTGTAGGTTTTGCTGCATGCGTTGGTATAGCATAAACGATTTACCTGCACGGCGTACACCGACCAAGACATAATTCATTTCCTCATTCAAAGCGATAGAACGAGGAATTACTACCTGACGCTCTACATCATGTTGATTGTCAAGAATTACCTGTTTTAAGATGTCAATATTAATCATAATTGTATGGTTTGTTGAACATGAATAAGTCTATTCTGTTTAATTTACTGAACAAAATTTCTGCAAAGGTAATGCTTTTATTTGAAATATACAAGAAAGGAGTAAGAAAAAACTATTATTCTTGCAAGAAATGTCAATAATTTTGAGTTTTTTCTATGAGAATAGAGTTTTTTCGTTAGTGTTTCTGTATAATTGTAGTGTTGCTATTTTGTCTGTTTTGTACCGAAAAATCGCTTGCGATTAATCGTTCGTTCGAGCCCATTGGGCGAGATAAGACGATTGGAGAATTTGGAGAGAAAGGTTGTATATACAACACGCGGGAAGTCTTGTTAGTCTTCCCGCGTGGGTGTATTTAAATTATAGTGTAGGGGACTCGCTAAACTGTAGCGAAGCGTCCACTGAACAGCAGGCGCTATGCGCCGTCCTCTAAACTATAATTCCTGTCCCATGATGGTGTATATCTTGCTTTCGCGGAGGATGTAGATATGGTCTTCGTGGAGAATCTTTTGGCAATTGGAGGTTGGTGATGGGCTTTGGGTGTTTTCTACACCAGTTGGCTCAATAGCAATAACCATATTCTCTGATTCTACATTGCCACAATCTGTTTCTACTGCATACTTTAGGGTTACTTCTGTAATGCCTGCTGCTACAGGTTCTGTACTCAAAGCAACCCAATCGCTATTCTCTATGATATACCATGCTACTTCTGCATTCGGAGCATACCATGTCTCGGCAGCGATATGTGCTTGAATCTCGGCGTTTGGGATCGTGACATCAATCGCTTCACCTGTGCGAACGATAGGCTGTGTCACCGTTGCTGGCAGGGTGTGTACATAAACATTCACTGTCAGTTCGTGAATAACGCTATCGCACTCCATACCAGCGTATGGCTCTGTCACTGAATAGGTACCAGCCTCTGTGATTGATTGTCCGTACCATTCGTATGGCAGTTCTGATGGACAAAGCGCCAGTTCCTCGCTTTCTGTAGTAGCCTCTGGTAGGATAGTCAAGTGCAATACCTCTACACGCTCACAGCCTGCAGCGGTGGTGGTATTGTAGGTATACTTACCGCTTTCGGTGTATGTCATGCCATTCCAAACGTACTCATCGCATGCTACCTCGGTGTACTCTTCATGCTCTGACTTATTGATAGTCAAGTGGAGAGTAACGATACTATCGCAGCCATTGGCAGCAGTAGTCGTATAAGTGTACTCGCCTGATGTCGTATAGGTCTCACCATTCCAAGTATAACTGTCGCAAGCGACTACAGACTCCTCTGTGTACTTGGTAGCATTGATGGTCAAGTGGAGGGTGACAATACTATCACAACTATTAGCAGCAGTAGTCGTATAAGTGTACTCGCCGCTTGTTGTGTATGTCTCACCGTTCCAAGTGTAGTTGTCACATGCGGTTACAGTTTCTTCTGCATACTGTGTTCGGTTGATTGTCAAGTGGAGAGTAACGATACTATCGCAGCCATTAGTAGCGGTAGTCGTGTATGTGTATTCTCCGCTTTCGGCGTATGTCTCACCATTCCAAGTGTAACTATCACAAGCGGTAATAGTCTCCTCTGTATAGACGGTGTTGTTAATAGTAAGGGTCAGTACCTCCAGACTATCGCAGCCATGGACAGTCTGTGTCAAGTACTCGTATGTACCAGAGGTGATATATGTCTCGTCATGCCATACGTAACTATCGCAAGCCGTAGCACTAAAGTATGCCGTATCGCTATAGTTAATGGTCAATGTCAGTATCTCTACGCTATCGCAACCGTGGATGGTTTTGAGGGAGTCGTAGTAAACACCCGATTGCGTATAGGTTATGCCATTACTCCATGTATAACTGTCGCAAGCGGTCACCTCGTATGGAATAACCACACTATTATTTATAGTAAGGTGTAATACTACAGTACTATCGCAGCCATGTATGGTTTGCAAGTATTGGTAGTAAGTACCAGACTTGGTGTAAGTCTTGTCGTCTGTCCATGTGTAGCTATCGCAGGCGGTGACAGTCTCCTCAGTATATTGAGTATTGTTGATAGTCAGATGCAAGGTAACGATGCTATCACAACCATTAGCAGCGGTGGTGGTGTAAGTATATGCGCCAGTATTCGCATAGGTTTGACCATTCCAAGAGTATGAGTCGCAGGCAGTGACATGCTCCTCCTCATAGACGGTGTTGTTGATAGTCAAGTGGAGGGTTACAATACTATCGCAACCAGCCATATTACTCAATGTGATGGTATATTCACCTGTAGTGGAGTATCCACATCCATTCCATATATAGGTTTCACCATCGCAAATTGTGGCCTTTTCTATAGTATCTGTGGTTTGCAAAATAACTAAATAGAGAGTGTGCTTTATGCTATCAATATCAGTACCTTCGTATTGTTCTGTATATGTATATACACCGCCATGGAACAAACTCTCTCCAAACCATTCGTATGGCAAATTATTTTCACAAACATAGACACTATCAGTGGATTCTGCGCCTGTGGAGAGGACTGTCAAATCTAAAATATGAACAATACTATCACAATCTGCTACGCTATATTTTTCACTATCACTGTATTGACCTGAAACGGAGTACGCTTTCCCACGCCAAATATAAGGAATATCACTGCTGCTAATAGTTACGATGTCGGTAGTTACAATTGGTTTTGGCAATACGGTCAAGTATAATGTGGCTATTCCAGCATCTGTTGTTTGGGTATAAACGCCAGTTTCCGTATAGACTGTTTCGTACCACTCGTATGTCTCGTCAAAGCAAATAGTAGCATACTCTGCATCCAGAGTGAGATGGTAGCCATTGATTTCACCCATATAGTTAGCCCACTCGGAATTTTGATATGTCTCCAAAGCTGCATATGGAACATAACATATTGGGTATGTATTGAATGTTGTAGAGTCAATTGCAGGTGGAGTGAATGATTCCATATACAATGTATCAACATAACTATCTGCAAAAGCGCTTTCTCCTATGCTGGTTACATTTTTTGGAATTGTGAGTGAAGTACTTGTCGCAAACTCTGCAAATTCGGACATTGCTGCAAATGCAGAAGTGTTTATTTTAACGATACTTTCTGGTATGATGGAAGAAGGACAACCTGCAACTAAAGCATTGGAAGCGGTATGAATAATTGCATTACAATTATCACGGCTATCATATTTTTTATTGCCTTCTTCTACTACAATGGACTGAAGGTTGTAACAAGCGACGAATGGTGCAAGCCCTATGGATGTTACCTTTTGGGAAATTGTAATAGATTGTAAGTTAACACACAACCAAAAAGCAGCATCGCCAATCTTGGTCACCGTAGAAGGAATGTTTATAGATGTGATACCTGCTGCACATAATCCAAAAGCACCAATGTAGGTCATACCCTCTGGTAAAGATATTTCTGATACAGGAAGACTTGCCCAAGGTGCCATATCAAATAAGAATACATAATCATACATATCTCCCGTGCCTGTGATAGTCAAATGTTCATCAGCATAATCCCAATATAGATTCTCGCCACAATCTGTTTGTACCCATTCTACGAGTACTTCTCCATTGGCTACTGCGTGGATATAGCATTCTACCATGTTAGAATAGTCAAATGGAAGAAGTAGTACCTCTTCTGGATTCAATGCTTTGGCGTATGAATAAGTGGCATCTTCCGAATCACAAGAAACGAAAAAGTCAATAGAGAAGTCTACTGTTTCTGAAGATTGGTTTTGGATAATCATACGATACTCCTCACCATTTTCTTGTGCTTCGTAGCAATATAATTGATACCAATCATCTACAGGATAGATTTCCTTTACCCATCCTCGACTTAAATACAGAGTGGATGTAACATCATCGCAATTTCCACCCTCAAAGAAAGCAATTAGGGTAGTATCTTGTGTTAATGTCAATAAATATGGGTTGGCATCTGTACCATCACTCCAATGAGAGAAGCGATAACCATCTTCAGGAATAGCCTCGATTTCCGCCTCATTATTATCACAGGATGTAGGTTCAAGAATAATTGCTACATCTCCCATTGTGATATCAGCAGATCCAACAGACAAACTAAACCCATTACCAATCTCTGCAAACTTTAATTCTAAATCATTCCAATCTGAAGCTTTGTATGCTTTTTTCGTTCCGCATGGAATATGGATGGCTTTTAATTTTGTGTCTTCGAAAATTGAGATACCGCCAAGTGTAGGTGGCACTGTTGCGTCTATTTGCGCATAGGTCAACTTTGAACACGCTTGGAAAGCATAATCGCCGATATTTGTTATGCTATTTGGTAAAATAATAGAATCAATTGATGTACAATAGCTAAATGCATCTTGACCGATACTCAATAGACCTTCATTAAAAGTAACAGAAGCTAACTTCTCGCATTGACAAAATGCATATGCTCCAATAGAAGTTATACTGTTTGGTAATGTCACGGATGTAAGTGCGGTACAATCCAAAAACGCATCTTCACCAATGCTTGTAATGGTATTAGGTATAGTAATTGATGACAGTGCGGTACAACCATCACACATTCTATTCGGAATTTTTGTAATACCATCGGAAATGGCAATAGATGTAAGAGAGGTCATATCTTCGCAGAAACGATCTGGAATCATTGATACGTCATCTCCAAATATAACGGAAGTAATACTTTCTTCAGACATAAAAGGTGTCATTTTATGTGTGCCTTTTACATTCCACTCCACTATTAAATCAGAACAATCAAGAAAGATACCCGAACCTATAGAATTTAGGTTATGACCAAGGTATGCGTATTGTAAACTTGTACAGTTACGGAAAGCCCAATCACCTATTGTAGTTACACTATTGGGTAGTGTTATAGAAGTAAGTGCGGTACAATCTTCAAACGCATTTTCACCAATAGTCAATAATCCCTCATTAAAAGTTACAGAAGCGAGCTTCTCGCATCGACTAAATGCCTCTGCTCCAATTGTAGTTACGCTATGGGGTAATGTTATAGATGTAATTGCGGTACAATCTTCAAACGCCCAATTACCAATGCTTGTAATGGTATTAGGTATAGTAATTGATGACAGTGCGGTACAACCATCACACATTCTATTCGGAATTTTTGTAATACCATCGGAAATGGTAATAGATGTAAGAGAGGTCATACCTTCGCAGAATCCTTCAGGAATCATAGTTACATCTTCGCCAAATATGATTTTTGTAATGCTGTTACTATAAGATAATGGTATTAACTCATGCTCGCCTTTTACATTCCACTCTATAGTCAAATCACTGCAACCATTGAACATGTCATTTATTGCACTCGGAGACGTATCATCAGAACGAAGATTATTACCAAAATACACGTATTGCAAATTTGTACAATTTTGAAAAGCATAATCACCTATGTGTGTCACACTATTGGGCAATGTTACAGATGTAAGTGCGGTACAATCTTCAAACGCATTTTCACCAATAGTCAATAATCTCTCATTAAAAGTTACAGAAGCGAGCTTCTCGCATTGACTAAATGCATATGCTCCAATAGAAGTTGTACTGTTTGGTAATGTTACGGATGTAAGTGCGGTACAATCACAAAATGCATCTTCACCGATAGTCAAAAGTCCTTCGCTAAACGATATGGATTCTATATAGGAACAATCCCTAAAAGCGTTATCGCCAATACTCTTGACCGAACTTGGTATAGAAACAGAATAAATCTCAAAGCGCGCGTCAGTATAAAATGCTTCTGAAGCAATACTTGTAACAGAATAAGCCACTTTTTCATTGGTTACCACAGATGGAATCGTTACATGTACTTGTTGACCAGGGTATAGTGCATATGTTGATCCCTCAGAGACACCGTATTCTCCTAGATAACCACATACTTCCACCAGATTGGGGTTCGTGCTTGTAACACGATACAAAATAAAATGGCTTTCAAATATTTGCCCACATAATGTAGGTAAAATGAATAATAGCAAAAATAAAAGCAGATAAAATCGCTTCATATTTAATTTGTTTTTTATGGGTAGTTGGCTCCAGACTGCCCGTGACTACAAAAGAAAAAGCGTGGAACCTTACCTTTGCTTATTCTTTATTGTGAGGTTCCGGAATGACCCTGTAGCAAGAATAAACAATGAATGCCCACGCCGATATGTTTATCGTTGTGGGACACAACGAGTTAAACACACCAAGGGGCATTTGTCGCTCTCTTGATTTGGGCTACGAAATTTTCCGGATTCCTATTGACCAAAACAAGCGCCAATAAACGCCTTTTATTATGTCTGCTACCCTTCGCCGCTGATGTGCAGACATCCCCAGCGCAGGTTCACGGTGCAAAGGTACAAAAAAAAATGTATATGTGCAAGAAAAGTTTACTTTTGTTGTCATAGGCTACATTTTTTGCAGTAGCTTCGAGGATTAAGGTGCCCTCGAAGGTACAACAAAATTTGCGGATGTGCAAATTTTGAGTAAAAAAGTTTTAGGAGTTTTAAAAGTTTTAAGGGTCAGTCTTGTTTAGTGGACGCTGCGCTACTGTTTGGTGTTTCGAGAAAAGAAAAAGCCATTTATGCGAATTTGCATAAATGGCAGGGGGCTTATAACGCTATATTAAATATGTCGGGCAACGGTATCGTTGCGGATTAACTATAAACTATAAGTGATGAGTGATAAGTTATTTAGGGGGTTAGTATTGTTTTATTAGTCGTTTAACTTTGTTTCGATTTCCTCGATAGTAGGCAATGCTGATTCTACTTCTTTTGGGAGTTGGCGTTTGGATAACTCATATTCAGAAATGCCAATAGGTGTGTTTATCCTCGAAAGCGCATATCGCGCCAAAACAGTATTCTTCTCTTTGCAAATGAGCAGACCTATAGAAGGAGCATCCTGTGGCGTATTCAACAAGTCATCTACCATTGCTGTATAACCAGCCAACTGACCTATGTCTTGAAAATCAAACTCGGTAGTTTTAACTTCTATTACACAATATCGGTGTAGTGGAATAATATAGAACAAGAGGTCGATAAACTTATCTTTACCTCCTGCTGACAGGCGATATTCGCGTCCTACAAACGAAAAACCTTTGCCTAATTCAAGCAGGAACTGAGAGAGCTTATTCATTAACTCATCCTTCAATTCTTTCTCCGAATACTGTTCTTTGAGATGGAGAAAATCAAAACGATAGGGATCTTTTAGCAGTTGCTGCGCGAAATCACTTTCTTCAGCTGGTAAAATATGCTGAAAATTGCTTAGTGCTCCGCCTTCCCTCTCATACAAATCAGTCTCTAAGAAGTTGAGAAGAACACCACGTCCCCACTGATTTTCCCATGTTTTGTGTACAAAGAATAGTGCTTTACGACTATCTCCCTTTACCTTATCAATGATTTTTTGATGGTGTGTCCATGGTATGCAAAAGAGCAAATCAAAATCTTCGGCAGCTTGCCGATAAATTGATTGTAGCGAATCTTCGGCAGCTTGCCGATGATTTTCAAAAAGCGGAGAGTATAGCGAGTAAAAGTACTTGGTGTAGCGCAAACTGGTAGGAGCCAAACCTCTTTTATTTCCTACTACTTTGGTCAAATCATTACTCAGGTTTTCATAGAAATGAGAGCCGTACTTATTGTCATATTGTCTTTCGGCAATGTCTTTCCCGACAGACCAATAAAAACGAAGCATCTCATTATTAACACGTACAGATGCCTTGATTTGACTTTGGCGATAGCGATGGCTCAACTCGGCAATCCATTCGGTATATTCCTTATCTTTGATAATCTGTAGCATGTTAGTATTTTTTATTTCGACTGCAAAGGTAGTGAATTATTTTGGATTGTGCAAATAAAAATCGTATTTTAGGGAGATTTTTGGGTGTAGGGCGTAAAGCGTAAGGTGTAAAGGCTGGGAATATTAACAAACAGCACTTTTTCGGTTTGGGCGGTGGCAGGGAGTTCTCTCGGAGTTCTCAGGGTTGTCGCTCGGTGAAATTGAGCAAAAGATAGCGAAACGAAAAGAGAACGAATCTTAATAAAACGCACTTTTTTATAGTCAACTATCTACCTTCCATCTCCTCTCTATCATCGGGGTATCTTCGGGGTATCTTCGGGATAAAATGATAACACAAATTTAACCCTTACAGCGAAAGGGAAATCTTAAAATATGGGTTTATGTAACATTTTGAGTACCTAAAAGTGGTATTTTGACAGCCCACTAGGTTTTATTTTTTCTTCTTTTCGTATGTGGTTTTGAGAGATAGGCATCTATCATTTTTATTAACTGTTCTTTTTGGATTCCAGCATGT
>JAXJWX010000087.1:0-42097 GCA_036307765.1 Paludibacteraceae bacterium | reverse complement strand
GACTGCTCGTGGTGGTATGACCTCTCACGCTGCCGTAGTGGCTCGTGGTATGGGTAAGTGCTGCGTTTCTGGTGCAGGTGCTATCGTGGTTGACTACAAGGCTAAGACCTTGACCGTTGAGGGCGTTACCTACAAAGAGGGCGACTACATCTCATTGAACGGTTCTACTGGTCAAGTATATGCAGGTCAAATCCCAACCAAGGCTGCTGAGTTGAGTGGCGACTTCAAAGAGTTGATGGATCTCTGCGACAAATATACACACTTGCAAGTTCGTACCAATGCCGATACTCCACACGATGCACGCGTGGCTCGTGACTTCGGTGCTAAGGGTATTGGTTTGACCCGTACAGAGCACATGTTCTTCGAGGATAAGAAGATCGTAGCTATGCGCGAGATGATTCTTTCTAAGGACGCTGAGGGTCGTGAGAAAGCGCTTGCTAAGCTCCTCCCATACCAAAAGGCTGACTTCAAGGGTATCCTTGAGGCTATGGATGGTTATCCAGTGAATATCCGTCTCCTCGATCCTCCATTGCACGAGTTCGTACCACATGATGCTGCTGGTCAAGAGACTATGGCACAAGAGATGGGCGTAAGCGTACAAGAGATCAAGCAACGTGTAGATTCTCTCGCTGAGAACAACCCAATGTTGGGTCACCGTGGTTGCCGTCTCGGTATCACCTTCCCTGAGATTACCGCTATGCAAACTCGCGCTATCTTGAGCGCTGCTTGCGAGCTCAAACAAGAGGGCAAGAACCCAATGCCAGAGATCATGGTTCCACTCATTGGTATCCTCTATGAGTTCCACCAACAAAAGGAGATCATCGAGAAGGTAGCTAAAGAGGTATTCGCTGAGTACGGCGTAGAGGTAGAGTTCGAGATCGGTACAATGATTGAGATCCCACGTGCTGCCCTCACCGCTGATCGCATTGCTACTGAGGCTCAATACTTCTCATTTGGTACCAACGACTTGACACAGATGACCTTCGGTTATAGCCGTGACGATATTGCTAGCTTCTTGCCAGTATATCTCGAGCAAAAGATCTTGAAGGTGGATCCATTCCAAGTATTGGATCAAAACGGTGTAGGTCAACTCATCCAAATGGCAGTAGAGAAAGGTCTCGCCGTTCGTCCAGGATTGCGCACCGGTATCTGCGGTGAGCACGGTGGTGAGCCTTCATCTGTTAAGTTCTGCGCTAAGGTAGGTATGAACTACGCATCTTGCTCTCCATTCCGTGTGCCAATCGCACGTTTGGCTGCTGCTCAAGCTGCTGTAGAAGAGTAAGTTTTTTACCATAATATAAGAAGAGCTCCGCAAGGGGCTCTTCTTATATATATTATATAAAGGTAACAGATATTTGCATATTAGAAAATATTTTTGTACTTTTGCAGAGAATTTAATAAATAATCAGATTATGAATACTACTCTACCCTCTGTGGCGCTAATCTACGACTTCGACGGTACTTTAGCACCAGGTAATATGCAGGAATTTGGACTCTTGCAAGACATAGGCTATCATAACCCAAGCGATTTCTGGAATCTATGCGACCAAATAGCCAAGACCAACGATGCTGGAGGCATAGCTGTAGTTATGTACGCCATACAAGCAGAAGCGCAGCGCGCGGGAATTCGTTGCACACGCGATATGCTGCGTTCCTATGGCAAAAAATTAGTCTTCTTTCCTGGTGTTGTAGAATGGTTTGGCATTATCAATGAGTATGCGGCTCAAATCGGCGTAGAGGTCAAGCACTATATCAACAGTTCGGGCATCAAAGAGATGATTGAAGGCAGCGATATTGCCCATGAGTTTGAGCGCGTATATGCGTGTACCTATCTTTATGACAGCAACGGCGATGCCTGTTGGCCATCGGTAGTGGTGGACTATACCAAGAAGACACAATTCCTCTTTAAGATCAACAAGGGCATCCGCGAGGTGAGCGACCGTGTGCGTATCAACGAGTTTGTACCCACCGAGGAACGCCCCGTGCCATTCGAGCGTATGATCTACTTAGGTGACGGCGAGACCGACGTGCCATGTATGCGTACTGTGAAATCCAATGGTGGACACAGTTTTGCAATATATGGCAACGATAAAAAACGCGCTTTGGCTCAACAATTATTACAACAACAACGCGTCAATTTTGCTTGCGCAGCGGACTATACTCACGAAGGGGAACTAATGCAAATCGTAATGCGCATTCTCGATAAAATAAAAGCCGATCATACACTAAGCCAACATAGTGCTGAAAACCGCGATACACTAAACATGTTTGCCGCATTGGGCGAAGATATGGATTAGAAAATCTTTAGACGGCGAATAAGGCGTAGCAAACAAGTTGGGATAAGTGCGACAAAGAATAGCAACACATAGTTCCACACGCATGGCACACTCACTTTGCTTCTACCACGGAACATTGCATTCAATCCACGTTTTGCTAGATAGTTGGGTTGCACAATATAACCTAACACTAATCCCATCTTTGTCAGCCATGGGCGGATATTATATAATCCAGTATTGATAGCACCTGGCGTGACATTGGTCACAATCACACCTTTATCCTTCAATTCGATATATACCGAACGACTGAAATTCTGTAGAAACGCTTTCGTAGCGCCATAGGTACTTAATCGTTGTACGGAAATATTGGCAGTGATAGAGCACATGTTCAGCACGTAGCCTTTTTGGCGTTTCGCCATATCCTGACCAAAATAATAAATCAACATAGCAGGTGTGAACATATGTAGATTGATTATCAGTTGGTTAAATCCTTCTGAATCATTCAGGAAATCGCGGTCGTGATATACACCCGCATTATTCACTAGCACTTCCACCTCTAATGCTTGCTCTGCGCAATAGGTATAAAGTTCTTTGGCAGCTTCTTGACATCCAAGATCCATAACCAATGAACGTACTTTGACGGGATAATCTTCGCGAAGAACTTGAGCCTTATCATGAATAGCCTCTTCGTTACTCACGATGAGCAGATTATATCCTTTTTCCGCCAACAATCGAGCATATTCATATCCGCATCCCGAACTGGCTCCGGTAATAAGAGCATACTTCATAAGCCTATAATCGTTAATATTGATAGTTTCTAATCGGTAAATTTATGTGCAAAGGTAATAAATTTATTTGGAATATTCAAGCAGAAAAGAAAAATAATAGTACTTTTTAGTACTATATATTGTATTATTCAAAAAAAAATTGTACCTTTGCAGGCAGAAATTATATTAGACGTAGTGGGCAATGTATAGACCAACTGATAAAATGAGCGAGTTGATGGGGGCTTCCACTAAGAGCGCCTTGGCTGACAATCAAGTACTGCAATTGGTACAACGCTTTGGTATTCCGTTTGGAGTGGGCGACAAAACCATCGAAACTGTTTGCCGTGAAAACGATGTGGACTGCACTACCCTACTGGCTGTAGTCAATTTTGCCATTACAGGTGAATATCAATACACTCCCGCTATTGATGTCAGTACGTTGCGTCAGTATCTGGAGAATGCGCACACGTATTTTATGGATTTTCAGTTGCCTCGTATCCGACAGATGTTGCTCGAAGCAATCAATTTGGCTGGCGTGGATAACAAAGTGCCATTGCTGATAGTACGTTTCTATGATGAGTACGTAGAGGAAATACGTGCACATATTCAGCATGAGAATGAGTGTGCCTTTGAACACCATGCTACGGATGACAAGCATATAGCTGCCAAAGCGATAGAACTCAAGAACTTAATTATCAAATACTATCCACACCACGAAAGGCCAAGTACCCAATCCCAAGAGCAAACTCGATTGTTGTATGCTGTACTACATGATATCTATCACTTTGAAAATGAATTGGCGTTGCATTGTGCCATAGAGGATGAGATCATGCTACCTGCATTGGCAAGAACCGAGCAATTATTGTCTCGTAAAACAAATACAGAACTAAACACCGACCAAGAAGAATTGTCTAGCCGCGAACTAGATGTGCTGATACAAATAGTAAAAGGATTGAGCAACAAAGAGATCGCAGATGTGCTATGCCTTTCTGCTCACACGGTGATGTCGCATCGCAAAAATATCGTTCGCAAACTAGATATTCATTCCACTGCAGGATTAACTATCTATGCGATTGTAAATGGTATTGTGAACTTGGATAACATAGATATGCTATAACTCATGTTGCGTCGTGTTCAAAAATATATCCGTGATAATGATCTTCTAGCAAAAGGTGATCGTGTACTGGTTTGTGTGAGTGGTGGCGCAGATAGTATGGCTCTATGGGATGTTTTGCTTCGTGGAGGATACGAATGTGTGATTGCACATTGTAATTTTCATCTTCGCGGCGAAGAGAGCAACCGAGATGAGGCGTTTGTGAGAGAAGAGGCAATTAGACGAAGAGGCAATGGGCTAGAAGCAGGTATATATATTAAGGACTTTGATACGCATGCATACGCACGCGAGCATAGTTTGAGCATAGAGATGGCAGCGCGTGAATTGCGCTATATGTGGTTTGCCCAAATAGCAGAGCAAGAGAGGTGTGTTGCCATAGCCGTTGCTCATCATCAGAATGATCAAGCAGAGACGGTGTTACTCAATCTGAAGCGCGGAACAGGCTTGCGGGGATTGTGTGGTATGCGTGCAAAGAGTACCAACCCCATGGGGGGAAATATACCTATCATTCGTCCTCTGCTCTGCACAACGCGCGACTATATAGAACATTACTTGCGCGACATACGCCATATAGCTTGGGTGAATGATTCCACCAACAGCGATACGACCATCGCACGCAACGAAGTTCGCAGACAGTTATCTGCCTATTCAAAAGCCGAAATAGAACACATAGCAACTACGGCAGAACACCTACAAGGATATGTGGATTGGTTAGAAGAACGTGATACACATGCAGCGGGAAAAGTGAAACTTTTTGAGCAGTTGCGCGAATATCATTTCCCCGAGGTAGAGAAGATTTACGAAGCATTGCTCAAAGGTGAAGGTGGAAAAACATTTTTTTCGCCTACGCATAAAGCAGTCATTAAACACGGAAAAGTATGCGTCACTACGGTATAATAGGCAAACCATTGGAACATTCGTATTCGGCTATGTATTTCACAAACAAGTTCGCGAACGAAGGTGTTGCTGCTGAATACCAATTGTATGAAATAGATGACTTGACCAATATACATGTGCTAATGCAGCATTTGCATGGTTTCAATGTCACTTATCCTTACAAAGAATCCATCATGGCACATTTGCCTGCTCTTGATGAAGTAGCACAAGCAATCGGTGCCGTGAATGTTGTATGTCAAGGCAAGGGGTATAATACGGATTGGCAAGGTTTTATGCATAGTCTCCTACCCCATTTATCGGCTGCCGATACGCGTGTACTGATCTTAGGAACAGGTGGTGTGAGCAAAGCAGTACAATATGCTTTGAAGCAGATGGATAGGCCATATACACTCGTTAGCCGCCATCCTCAAGCAGATACTATAGGATACGATATGCTGACAAAAAAGCATATGGAGACTCATTCGGTGATAGTCAATTGTACCCCATTGGGTATGCTACCTGATGTGACAACACGCCCACCGATTCCATATGAATATATTACAAGCGCACACTTGCTATATGATTGCGTATATAATCCTGAGTGTACGGCTTTTTTATTCGAGGGAAAACGACGTGGTGCACGTATTGTGAATGGAAAACAAATGCTATATCTGCAAGCTGATGCAGCATGGGAGATATGGAATGGATTATCTGAAAGTGAATAAACAAATCATATGAATATGAAAAAGTATATTTTGATAAACATGATTCTGGCGATAGGGCTGATGGCCCAAGCGCAGATTGTAGAGGAGAATGAAATGGCTGTAGTGTACTATATGCCTCAAACACAGCTGGCTGTGACAGTGGAATTTGATGAGATAAGCCAAAAGCCAGGTCCATTTTATCTCTATGCAGAACGTTATTTGGGAGTTAAAGAAGTTTGTTCTCAAGAACAAACACGCTACGAAGTGACCAATATTAGTGTAGCCCCTCATACTGTGGCAGACACGCATCGTGCATATAAGGTGGTTGCTGCTACTGGTAGTGAGGCACAATGGCTGTCGCTGACGCCAGAAGGATTGTTGTATGGCTACAATGTTCCAAAATATGTAAAGCATGAAACAACAACAGCAGCCACTGTTGAGAACCAGAATCCATCATCAGACTTGATGCCACTCATGGAAGAGCAAATGGTGGCTAATTCCATCGCTAAGATGGCAGAAGGTGCTGCTAAGCAAATATATCATATTCGTGAGATGCGAATCAACTTGCTGGGTGGCGATGTAGAGCATACCCCTGCTGATGGTCAAGCTATGCAATTAGTGTTGAACGAGTTGGATAAACGCGAGCAAATGTTGGCAGAGTTATTCATTGGTACGCGTGTGGTAAAACACCATGCACAGACTATATACTATGTACCCAACAAGGATGTGAAGAATCATGTAATAGGTCGTTTCTCACAATACACAGGTATGGTAGGGGCTAACGACTTAAGTGGTGAACCTATCCGTCTGACTCTTACAGGCGATCGTCAATCATATGTATCTGTGGAAGAAAAGGCGGCAAATAGCAAAATACTACCTTCACAAGTATATTACAATCTTCCTGGAGCGGCCAATCTAACGGTAGAATATAGCAACAAACTGAAACTTTCAACTACCATGGCTATTGCACAGTATGGTGTCGCTATACCATTGGCAAAAAGTTTGTTGAATAACAAAAATACACCACGCATATATTTTAATACTCAAACAGGTAATATTTTAAGCATTGAACAATAATGAAAATTCTGCGTTTTATATTCGTGACTATCTTGGCAGTATGCTGTATGGAAGCATCTGCACAAGAACTCAATTGCACTGTGACCATCAATTCTGATCAAGTACAAGGGTCTAACAAAGAGATGTTTAATACACTCAAGCAGTCAATCGAAGAATTTGTTAATAATTCCAAATGGACAGACCTTACGTTTCAAAACAAAGAACGTATCGAATGTAGCATGATGTTGGTGGTCAAGACGGTGAATGATAATCTCATCAATTGTGATTTTACTTGTCAAAGTCGTCGTCCTGTGTTTGGTAGTGCATATACCACACCTATCTTGAATTTTCAGGACAATCACTTTAGTTTTACATATCAGGAGTTTGACCGTATGGATTTTCAAGGTAGTACATTCACTACGAATCTAACGGCACTTATTGCCTATTATTGCTATTTAATCATAGGTTACGATATGGATTCTTTCTCTCGTTTAGGAGGAACTCCCTATTTCCAGATATGTGAAAATATTGTTACAGCAGCTCAGTCTGCATCATTAGAAGAGTCTGAGGCAAAAGGTTGGAAAGCTTTTGATAGCAACCGCAATCGATATGCACTGATTAATAATTTGATGGACGAGGCATTCAAAGGATATAGAGGATTTCTATATGAATACCATCGTTTAGGATTGGATGAGATGATCAATAATGTTGCCAATGCACGTGCACGTATAGCTGGTGGCATGCCAACGCTCAAGGAGGCACATAGAGCCAGACCTACTACATATGTAGTTACTACTTTTCTTGATGCCAAAAACGACGAGTTAGTGAATATCTTTTCAAAGGGAACAGCCGAAGAAAAGAAGACGGTATATGAATTGCTCATAGATATTGATCCTACCCGCCAATCCACATACGAGGGGATCAACCGTGACTAATAATCTATTTACCTTTTATCGTATCGAATCCTTGTCCGAATACGCCATTCACGTTGGCTTGACTGACAAAAGCATTAGGGTCAATTGATTTTATAATATGAAAAATCAATTGGCTCTCTTGTTTGCGAGCCAACACGGTGACAATATGGATAGGTTGTTGGCTATACCATCCTTTTCCGTCCAGCACCGTTACACCGCGGTGAACGGTTTGATTGATAGCAGTTGCTATCTCCGCATACTTGCTGCTGAAAATGAAGAACTGCACCGACTGGCGCATGCGCGACATAATCCAGTCCAATGCAGCTGTATAGCTGACGGTCATACATAGACCATAGAGAATACGTTTAATCTTGAAATCCACTACATCCATCCCCTCTACATAGAATTGCTCAGGGATAGGCAAGAAATAGCTGCTGGCAATAATCACCGCATCGCAGATAATCATCACACGACCCAAGGACACATCCTTGTAGTGGTTCACAATCATGGCCACAATATCCGTACCACCCGACGAACCATTATTGAGCATCACAATACCCAAACTCATACCAAACACCACACCCCCAACAATACACGCCGTCACTGGGTCGGTAATCAGCGGTTCCACACGCATGGGTATCACACGATACCAAAACGCCAACGCCAATGCGCCCACCAATGTGCGCACGCAAAAACGCCACCCCACCGTCAGCATAGCAATCAACAGCAATACGGCATTGATGGACAGTGTGCTCAACCACATCGGGATAGCTCCGCCATACTCAGCAAACAGGTTGGGAAAGAATCCCTGCGTAGCGTAATAGATAATAGAGCAAATACCTGTCAATCCCGCACCCACCACATTATGCGGTACGAAGATCCAATTGACCATCAATGCAAAGGGAAACAAACCCAAGAAGATAAAAATATATTCCTTGATTACCTTTCCTACAGGATATTGCATGTATTTGATTGCGTTTCCCATCTGTGTAACAGGTATTTCCTTATTTATTCATAGGGTCAAATCCTTGACCAAACACACCGCGCACTTGACTTTGACTCACGAATGCATTTGGGTCAATGGCATTCACCAAACGGAAAATCTTTGCCGACTCATATTGGCGCGCTATCACAGTAATCACCTTACCTGGCTGTTTGGTATAGCCACCTTGTGCCTCCAAGAAAGTCACGCCACGTGGCACTTGGGTCATGATTGCCTCGGCAATCTCCTCATACTTGCTGCTGAAAATGAAGAACTGCACCGACTGACGTGTGCGATTGAGTACCCAGTCCACTGCTGTACCTGCCATAAAGGTGTAGCACAAACCAAAGAGGATTTTCTCCAATCCTTGACCGAATGGCAACTCCTTGATTTCAGGCAAGAAATAGGCACATAGGATAATCACAATATCGCATGCCATCAGCACACGTCCCATAGGCAGATGCTTGTATTTATTCACAATCATTGCCACAATATCCACGCCGCCCGTACTACCATTATTGAGGAATACTACGCCCAAGAAGCAACCCATAAACAATCCACCCAATATTACTGCCATAAAGGGGTCACTCACTACGGGCTCTGCTGGTATCTCTATGACTTTCAGCCAAATAGTGTACCATAGCACGCCCCACAAAGTGCGCACGCAATAGCGCCAACCTACAGTGAAGAATGCCGCTATCAGCAGTGCCAAGTTGCACACGAACGAACTAAGCCAGATGGGCACAAACGTATCTGTGGCAAAGTAGATAATCTCGCACAGACCCGTCAGTCCACCACCCACAATAGTATGTGGCACCAATATCCAGTTCACCGCAATGGCGTATGGAATAGTACAAAAAATAATCATCAAATACTCTTTGATAGCTATCAGCGGTTTCATTCGCTGATAGCCCTTGAGTTGTTCACGCAGTTTTCCTTTAGACATATACTCTCGCCTTTAAACTTTACACTCTACACCTTACACCATCAAAATCTCGCCACCAGATTTCTGTCTCCCCAACCATTATCCACACGCGATACAGGTATCCAGAACTTATTAGCTTTCACCCACTCGGCTGGATATGCGGCCTTCTGACGGCTATATGGGTGGTTCCATTCGTCTGCCACTACCTCATACTCAGGGTGTGGTGCATTCACCAGCACATTATCCTTCTTATCCACTTCGCCGCGTTCTACCTCGGCAATCTCCTCGCGGATGATGAGCAATGCATCGATAAACTGATCCAACTCGTGCAAGCTCTCGCTCTCGGTTGGCTCTACCATCAATGTGCCATGCACAGGGAAACTCAGCGTAGGTGCGTGATAACCAAAGTCCATCAATCGTTTCGCAATATCCGACTCAGTAATTCCGATAGCATGGAACTGACGGCAGTCCAAAATCAACTCATGACCTACTCTGCCGTTCACACCCGTATATACAATGCCATAGGCATCTTTCAGTTTCTCAGCCATATAGTTCGCACTCACGATAGCAGCAGCAGTCGATTCGCGCAAGCCTTCTTCGCCCATCATGCGGATATAGCCGTAGGAAATCAGTGCCATATTCGCATTGCCATACAATGCGCTCGATACGCGGTTATTCTCCGCTTGTGGCATAGCGTCCACCAAGTGCGCAGCGCAACATATTGCACCTACACCAGGTCCGCCACCGCCGTGAGGGCTGGCAAACGACTTATGCAAATTCAGGTGGCATACGTCTGCACCAATAAATCCTGGGTTGGTATAACCGATCTGCGCATTCATGTTCGCACCGTCCATATATACTTGTCCGCCACACTCGTGTACAATCTGGCACATCTCACGAATAGCCATCTCAAAGATACCGTGGGTAGATGGATACGTAATCATACAGCCCGCCAAGTTCTCCTTGTGTTGTTCCGCTTTCTCGCGCCAGTCGGCCAGGTCGGTATTACCATTCTCATCGCACTTCACTACCACAGGCACCATACCTGCTTGTGCGCAAGATGCTGGGTTCGTTCCGTGAGCCGAAGCAGGAATCAACAGGATATTGCGATGGTCCTCACCTTTTTGGTGCAGATACTCGCGTATGGTCACCAGTCCCGCATACTCGCCTGCCGCACCCGAAGTAGGTTGCAGGTTGCATGCCGCAAAACCTGTGATAGTAGCCAGCTGTTGCTCCAAGTCTTCCATCACTTCCATGTATCCAGCCACTTGCTCTGCTGGCGCCAATGGGTGAATGCCCATATAGCCAGGGTAGGTCACAGGAATCATCGCAGCCGCAGGGTTGAGTTTCATCGTACACGAGCCCAATGGAATCATCGTATGCGTCAAACTAATATCCTTGCGGTCAAGGCGTTTGATATAGCGCATCATCTCCGTTTCGGTACGGTATTTCTTGAATACCTCTTCTTGCAGGTAATCCACCTCGCGAACACTATCTTCGTTAATTGCCCACAGCCCTTCGAAAGCCTCTTCGCTATCCTCGTATTGTGCCATATTGCCCGATGCGTTAGCAAAAAGCTCGATGATGTCGTTCATATCGTCCACAGTCACGCTCTCATCCAATGAGATACCTATCCAACCTTCTTCATCGTAATAGAGGTTAATGCCCAACTCTTCAGCCGCTTCGCGCACTGCCTCTACCCCATTCTCGTGGCGAATCTTCAGCGTGTCAAAGAACTCCGTGTTCTCTTGCTCATAGCCGTATGCTTGCAGCATTTCGCTCAGATACACGGCCTTACCATGAATACCTTCCGCTATATCACGAATACCCTCAGCGCCATGATATACGCCATACATACCTGCCATCACAGCTGAGAGTGCCTCCGCAGTACAGATATTCGAAGTTGCTTTCTCGCGTTTGATATGTTGCTCGCGTGTCTGAAGCGCCAAACGGAAAGCTGGCTTCTCGTTGGTATCTTTACTCAAACCTATGATACGACCTGGCATATCGCGTTTGTACTCCTCGCGGGTTGCCATATATCCTGCGGTAGGACCACCAAAGCCCATTGGCAAACCAAAGCGTTGTGCTGTACCGCACATGATGTCTGCGTTCAGCGGCTTGAGCAATGCCAATGCCATCAGGTCAGCAATCACCGTCACTTTCATACCTGCTGCATGGCAATCCTCAATGAATGCATTGTAATCTTCTATCGCTCCGTCCGCATTTGGCCATTGCACGATAGCGCCAAAGAATGGACCATTCTCTGCCAACCAATCGCTGGTCACGCAAGCATAATCCACCAGCACAAGTTCGATGTCTTGCCCTTTCGCGCGTGTACGCATTACATGTAAGGTGTTAGCAAAGATTTTCTTATCCACCAATACCTTCTTCACGCCTGCTTTCACCATATCACGGCTGCGCAGGTTACGCATCATGGTCACTGCCTCAGCGGCTGCTGTCGCTTCGTCCAACAGCGAGCAGTTGGCGAGTGGCAATCCTGTCAGGTCGCTAATCATCGTTTGATATACAAACAATGCCTCCAAACGACCTTGGCTCACTTCTGCTTGATAAGGGGTGTATGAGGTGTACCAAACGGGATTCTCCAATATATTGCGTTGAATCACTGCAGGAGTGATGGTGCCGTACCAACCACGTCCGATATACGAACGGTAGAGTTGATTTTTCTGCGCCATATCGTGCACCGTGTTCAGGTGCTCTTGCTCGGTGAGTGGCTCATCCAAGTCCAATGGCTCATCCAAAAGGATATCCGCTGGCATAGTTTGTGCGATGAGTTCATCCACACTTTTCACTCCGATTACTTCCAACATCTGCTGTTGGTCTTGCTCTGTCAGACCAATATGTCTGCTTTTCAAGTAGTTAGTTTTCACAATATATTGTTTTTAGAGTTTATATTCTTATAAATGCAATTTAGATTACCAAATTCGACTGCAAAGTTACTATTTTTTTTGAATATACACAAGTGTATATTAAAAATTACGCAAAAAAGTTATTTTCATTTCTATATGTCGATTTTTTTTTGTACCTTTGCAGGCTAATAAACTTAAAGCATATTTACGTGTATGAAAAAATTATTACTTTTTACTCTCATTATCTTCTCTGTGTTGCAACTGCATGCAGAAAATCACTTGACTTTCTGCGGGGTACAAATAGATGGCGAATTATCATCCTTTATGCTTCAACTCGAAGAACAAGGATTTACATCCGAAATTAAAGATGGGACAGGTGTCATGACAGGAACTTTCATGGGACAAGAAGTGGGAATTATCATAACGACAACGCCCAAATCTCACAATGTCTTTTCTCTGGTTGCCATGGTAGAATCCAACTCCAAATGGGCGGTTCTAGAAACTATATATCGGAATATGGTAGATAGCCTTCAAGCGGTGTATGGCACTCCCAAAGAAACCATATGGGATGTGGCTGAAGATGCAAATCCGAAACGCGAGGTCGCTAAAAAACGTGCTACAATCAAAACGGTCTTTGAGACCAATGAAGGCGGCGTTATTGTTGGAATAGACAAAGTTCCTTTCCTAGGATTAATGGTCTGGGTTGCTTATTTTGATAAAGCAAATACAACAAAAAACGAAGAAGAATCAAACAATACATCGAATGTATAGAAGTACCCATGAGTATCTAACTTAAATAAATAATGTCCGAAACAAGATCCACTATATCAGGCCTCGCCAAAGGTATCTTCAAGGATCGCGGAAGCAAGTTTCTCGCTTTCGCCGAACCCATTGCCAATGAGGATGAAGCCAAAACACGCATCGCTTGGTACAAGAAGAAATACCACGATGCTCGCCATGTATGCTATGCCTATCGCTTGGGCGAAAACCTCTGGCGCACCAAAGATGATGGCGAACCCCACGGCACAGCAGGTATGCCTATTCTTCGCAGTATCGATGCGCAGAAGTTGGACAATATCCTCGTAGTCGTAGTGCGCTACTTCGGCGGTACACTACTCGGCACAGGCGGACTGATGGTTGCCTACCGAGAAGCCACCAAAGAGGCACTTAAAAATGCGGAGATTGTTTAGAGTTTAGAGAACGCCCTATGGGCTACAGTTTAGAGATATGAAAAAAGCAATATTTCCAGGGAGTTTTGATCCCTTTACCATAGGGCATCACGATATTGTGATGCGTGCCCTGAATCTTTTTGACGAGATTATTATTGGCATTGGGCACAATTATACCAAACGCGATACCTTCCCGCTCTGCGAGCGCTTGGCTGCTATCCAACGCATATACAATAACGAGCCACGCGTGCGCGTGGAGATGTACGATGGACTTACCGTCGATTTCGCGGCACAACACAATGCCCAGTTTATCCTACGCGGAGTGCGCTCCACCCTAGATTTTGAGTATGAGCGCAATATAGCCGAAGCCAACAAGCAACTGTCGGGCATCGAGACGATCCTACTCTACACCCGTCCCGAGTATGCACATATCTCCTCTACCCTCGTGCGCGACCTACACTCCCACAAAAAAGACATATCGCAGTATTTACCCTAATCTGACCTTAATGTCCTTAATAACCTTACTGTCCTTACTCACCCCTACAAGAACAATGAAAAAACTACTCATCATACCCCTTCTCCTGCTCACAATCAACCTATTAGCAGAAACGCAGACTACCCGTATAGATAAGAACTTGACCATCTATACCGATGTCATGCGTCAGTTGGATATCAACTATGTGGATACCCTCAACTACGATGACCTCATCGAGTCAAGCATCAACTACATGCTCCACAAAGTGGATCCATACACGGTATATATCCCTAAGCGCGAGGACGACGAACTGCGCCGCATGACGCAAGGCAAGTATGGTGGCGTGGGCTCGCTCATCATGTACCGCGATAGCAATGTCTATGTCAACGAACTCTACGAAGGCATGCCCGCACAACTATGTGGGCTACTCCCTGGAGACCGTTTTGTCAAGGTGGACGGAATGGATTGCCAGGGTAAGAACACCAAAGAGGTATCCGACAAACTACGTGGTAAACCAGGTAGTACGATTGAGATTATCCTCGAACGCGATAGCCAATTACTCACCAAACAAGTGACCCGACGTGATATTCACTTGCCTGCTGTGGGATATGCTACCGTACTACAAGACGCCATCGGCTATATCTTCTTCAATGAATTTACGTCCAATTCTGCGCAAGAGTTTCTCATGAAACTTGATAGTATGGTGCAGAACTATGGCATCAATAGTCTGATTATTGACCTGCGAGGTAATGGAGGTGGTATTATTGATGAGGCAATACAGATTGTTGGTTATTTTGTGCCCAAAGACACAGAGGTGGTTTCCACCAAGGGTAAGACAGAGCGCAGCAATCATGTCTATACCACCCAAACCTCCCCCATCTTCCCCAACATGCCACTCGTAGTCTTGGTCAATGACCAATCGGCTTCCGCATCCGAAATCCTAGCTGGTGCCCTCCAAGACCTCCATCGCGCTACTATCGTAGGTGAACGTACTTTCGGTAAAGGACTGGTGCAGAATATCCGTCCTATCGCCTATGGCGGACACCTCAAGGTAACTACCTCCAAATACTACTTGCCCTCTGGGCGTTGCATACAAGCTATCGACTATGCCGAACGCCAACGTGGAAACCAATTGCACCGCGATACGGCTGGCGGTATCCTACCTGATGTAGTGCTTACCGATTCGCAAAAACTGGACATTACCTACAACCTCTACCGCGACCATATGTTCTTCGACTATGCCAATCGCTACTATCGCCAACATCCTACCATTGCGCCTGCCAAAGAATTCCAACTCACCGACAGCGACTTAGAGGATTTTTGCCAATTCTTGGACGAAAAGAAATTCTCCTACGAAACCGAAACAGGACGTCATTTAGGCGAACTCATCAAGATGGCTCAGCAAGAGGATTTGGATTCCACCCTGCTGGCTGATTTAGAGGCATTCAAGCCCCGTCTGACTGTGGATTATCGTGCGGCTATTCAGCGCAATCGCGAAGAAGTAGAAGAACTGCTTGGCGGCGAGATTGTCAAGCGCTACTACTACCACCGTGGCTATTATGCCTACCTCTTGCGCTACGACAAAGAACTCAAACGTGCCATCGAAGAAATCACCCGCCCCTAACCAATATCCAATACCCAATAGGCGGAACGCCGTTCAATATCCAATAAAAAATAGGGCTCAGAGCCCTATTTTTTATTTCAGTCTCAAGAACCCTATTCCAAACCGCTTCACAGCTGCGCGCTCCAGTTCCTCTCTCACCGATGGGTCAGCTATGCTGATGAGTGCTTTTGCTCTTTCTGCCAATGGCAGATTGCGCAGATACACTATGCCATGCTCCGTGGCAATATACTGTGCCTGAAAGCGCGTTGTCACCACTCCTGCTCCAGGTGCCAAGTTAGCAACAATTTTGCTCTGTCCCTTGCTGGTCATACTGGGCAATGCGATAAAGCATTTGCCGCCCTCGCTCAACGCAGCACCGTACATAAAGTCATGCTGACCACCCACACCCGATATAATCGTTTCGCCTATTGAATCGGCACAAATCTGACCTGTGAGATCCACTTCCACGGCCGAATTGATAGCCATCGCTTTAGGGTTCTGACGGATATTCTGTGGGTCATTGGTAAATGCTACATCGCGAATAACGAAGTCTGGATTATTATCCATGTATTCGTACAGATGTTTCGATCCCAACACCAAACTACCCAAGGACTTACCTGGGTAAATCTTCTTCAGCGAGTTGTCGATAATCCCCTTCTCTATCAATGGCAACACACCATCGGTGATAGCTTCGGTATGCAATCCCAGGTGTTGATGTCCACTCAGTGCGTTGATAACGGCATTGGGTATGCCGCCTACTCCTATCTGCAAGGTGGCACCGTCAGGAATCTCGTTGGCGATGAAGTTACCAATACGTGTTTCTATCTCACTGGGCACAGGTGTTGGTACCTCAATGAGTGGTTCATCGCCACGGCACATAGCAGCGATCTGGCTGACATGTATGACAGGGTCACCAAAGGTGCGAGGCATATACTTATTGACCTGTGCAATGACGGTCTTGGCACATTCAGCCCCTGAGAAAGCGATGTCGGCGGAGATACCATACGAGCAATAGCCATTCTCGTCGGGTTCACTGACGTTTAGGAATGCCACATCCACAGGCACCTGTCCGCTACGGAAGAGGAAGGGCACTTCGCCGAGGAAGCATGGGATAGTGTCTGCTACGCCCTCGCGCATGGCGCGGCGCAGGTTGTTGGGCACAAAGATATTCAGCGCACGGAACGAGTCCATGAGTTCCTTTTTAGCATAGGGTGCTTCTTCGGGGTGTACGCCAAAACCCGATATGACTTTCACATCACGCAGTTCGCTGGCGCGCTCCGTGAGAGCACGCAAAAGCACCATTGGTATGGAGGTAGAACCTTGTACGACGATCGTGTCGCCTGACTTAACGAGGCCAACAGCCTCTATAGGAGATAAATATTGCATAATTCAAAACTATTTATCGTGATAATCGCGATTGAAGAGGGCAAGGCGTTGGTCCAAGAGCTCGTATTGGTCCTCACGAATACACGATACGCATCCACGCATACCCTCCCGCTTAGCACCTGTGCTGGCAAGTGAGATGGCCGATATACCGTAATAAATCAATTTGTTCACCATCTTCTCACCTGTCCAATCCTTGTAGCCAAAGGTAAAGAAGAATCCATCGCCGACCTCCTGCTCATCTGCATCTTCATTATAGACAATGTGGAAACCGTTGCGAAGCATAATCTCCTTCACCAGTTTAGCCCTTCGCGCATATTCGCGGGTGGTGGTAACAAAGTCTATCTTGCCTTGACATGCTGCCTTGAACATGGCTGCCATAGCAAACTGGACGGAATGTGTCACACCCGAAGAAAGGCTATAGAGCACATTGTATATCAAGTTCCGTAGAAACTCGCCATCGTTCTCGTATCGTGAGGCTAAGCTCGGGAATTTACGGTGTGCCAAGTATGGGTTGATAGCCATGATTGCCGCCCGCTGACCCGCGTAGGAGAACATCTTGGAGCAAGAGATCATATGGAGGCAGTTGTTGGTATATTTGCCCACCGTAGGTTGATATGGTGGCTCGTATGGCATACCTCGTTCCGCATCACGGAAGTCCATATTCAGATATGCTAAGTCCTCAATAACCAACACATTATAGAGCGAAGCTAAGCGACCAATAATCTCCAATTCACGCTCCGTGAGGCACATCCAGGATGGGTTATTGGGGTTGGAGAAAAGCATAGCCGCTATCCTACCCGACTTGAAGTGGCGTTCGAGTTCGGCAGCCAATGCTTCGCCACGGAAATCTGCCACATCAAACGAATCCACACGTACGCCAATGACCTTACATTGTTGTTTCTGCACAGGAAAACATGGGTCGAGGAAGAGAATCGTATCGCGTTTCTCGTCCAACTGCGACACCAGCATATTGATGGCAAAAGCCGCTTGCATACTGCCCACAGTAGGTACAATGCACTCCGTAGGAATATCCAAGTTCATGAACGCACGCACAAACTCGCTACCCCAGTGTTTCACCTCAGTGATACCTGTGATAAGGGGATACTTGGAGCCCATGCCCGCCTTGAGGGCCTTGTGCTCAGCCATGATACCAATCTGCTCGGCTGGCAATCCTGGTTCGCCCAATTCCATGTGGATAAACTCCACACCTGTAGCACGTTCGATATCCTTGACTACGCCCACAAGTTGGCGAATAGACGACGCGCCAAGCTCCTTGGCGTTGCGCAGACCAAAATCAATACAGGTTTGGTCCACAAGTTGTTTGTTCAGAGGAAAACTCATGTTTTTGGTGTTTAGTGAACGGCGCGGAGCGCCTACTGTTTAGTGTTTAGAGGCTTGGTATCCTGCTTCGATAGCGGCGAGGTTGGCTGCGACAATGGCTTCGCCCTTGCGTGCAAAGATACGTTTCACACCCTCTACAATCTTATCATGATCAATGCCCAACATTGGGATAGCGGCACCCAGTAGCACCATATTGGCTGCTTGCAAAGGGGCACCCGCCTCTTTGGCTAGGGTCTCTACATCCAGTAGCACATGATGAGGAATGGCCTCAATATGCTTGATAACCTCCTCTATCTCAGGATAATTAGGGATATTCACAAAGGGTTTGTTGCTGGTGACAATCCAGCCATCTTCCTTTAGATAAGGCAAATAGCGCAATGCCTCCATCGGTTCGAGTGAAATAATCAAGTCTGCCCCACCCTTTGGTATGAGATCGGAGTAGATAGGCTCGCTGGAGAGGCGAAGGTTGGATTGTACATCACCGCCTCGCTGGCTCATTCCGTGCACTTCGGCTTGCTTGAGATAGAGCCCCTCGTTGAGGGCTGCATCACCTATGACAGTGGCAATAGAGAGGATACCTTGTCCGCCTACGCCTGCTAAAATAATATCGCGTTTCATATACTTCTTGCCTTTCAACTTTAAACTTTAAACCTTCAACTTTAAACATTAAACTTATTTCTTTGCTTTCAAATGTCGTTTGAGTGTTTGTATACACTCGCGGCGAGCGATGACCACACTGGTGCCGTTGTATGCTACTTCCTCACGAAGCACTTGTTTGATCTCTTCCATGTTCTTTGGCAATGGCACCACTACGCGTACATGCTCTGGCTCTACGCCCAAACCAAGACAAATAGCTTCCAGGCGACCTGTACCCGCCGAGTCTTGTCCACCTGTCATACCTGTGGTGAGGTTATCGGAGATGAGCACTACCACATTCGCCTTGCTATTCACGCAGTCCAGCAGACCCGTCATACCCGAGTGGGTAAAGGTACTATCGCCAATGACGGCAAACGAAGGGAATTGACCTGCATCAGCAGCACCCTTAGCCATGGTGATGCTGGCACCCATCTCTACGCAAGCGTGGATAGCATGGAAAGGCGACAATGCACCCAGCGTGTAGCAACCTATATCACCAAAGATCTTCGCGCCCTCATGCTCAGCAGCTACCTCATTGAGCGCAGCGTACATATCGCGGTGACCACAACCTTGGCACAGTGCGGGTGGACGACCAACAACCAGTTCTGGGATTGGCAATGGGCTATTGGCGATATGGCTATCGGGCAATAAGGCTTGAGCTACGCTATCGGGTGTGAGTTCGCCCATGCGAGGCAGGTCGCCAGTCAAACGACCTTTTACAACTACTGTAGATGGTACCATACCACGGAGCAACTCCTCTACCACAGGTTGTCCTTCTTCCATCACCAATATCTCCTCTGCGCCGTCTGCCACCATCTGGTCAATCAATGCTTTGGGCAATGGGTATTGGGTTACCTTTAAAATACTCGCCTCTCTAAACGCTAAACTGTAGGCGCTTTTAGCGCCGTTCTCTAAACACTCCATCAGGTAGTTATACGCAATACCCGTAGTCAGAATCGCTTTCTTTGGATTGCTACCCTTGGTATAGGTATTGTATAGCGACTCCTCGCTGGTTTGCACAAAGTCGGCTTGTGCTTCGACCAGTTCGGCGTAGTTTTTGCGCGCGAAGGCAGGCAGGAGAATAAAATGGTTGGTATTCTCAGGAGCAGACAGCGCATTTTGTTCGCGTGGCGTGTCCATGGTCTCCACCACCGCGCGCGAGTGCGCCATGCGTGTTGTAACGCGGAATAAGATAGGTGTGCGTAGCGACTCGGAGAGATCGAAGGCATAGTGCATCATGTCGTATGCCTCTTGTTGGTTGCTGGGTTCGAGGCAAGGAATCATCGCGAATTTCGCATAGAAACGTGAGTCTTGTTCATTCTGCGAGGAGTGCATCGATGGATCATCGGCAGCCACTACCACCAGACCACCATTCACGCCCGTGATGGCAGCGTTCATAAACGCATCGGCACAGACATTCATGCCCACATGCTTCATGCAGACCAGTGCACGTTTGCCCATATACGACATACCGAGAGCGCCTTCCATGGCAGTCTTCTCGTTGGTCGCCCATTGGCAGAAAATCTTGCCTTTCGCCTCTTCGCCTTTGCGCTTTTCGCACAATTGTATATACTCAGTAATCTCGGTGGATGGTGTACCAGGATAGGCATATACACCACTCAGTCCTGCATCAATAGCGCCTTGCGCTATGGCTTCATCGCCTAAAAGTAGATGTTTCATGGTCTTGTTGGTTTTGTAAACAGGGCAAAGGTACAAAAAAATAGTGATATATGCAAATATCCTATTTTATTTATGTTGCAAAACATCTATTTCTTGCGATGTTCGTGTCAATCCATGGCATGTTCCTCTGTCATAAACACCACGTGTCCTACTTCGCAATGAATGCACTGCTCGTGTTGGCAGTAGTGTTGATAGAGATGTATGAGTGCTTGGGTTTCGGCGGCGGAGGTGGCATGTTGTCCTACCAATTGCCACAGACGGATGATGCGGTTGTTTTCGGGTGGTAGTTGTGTCAATAGGTCTATAGCCTGTTGTGCTTGTGCCGTATTGTTTCGTGCCAAAGCGTAGGCATAGCGATATGGTAGAATGGTGTTGATTAGCAGGATGTCAATGGATGCTTTACCAATGGGTGGTGCTGGGGTGAAATACGATGGTTCTGTGTTGGGGATTGGTTGCAGTTGCAGTAGCGCGCGTAATGCGTGAATATCATCTTTCTCCAGCGATTGTGAAAAGAGGAATTCGGATTGGCATATGAGTTGTGCAAATTGTCGTATGCGTAATTCGGGTGCATTTTGCGGACGCATACGTGCCTTTTTCCAGAGTGTAGCGTTGATGGGTGTCAAGGAGAATTTGTGTTTCAGGAATAGGTATTCTTGAAACAAAGCCTTGTGTTCCTCGGTATCGGCGGTTGATTCGTTGAGCAGTCCTGATTGTCCTAATAGCATGGCTGTCACTTGAAACACACTGTTGCGGTGCTTGAGCAGATACATCAATGGTGTCTGTAATGCCAGGGATTCAAAGGGCAGATTGTTGGTATGAAAACCAAAGTTATGTGCCAGGGATATATAGAATGCTTTGACCCAGTTCTGTTGTGTGATAGCCAGCAATTGATTTATGGATTGTGTTTTGCACAACCATCGTTCTCGGAGCAATGTCTGTCGCCATCCTTCGGTCAGCATCGTGGGTATGTTGAGCAACTGTTGGCTGCAAGGAATGGTGTTGAAAGCATTATCCATTTGCCGAGCGTGTGCAATCAGTTGTGTGAGGTAGTCGTTGTTTGCAGGATATTGCAGCACGCATTGTGTCAGGCTCTCGCCACGCGAGTTATAGGATTGTTCGTCGTTGTCGCATACGATGTGCAGAATCACATTGTCGTAGGCGGGATTGGTGTGATGATGATGACGTCGCCAGTCGGATGCGCGCACGTGTATCTCGATGTTGCCTACCCACTCTTGTCCGTTGATGCGCAGATGTGCATGGCTGAAGTCAGGACCTGCATCACGATTGTGTCTGCCCACCGATAGTATCTCTATCGGCAAGCCCGTGGTGGTAAATTGTGGTATTCCTGCCCAGAGACGTTGCTGCCATATGTAGTGTAGGAGTATTTCTGGCATATATTTTTCTGCGGTTATGATTTGACCACTGAACCTCACGGAACTACACTGAACCAAGGTATATATCATCCATTTTTTCCGTGCCTGTCTGTACCTCTCAGTGGTTTAATATATTCCGCGTTTCCGTGCTCATCCGTGCTCGTCCGTGGTTAGTTACATCGCCCACGAAGAAACTTCTTTCTGCGGTTATGGTTTGACCACTGAACTGCACGGAACTACACTGAACCAAGGTATATATCATTCATTTTTTCTGTGCCTGTCTGTGCCTTTCAGTGGTTTAATATATTCCGCGTTTCCGTGCTCATCCGTGCTCATTAGTGGTTAAAAATAGTTCTCAGTTTCTTTATTCCTCATCGGAATATCCATTAACCCTATTCCAGATAGAGTCATTGATATCATCCGTATTGAAATTCACGAGTATGCCACGATGCAATTTTGCAAGTTTGAGGTATGTTAATAACTGTTGAAAAAATACTCCACGCATTTCAAGGACTGCTTTTATTTCAACAATGATACACTTCTCTACTAACAAATCTATGCGTAAAGGAGAGTTCAACACAATGCCATCAACTTCAATAGGCAAGGAGACTTGTCTCTCCACGAATAATCTTCTTTTTTGTAAGAAATAAACGAGTACTTCTTCATATACAGACTCTAGTAATCCAGGTCCTAGTGCTCTATATGTGTCATATATAGCACCGCGTATTTGGTATGTGATTTCCTTTTCTGTCATAATTAATGATATTTATAACCACTGAACTGCACGGAACTACACTGAACCAAGGTATATATCATTCATTTTTTCTGTGCCTGTCTGTGCCTTTCAGTGGTTTAATATATTCCGCGTTTCCGTGCTCATCCGTGCTCGTCCGTGGTTAGTTTTATCTCCCATTGAGGGGCATTTTCTGCGGTTATGATTTGACCACTGAACATCACTGATTTACACTGAACCAAGGGTATATATTCGAGTTTCCGTGCTTGTCCGTGCTCGTCCGTGGTTAGTTTTATCTCCCATTGAGGGGCATTTTCTGCGGTTATGTTTTAACCACTGAATTTCACGGAACTACACTGAACAAAGGAATATGTACCGTGTTTCCGTGCTCATCCGTGCTCGTCTGTGGTTAGAATCATCTCCGATGGTTATGTATCAACCACTGAACTTCACTGAACTACACTGAACCGAGGATGATGTACCGTGCTTCCGTGTTAATCCGTGCTCATCCGTGGTTGTTTTATCTCCCACTGAAGGGCATTTTCTGCGGTGTTATACATTAACACTTATACACTCCAGTGCAGGAACTGCGATATCAATCGCCTCAGCGAGTTCTGTGGTTTGTTGTTGATATACGACTCTAGCAGTTTCGCTCCATCTCCCTGTGGGATAATATCATAATCCGCTATAGCTGCAGGAATGAGGCAAGAGAATCCTTCGTGTAGTTCCACTTGATCTTGTGTGCTACGTATGCGTATGGTGCAGTTGCCTTGCATGCAGGTGGTGATGATAAAGGAGTCATAACTCACCATATTGCGGTGCATGGGATGTTGCAGCGACACCACACGAACGCTGAAGTGTTCGGTATCCAGACATGGATTAGCGACATCCAGTGCATCTCGGTAGGTGTTTCGATATTCCTTGTACACCTTGTAATCTAGTGCCTCGGCAGCCAAGTCGGTGTGCAACTGGCGTGGTTGTCCATTGAGGTCTATGCGTCCGTAGTCATAGATACGATAGGTGAGGTCAGATGTCTGTTGCACTTCGGCTAGCAATACACCTTTGCCGATGGCGTGTATGCGTCCTGCGGGCAAGTAGAAGACATCGCCAGCATGTACTTCGTGCTTAGCCAGAGCCTCTAGGATCGTGCCGTCAGCCACTTTCTGCGCATATTGTTCAGGGGTCAGTTCGTCCTTGAATCCCGCATAGATAGATGCTCCTGGTTGCGCATCAATGACGTACCACATCTCCGATTTGCCTAGTTGGTTATGTAGGCGCTGTGCCATATCGTTGTCGGGATGTACTTGTACGCTCAGGTCGTCGTTGGTGTCAATGAGTTTGACCAATATTGGCAGTTGGTTGGCATGCTGTTTGGCTACCGCTTTGCCGAGAATGGCTTCGGGCATTTTGCGTATCACATCGGTCAGGGGATAACCAGTCCAGGTGCCGTTGGCTACGATGGATGGTGCGCTATCCACAGCGGAGACTTCCCAGCTCTCGCCTATATGGTCCTGCTGTGGTAGATTTTTCCATGTGGTCAGTCGATTGCTCCCCCACAGTTTGGTGCGCAGGTTGGGCTCGAACAGCATGGGATACAGTTGGGTACGTTGTGCTTCGATTACGCACCCCATAGCCAGCATGCGCACATCGGTGATGGCATGTAGTTCGTAGGAACTGAGGTGTTCAACGAACACAAAATCCTCTTTGCTGCAATGGTGTACTGTGCCATCGATGGTGATATGGATTTCGCCATCGAGGATAAAGAATAGGTCCTGTAGGTCAGGGTGAATATGTTTTGCGCTATGCTCTCCAGCTTTCAGTTCGATGACGGCTACTTGCGTGATGCTACATCCGCTCTCGTTGGCGGATAGCAGTACGCGCTTGAGTCCCATCTCGTAGGAAGTAGCAGCTGGTTGAATTTCGTGTAAACTTCGTTGCATATTTCGTTTAACCTTTAATCTTTAAACTATACAATATCTCCACAATACGTTCGGCAGTGTGACCATCCCATAGTGGTGGGATAGCGCCTTGCTGCCATTCGCCCGCGAATAATGCATCCAAAGCGGGCTTAATGGCATTCGGATTGGTACCGATTAGGCGATTGGTTCCAATGGTACAAGTCTCTGGTCGCTCTGTATTGTCGCGCAGGGTGATACATGGTACACCCATTACGGTAGTTTCTTCAGTTATTCCGCCCGAGTCGGTAACTACTACTTTGGCATGTTCTACCAGGTAATTAAATTCTAGATAGCCCATCGGATCTACTATATGAAGATTTGGGAAGACAGTGCGTAGTTGCTGTTCATTACCCCATAGGTTGTAGAATAGTTTTGCAGTACGTGGGTGGATGGGAAAGATGATAGGCAGATTGTGTACATTGGTGATGATCTGTTCCATCAGGGCTTTCAGGTGTTGTTCTTCGTCCACGTTAGCTGGGCGGTGCATGGTCATCACCACATAATTCTTCTCCTGGAGTCCCAGTTCATCATAGACGGCAGGCTTGCGGAATCGTGCGCGATTAGCGAGCAGCGTGTCGATCATCACATTACCAACGAACCATACACGTTGTACATTGCGCTTAAAAGCGTACTGTTCTTCATCAAGAACAGGTAGGTTATGAGGCGATGAGACGATGAGGCGATAGGCATGTATATCGGCTTTGCCGTTTTCGTCTCCTTTAACCTCTAACCTTTCGCCTTTAATCTCTAAACTGTAGGCGCTCGCGCCGTTCTCTAAACAGCAGCCACTAAGAACAAGGTTCTTATTGGCTACCTCAGAGGTAGTAAACATATAATCAGCAAGACTGTCGGTAACCATGCGGTTGATTTCCTCGGGCATGCTGAGGTCCCAGCTGCGAATGCCTGCTTCTACGTGGCAGACGCGGGTATTGAGTTTCTTGGCAACGATGGAGCAAGCCATGGTGCTGGTGACATCACCCACAACGAGTACCAAGTCGGTAGGATTAGCTATGAGGTCCTTCTCAAATGCCACCATGATGTTCGCTGTCTGCTCGGCTTGTGTGCCGCCACCACAACCTAGGTTCACGTCGGGCATAGGTATGCCGAGTTCCTCGAAAAAGGTATCGGACATATTCTTATCGTAGTGCTGACCTGTGTGAACAAGGCGGTAATGGATATCCTTGCCAGCTGCGTTAGCGGCTTGTATGGCTTTGATGAGTGGCGCAATCTTCATGAAGTTAGGGCGTGCGCCTGCGATAAGGGTGATTAGCATATATTCGTAGTTTTTTATTTTAGTTTCAAATGGAAAGTGTATAGTTTCAAGGCAGGGGGATGACACCGCATATCCATGACCTGATTCTGCCTAAACCTTCAGTTAAAATGTAACTGTCTGCAGGGTATTTTTTTGCCATTCTTTATCAAAGAACATTACATAGTATATAGGTAAATAAGCAACTCCATTCTCTACCTTTACATTTCTCTCATTAGAGAATACAATCGCATTATGTATGCCATAATCTTTATTACTCAATAGTCCATTGAGCGCACTATGAATAGTATAGTCTCTACCCGATTTTACTTCTATCGGCAATACAGAAGTATGTTGATAGTCATCAATGATGAAATCCACCTCACCCTTTTGACGATTATCATAATAAAACAATGGATAGCCATGAGTTGATAATTCTTGTGCAACAACACTTTCATACACTGCCCCAAGATTAACGCTTCGTTCATTTTGCAGTATAGGCTGAATATTGGTATCATATAACTTAGCAGTCAATAATCCAACATCATTTAAGTACAGCTTCAACAGATTTTTTTGTAGCGATTCTGACAAAGGAAATTTGGGATTAGCAATAGCATTCACTCCAAGTGCTATGGCAGAAGATAATAGATATTCAAACTCATCTACATAACGAGCATATCGGTCTCCTTTCTGTCCCTGTATATCTTTGACTACAACACGTTTTTTCTTATTTTCCATTTGCGATACAATCATCGAATAGATGCGATGTATCAACAACTTTCTACTTGCCTTCTCCTCATACTGAGAAGCATCTGCTTCGTACATCGCGGCAATGGCATTTTGCAATGTGCGTACATTCATTATATTATGGGTTGCCAAATACTCATTTACAACATCAGGCAGCCCACCTACTAATAGATAGCGACGGAATAAATCCAACAATTTATTGTGTTGTTCCTCCGATAAAGATTGCTGTTTATTGAAATGATCATACACATCAGCAATTGCAATTTTTCCATAATTATTTGCCCAAAGAAATTCTTCAAAATCCAGTGGGTACATCTTCTTGAATATCACACTACCCACTGGTATGGATGTCGTATGACGCAATGCCATTCCCAATGCACTGCCACTCGCTATAAAATGAAATTTCTTATCTTCTCGCAGGAACTTTAAAAGGGTAAAGTACTGAGGATAGCATTGTATCTCATCAATAAAAATGAGCGTATTATTATATTGCCCTAGTTTATCGCCGGCCACAGAACTTAAGCGCAAGTAAAACTCATCTATATTATGTACATGCATAAACAATTGTTCACTCTCGTTATCAGTCACAAAGTTTATCTCTACATAATTGTCAAACAATCGCTTTCCTGCTTCGCGTATCGCATATGACTTACCGACTTGGCGAGCACCTTCTATCAGTAGAATTTTATCCGAATTAGAAGTTAAATGCGTTTCTATGTATGTAGTAATCTTGCGCTTTAACATAGTAAATTACACTTTTCAATAGATTTTTTATGCAATTAATTACACTTTTCAATATAATTCACACCCATTTTATTACACTTTTCAATATAATTTTGCTGCAAAGGTAAATATTTTTTCGTTTATATGCAAATTTTGTTGGATAAAAATAATATATTTACCAATTTTTTTTGCATTTTTCATTCTAATCCTATGATTATGTTGGCTAACAAAAATACGCTTCGCTACAAAGAATATACAAAAATTAGCCAACGGCTATGATCATTAATAAAATAACCAATTGCCTAATTAGAAAATATAACTACAATGATATTTATCGCCGTTTTTGGCAGTTAAATATAACTACAATTATATTTCTGCCGAGCTATCATTTGTTGTTGTATGATTAACGAAGGTTAGTTGCTTAAGTATTCTTGTATTTTTTTATCCAAGACCTCTAATATCTCCTTTTGTACACTCTTGCAACGCTCTAAGCCTGCGATTCCCCCTCCTCGTTCTACAAAGAATGAACCTTTAGACATGTCAAGATACTGCATAATTTGTTGCACATCACGTGAATAAAACATTTTCCCTGCATCTACTAATGATTGATCTACAGTCAACAGGTGTGCTCCGGCGAAGAAGGAAACTGATGGTACGCCCAGACATGCAGCTTCGCGTGCCATGGTACCAGCGCCGGTAAGGATAGCATCGGCATAATAGCATGCATCCAAACCATTGACTGCTTCAGTAGGGATATAGATGTTTTTAATGTCTTTCGCATAATCACGGTCGGATTCATAACGTGGTAAGAAGAGAATGTTATAGCCTTGTGCGTCAAGTGCCTGTAATAGTTCCGGAACAATGGATTGACGACCTTCCACATAATTAGCTTTAATATTCTCTGGTCGTACAACCACATAACTCTTAAATGGAAGTTGTTCAAGAAATGTAGGATTAGGTATATAATCTGCTAAGTAGAAATTCTCTTTATAGCCGTCATATTGATATAGGTTCTTCTTGAAGAACTGCTTGCGAAGTTTTATTTTAGGTACTACTTTAGGCCAAAACGCGAGGTCAGAGAAAGGAGCATAACGCCAATTTGGTGCTTTCTCATTATCATCAAAAGTAATAGATAGTCTGCCCCGAAGTTTAGCAATCACCGAAGAAGCATCTCCTCCACATGATATCTTGACATCAAATTGAGGTATTTGTTTATTTAGTAGGAAGATACGCTGAATCATACCTAGTATTTTGTTTAGTTTATTACCTCCTTTGTGTTGACCAACTTCTATATATTCTTTTCCAATACGTTTTTCGAATAGACTTTTCGTTTCCGCAAAATCACGTAAAGAATATATGATATTAAATTTACCTTCATACTTACGTACTATAGGTAAGAGGAAATTTACGTGAGGTACATTGGTTATGTCGAACCAAATCGTCTTTCTCTTTATCATATTTATCCTATTTTATTGACTTGATTTGCAATATATTCAATTTCTTGGTTGGTTAGTGCTGGAGATGAAGGAATTGTCAGCAATTGAGGCAATACTTTCTCGTATACACCAAGGTTTGTAGTATAATATTTACAAAGTACGTGATCCTCAGTTACATGTTCTTGATATGCTAACAAATAACTTTGTGTTAAGTTGTTAGCTGCAATTCCCATTGATCTTAAGGCATTAATCAATTCTTTTGCTGATTTATTCTTAGATAGCAACATGATTCTATTTCTACAACTAACTGCATTGTCGATTTCTTGCTGAATAAAATACTTATCTTGATCTATGAGCGACATCAGTTTATCTGCATTTTGAGTCCTAGCTGATTGTATTCGTTCTGCTTGGGCTAAAAGAAGTTTGTTTTTATTGATTAGTGATGAGCAAAGTGCATGCTTCTTTACTCCCATTACTCCCCTATTTCCACTAACCTTCAATATTCCTTTGTAGATCGCATTCCAAAGATTGCTATTTTTTTTATTTGTTTTTGATTCTACCCAATGCTTAATATGCTTATATAAGTATACTAATGGATGAACTTTCGAGTTATTAACAGAATTGAATGTGCGAGTAGACAACATAAACCCTCCTGCTACTGCATATAGATTCTTTACGGAACTATACACCGCATAACTCCCAAATGTTCCTACTGGTAATCCTTTGTATGTACTACCTAGAGCTTGCGCGCAATCTTCTATTATAATCACATTGTTTATTTTGGCCCAATGTAAGACTGTGTCCATTGCTATAGGATTTCCACCTATATAAATGAGCTGAACAGCATCAATATT
This sequence comes from Paludibacteraceae bacterium, assembly GCA_036307765.1. Classification (GTDB taxonomy): domain Bacteria; phylum Bacteroidota; class Bacteroidia; order Bacteroidales; family Paludibacteraceae; genus Colicola. The sequence goes on along the minus strand of JAXJWX010000087.1, from coordinate 12,253 downwards.
GGTGAGTTTTGTTAATTTTTCTTCATCTATATTGAATGTTGATTCGTTGATATCAACAAAAACTATGGTGTGTCCATTATTGACTATAGGGTATAGCGCCACAAAACATGTTAGAGGTGAAACGGCAACACGTAAGGAACCTCTTTCTTTATAGAGTTGTTGGTATATCATATTCAACCCCTCCCTAGAAGAGTATAACCATGTTATGTTTCGATTGAATAGTATATCTGGAGCATGCGTAACACGTTCCGTTGATATGCAATATGGTCTATTTAGTGTTATCATTTAATATCTCTTAATATATAATATTGGTGCCATCAGAATATACATAATTCCTGGCAATGGATCTGTCCATTGCCATACGGCGTTTTCTTTCTGTATGCGATATGTTTTGCACACATCGTTGACTTTCATTTTTCCGCGTAGTACTTCTTTAGCCACCACAGTCCAATCGGTTAGTCGTTCCACCCAACCCACTGATGGAGCATGATTTGTAAGCGTAGTAGGAGTGCCATTGTAATAATCAATCATGGCTCCAATAAACGAAAATCCCAATTGATTACTGATAGTATGCCATTTCCAAGCGCGTGTGTTTATTTCAAGGAATTTATAGGTCTCAGTTGCGGGGTCATACATCCATTCTACTTCGCCCAGTCCAAAGTAATTCACCATTTGCAGCAAACGTTTTGACTGTTCGGCTATTTGCGCAATATCACATGTCATGGCAAATGTAGTAGAATTACCGAAATCCATAGGATTCTGACGAATACGATTAGCCATCAACGCGGCTTGCGGTTCACCATTAGCAGCAAAGATACCGTATGAATATAAGTACCTCGGTCCACCAGCAAGATATTCCTGTATCAGTATTGTATCTATCGGATAATTTACCTCAGCAATACGCTGAAATATATTCTCCAATTCCTCTGCATTATTGCATCGAAATGCTTTTTTGCCAAAAGTAGCATGAAAACTATACATTACAGCTGGTTTTACTACCACTGGATATTCCAATGTTGTAGCCATATCTCGTACATCATCTAATGTGTTGGGATACCAACATGTTGGGCATGGGATGCCATTATCAGCCACATACTGATACGCATTTCGTTTATTGTTAAATAACGCTACAATAGAGGGATTTGGGATACCCATAGCAAAATGCGTATTATACTCTTCGTAGTGATTGGATAAAACCTCCACTGACTCATCATTTGTCGGAAATAGTAAGGTGGCTTTATTAGGCAACTGCAATTGCATGATTTGCGAATGTAACTCTTCAGCAGTACTATAATATACCGTTTTTGCTACATAACGAGAAAACCGAGCTACAGACCATGCACTATCAAGCAAAAGTATTACTTCTATTTGCTTTTTTGCCACTTGCCTTGCTAATCCCAAGGCCTGAATATGCCCTCCTATAATTACTACACGCTGAATCTTCATTTCGCTACAAAGGTACTACTTTTTTTTGATATTACCAAATTTTTCCTGATTTTAGTATTTTCACGCCCCATTTTCCTATCTTGTATAGCAATGATTTACGAACGCATAAATATCGCCCGTGCTTTACAACTGCGCCACCAAATTCCATCTTAAAATCGCGTACACCATATGGTTTATCGGGTACGCCCGCTCCCATAAAATCAAACATCGGTATGCCTTTCTGCTTAGCATATTCTATGGCAGCATATGTAGCCATTACCGATGGGTATTGCTCACGATAGGCTTCATCCAATCCACAGACGTACCACTCGTAGATTGCTTTACCCGCAAAGATTGGGCACATCATTCCGCCAATCACTTTGCCTTCGTATTTTACTAACAGGAATTTCCCTACTCCACTGCGATAGAACAGCAAGAAGAATGCTTCGCTCCAGAGCGGAGTACGGACTTTCTGGAGGTAGAGTTGACGGAGGATTTGATACCAATCGCGTATCTCCTGTTCGGATGACGCTTCGCATATTTCTGCACCATTTTTAATTGCCTTCTTCACTTGGCGTTGGCGTTGCTCACTCATCGTATGATTAGCATTACATGCCACTTGTATATTCAGATGCGGCTGGTATGCGAAGTCATTAGCCTCAAATACTGTCCTCCAACGACTATAGTCGTGAAGGTTGCGTGTTTCGATATATATTGCCTCACCCTGTTGTTTTTTTACTATTTGCAACAACATGGCTAACGCGGATTCACTGATATTTTCATCTAACAATGGTCCACCTACAACAATCGTACGCGCAGTAAAATATTGCTTTAATTTGCATTTTTCTTGTGTGGTATATCCCACAATCACTCCGACCAACTTATCTTCTTCCACAACTCCATACACAAAAGCATCCATATCGCTCACAGACTGATAAAAACGATATGCTTCTTCTGTCTGGAACCAAGTAGATAGTGGGGAAGTTTCTGCAAGTGATTTCCAATTTTGTTTATCTATTTCACTATATGTACGAATAGTAATCATTGTATATCAACCTAAAATGAAGAGCACTCTAACCTATCAAGTGTTTGTAGATGCTCTCCAGTCGCTTCGCGACTTGTTCGTTGCTCAGCCCCATTGCTATGATGCGTTCGCGGCCGTTAGTCTTTCCCTCGAAGGCAAGCGCCTTTTGTAATGCCTCTGCTATATCTTTTGGTTCGCGTGTAGGTACCACAAAACAGCCCTCTACCCCACTCAATCGCTCAGCCACATCGCCCACATCTACACTCACGATAGGACATCCGCATGCCATAGCCTCTTTCACTACCTGCGGACTACCCTCGGTCTTGCTGGTCATCAGCAAGCAGTTAGCAGCACACATCCATTGGTTGACCTCAGCGCGGCTGAAGCCGCGGAGTTCCTGCAGTCTGGGAGCACCCTCATTAAGGTCTTTAAGGTCCTTAAAGTCCTTAAAATTAGGCGCTATCATCGTCACCGCTTCTTGCGCCAAGGGCGCATCTTTCACTGCATTGGCGAAAGCGCCTGCGAAGAGCACGATCTGTTCATGCTCTGCGATGCCCAATGCTTTGCGCGCTTCGGCGCGCGATTGGAGTTGGTCATCAGTCAGGTTCACGCCGCATGGGAGGAGGGTGTTTTTCTCTGTTGCGCCCTCCTTAAGGTCGTTAAGGTCCTTAAAGTCCTTAAGGTCACTACTAGTGGCGCACAGCCCAAGCGCGATGCTCGCGCTTCGCACTGACACGAAGATATTGTGTGCCGAGAGGCGCATGGCTATCTTGGATAGGCGCAGGATAGATGGCGCATTGATGTCGCTACCGTGGTAGGTGGTAACGACGGGCACGAGGCGCTGCAGATTAGCGAGTAGTCCGCTTAGACCATAGTGAGCATGGATGATATCGGGATGCTCCGCGCGTATCAAGCGGCGCAGGGCAGGCCGTTCGCGTAGGTAGCCAAAAATGCCTTTGCCAGTGATACCGTAGCGCATCACTTCGATGCCGCGCGCCTCGAGGGCGGCCATCTGCTCTTCGATGAAGGGCGCGAATTTGCCACCTTTGTCGGATGCTATTATGAGGATTTTCATATTATTGGGTGATTGGCAATTGGCGATTGGCTATAGGCGAAGATGTTCGATGCATTTTCAATGATCGAATCATTTTGGCTATATCATTGATTTCTATATCTAATAGTTGCTTCATTTCATTAGAAATATAGCCTAAATCCAAAGATATATCTAACTGACAATCTACCTCCATCAAAGAGCCGTAGGCTATATCTAAAAAGTGTGCTTGTTCTTTGATTGCAGAACGTGACAATCCTTCTGCTATATTTGAGGGAACCGATATCACTGCCCGACGCATCTGGTCTATTAACGCAAATCGCTCATCAGTAGGATAGTGTTTTAATAAAGCATAAACACTCACTACTAATTGCCTTGCCTTCACATACACATCTAATTTTTTATAACTATTATTCATAACTCTCTTTCTCCAATATCCAATTACCAATATCTAATTGCCTATTACCCAATAACCAATCGCCAATATCCAATACCCAATCGCCGATGATTTAAATCCGCGACGCGGATTTAAATCATTCCTCGTCCCGCCAATTTAAACCAGTTCCACGCCACAGCGGCAACGAACATCAGTGCGCACCAATATGGAAAATACTTCTTGATCCACCAGACCTCGTTCATTTTGCTGATACCATACGCCGCAAACATCAGCGTAAATGGCAAAATCGGCAAGTGGAATCGTTCCGACTGGGCAAAACTACTAAATACCAGCACCACCAAATAGCCACACAAAATAGCCAATGGTAGCACATATTTCCGCCAATCGCCACTTAAGAGTAGCAAGAACAATGCCGCAATCGTGAAGAATGAAATAATATTCTTGACAAAGTTTCCTCCGTGAATCATCTTTTGGTTCTCCTGACCAGGCACCTCATTCATTGTGGGAAATGGAATCGTAACAATCAACGGCGCAAATATCGCTGCACCTGCATATTTAGCGAATTGGTTCCCATTGTCACGTACCGCACGCCATTCCATATTGGTTTGTTGCGCAGAGCCACGTGTTTGCCACATCCTCATCACATCTTGTCCAATACTGGTACTAGTAGTCAATACTACACCAGCAAATACTAATGCCAATGCCAACAACAAAGCACGCCTCCCCCAACTAACGATACGATCGCTACTAAGCAATAAGGCGCAAAAGAATGCCATTACCATCACCGCTGCTAATGCTGTACGAATCGTAAACATTACTGCAGGAATAAGCATCAACATTACAGTCGGCATAAATGCTAAATTACCCTTACGCAAAAGAAAATCTGCTCGCTCCGCAAAGAGAATGCAAAGAAAAACCATCTCTACCTCTTTCAGTTGAAAAGAACAGTAGTATATCAAGTTTGGCATAAACATACACATAATGGCAGTCATACGACCTACTTGCTCTCCAAAATTGCGTGATGCGAATTTATACATCAGTACTGCCGTCCATGCACCCAATATTGCTTTTATCAATCGTGCTACTACTATACTATCGCCAAAGATCCAATACACAAATGAGAGATAAATTGGATAACCTATATCTGAAAAAGCAGCGCCAGAGTAATCTACAATATTAGAATAGATTCTTAAATTCCCTTCACGTATTAAACCTGCGGCATAATGTGCTACTTCATCATAAAATAACTCATCAGCAGCGTCTATAGAAAATGCTGTACCTGTCCATTTTTTATATAAGAAATACGATATTACTACCCATATTGCCCGCAAAAAGAAAGCTGTCCAAAAGAGTTTTTGTGTAAAGTGCAAGGGCTTCGAATAGAACCATCCTTTGGATATACGATTAGCAAAATAGAAAAATCCAAATACTTCTACCGCACCAAAGAACCACCATTGCCAATGGAGCATTTGGGAGGCAAACAGTATATTACAACAACATATCGCTGCCACATATGTAAGCATAGCCAAACTCGTTACACGCTTAGGGATATATGGTAATATGATATTATTTTGATTTAAATGAATCATTTAACCGAATATTTTTCGTTTTAGTTTAATCAATTTTGTTTTCCATTGTGCTCCAAATACATTTAGTACCTTTTCTTTCCATCCTCCATTTCCGCTCCATGAATGCAAACCCTTATGTTCACAATAGGTACGCTCGCAACACAGATTCTCACCGGTTGTTAATATTGGACAAAAACACTCTACAGGCAAAATATGTACCCCTATAAAATCTTTCTCTTGTCCATCTGCCACAAATCCACGCTCTTGCATCCAATCAAAAAAATATCCCGTATTAGGTGTCATGTCGTATGAACTATCCGCTTGTATAAACGAGCGCTGATGATACGTCAGCAACATGTCTTGTATCCATGGGTGATGCGCTTTAGCAGCTATTACGCCCATCATTACGGGATTACGTTTTGATCCCTCATAGCCTGCAAACGCATCATACGGCTCCATCAAATCATCAAACGGTTTATATACCTCAAAATCCACATCCATATACAACCCACCTTCTCGCTCTAATGCCCACAGACGCACATAATCGCTAACAAAGGCATATTTCTTAGCTGCATACGCCTCTTGTACATAGTCAGGGGAAGATGCGATATCAAAATTCTCTTCGTTCCATGATCTATATTCCCAATCAGGCATATGCGTATGCCACGAAGCAATGCACGTCTTTACCAAATCGGGCATCTCGCCACGACCAAACCAGCAATAATGAATTATCTTGGGTATCATAATATTCTTCGTATTTTATTTTCTAGTTTATCCGGCTTATCCGGTAAGTCCGGAACTTCCGGTAAATCCAGATTAACTGGGCACCCCAGTCAACTTGACCAGGCCAATCACTCTCCTAGTCGCTGCTTTAGCACAGCTATTTCTCTGCGAAGGGCTGCGTTTTCCGCTTGCAACTGCGCTATCTGCTCTTTTTGACTTGTTCTTTTCTCCAATCTAGCAGCAGTCATCCGCTCACGTATACCACCCTCTTCCACAAACTGCGCATCTACTTTCTTGATATACGTTTCTAGTGCTTTATCCACCATGTGGCATAGGCATATGCAGCAGTTAGCCATTTCCTCTGCGGACCAACGTTCCATAAATGGCTGAAAAGCCGCCAACTGCGAGTTTTCCCGACAAAAGTCGTGGAGTTTCTCAAATCGTGCGTTAGTACCATGCCACTCTTGCAGATGGTGGAGTTTGATATAATCCACATAGTCTTCTAACAGTTCTTGGTTAGAACCACGAGCTACTCCCAACAATTTCAGCTCTGTTTCCACCGATGTCTGACCATCGGTAATACCTTCCGCTATATTCTGCTTGCAACTGCGCGCAGCTTGCACCATTTGGTCCACAGTACGGTCGCCGTACTGTGGCAAGAAGCGCTTGCAAAACATCTTGGTCAACTGGTAGAGCACATCGGCACGCTGAAAAAAGCGTAGTGACCTATAGTTCACCGCGCGCCGTAGCACACTCGGCGTACCATCTGCGTTATATTGTAGTTTGGGTGTTGGCATGATATATTCTGTTCTTCGTTGTCTATTTTCTGGATCATCCGGCATTTCCGGACATTCCGGATCTACCGGATCCACTAGCGCCTTATTAGCAACTGCTTGCACCAGCTCCCCACCTGCATCACACGCCGTTGCATTCTCAATAACCATATCGGCATTTTGTACATCCGCTTTACGCTCTTTGGTTGCTGATTCCAATCCACTTTCGACAATTCTTGAGTCGCCTGATTATGATACTCATCGCTGAGCCAATACTCTAGCAGACCATGGATCCGGAGTTTGTCCAATAAGCGCGACCAGTCGCTGTTAAGGCGATGAGGCGATAAGGCGATGAGGCGAGAGGCGGGGGTATCAGCTTCGCTGTTTTTCGTGCCTTTAGCCTTTAACCTTTCGCCTTTAACCTCATTTTCACCCTCATCGCAAAAGGCCAACTCCAATCGGAAAAGCATATGATACTCAGGGGCATGGAGATTTCGTGTCGCACGCAGTGTAGCAGGCACATCGTTGTTGTACCACGCCAATGGCTCATTCAAGAACGCCACAGGATAGCGTAACGCGATTTTTGACCACAATAAGAAATCCTCGCCCAACTTAATCCCCAAGAGGAATCCGCCCATCTCGTCATAAACCTTTCGAGGAATCATCGCAGCACCTGTCCATACAGGCATGGCATTGCTTTCGTAATAGGCTTTGGGATAATTGATATAGCCCGTAGGGATGTTCAATGCTACATGCGTCTTGCCAGGCTTGTAATATACATAGTTGCAGGCGTATAATCCTGCATCGGGGTAGTCGGTAATCAACTGTGCCATGCGCTCTAGGTAGGTAGGTTCCCACCAGTCGTCGGCGTCGAGGAAGGCGAGGTACTCGGCGGATGAAACAGAAAAACCGTTGTTGCGCGCAGCGCTGACGCCGGCGTTTTTCTGTTTCAGAAGGCGAAAGGCTAAAGGCGAGAGGCGAGAGGCGGGGAGCTCTTGCAGAAATGCTTCTGCTATCTCTGCGCTACCGTCGGTAGAACCATCATCTACGATAATCAGCTCGTAATCCGTGTATGTTTGTGCCAATACCGATTCAAGCGCCTTACGGATGTAAGGGGCTTTGTTGTAGAGTGGTATGATGACACTGAATTTCATTTCTTTTTTTAGGCGAAATACCCTATTCACGCTGCAAAGGTACAAAAAAGTTTTGAATTATGCAATTTTTTATAGTTTTATTTTTTATACAAAAATACGCTTCGTTGCACTCGCTACAAAAATATTCAAAAATAACAGGGGTATATTTTAAAGACAATTGGCGTCAATAAGTTGTCAAATTTTGTCAATGCAAGGGTTATATTTGGTGCTGCTGCCACACTTCGTTTAGGCATCGCCAGATAAATGTCCAAAACATAGCCGCTAATGTGTGCTTGTAAGCGGTACTTTTTTATACAAAAATACGCCATCTGCGATGGCTACAAAAATATTTAAAAATAACAAGGTTAATTTGGCACTAATGCTCCGCTGTGCGAAGCATCGCAGATAATAGGCTAATCCATAGCCGCCAATGTGTGACATTGCGGCTCTTGTCTTAACCTCTTATCTACCATCACCCTTGGGCTGATGGTTAGTGCCAAAACCTCCTGTGTTCGTTCCGAACTATTTTAGATGTTCTTCGAACCATTCACCGAATATATCTCCCTTCGGTCGAACTTATGATGTTCTACCGAACTGACTATCGGTTTTGACCCGCACTACTTCGTACCGCTCCTGCATCTGCCTTTGGCATCTGCGTCAAAACACTGCCTGCGGCAGGCGAGAGGCGAAAGGTTAGAGGCGAAAAGCTCGGTCTTTATCCTATCGTATTATTATTTTTCCGCTGCAAAGTTACACATTTTTTTTGACATAAGCAATTTTGAAGCGATTTTTCTAATTTATATTCATTTTACATCTGCGAAATCAATTTTTAACGAGTTAGTGTTTAGCTAGTTAACGAGTTAGTATTTAGCGAGTTATCTAGTCTAATTCGTTCATTCATTCGTTCATTCCTTCACTCCTTAATAATCTCCCAATGACCACCTTTGTCAGGACCTATACGGCGAAGAACACCTTTGCTTTTAAGGGTTGCAATTTGTTTCTCAACTCCACGTCTTGTCAAACCTACCTTAATAGTCAACTCTCTTACCGTTATTGATGGACATTCATTGATAGCATTTATAATTTTCTCCACACTTTTCTCCACACTTTTCTTCACACTTTTCTCCACACTTTTCAATGTACTTTTCTGTGTAGTTTCATCCTCAGTTTCTTGTGACTCAGTTTCTCGCTGGATATAAATAGAGGTACCTCCAAATTGATTTTCAACTTGTGGGAAAGGAATATTATTGGTTTCAAAAGCTGCTTGCACCTTGTCAAATCCTCTTCCCCAATGCTCAATAAATCCTGCTTGGAAGAAAATAGAAGCAATGGTTTTGTTTCGAAGGATAGATCGATGCTCGCGTTGCAATGACTCGGTATTATATCCCTGTGGCAGTTCTCCCGCATTCCAAAGCCAAATATGGTCATCATAGACCTTCATTTGGGTTTCATCGCCCATATAATCGCGATGAATCATAGCATTGTAAAGGAGTTCGCGCAAAGCGGTCTCAGGAATCTCTAACTCCTCCACACGCTGCATTGGTCATCGGTCGATTGTCTGTCGGTATGGACGATCTCCCAATGTCCACCTTCATCCAGACCAACACAGCGAGGGTTACAATTACCCGAGAGCTATTTCTTCGCAGTAACGGGGCATGTCAATCTTCCATTTGATCGTTCTACATTATTATACCATTGTAAAGGTCTTGCGTTACTAACAATATCTTCGCCACCTTTTGAGTCGGGTTTTATATGGTCTATTTCCCAGCCACAATTGTATTTGTCACTTCTATCTCCATACATATCCCACTTAATAATTGCTCCGCACAGATCTTTTCTCCATACGTTTTTGTCACAACCAGGGATAATTTCACCTTTATCCCAAATTTTCTTCTTTTCTTCTTCTGTCCAAATTGCCATAATAATCAATTTTATATAGTTAATACTGATAATTATTAGTTGTTCTAACAATTTTCATATTTTAGCAAGTTACATTATCAGCCTAGCTTCATCGGGTTCCTTATAGGCATTCGTTAAAGTTAAATACTCATGAGCCTCTTCAAAACTACCACAAGGGATGCGCCTTGCATATTGTTGCATCTTATCTAAGACTTGCACAAGCGTAGAGATATCTCTTTGGTGACTAAACTTCTTCAGAACTAATATATAATCATCGCGAAACACATTAGGAATGATTACTTTCTCACCTCATGTAATACTGGCTGAGCAATATCTTCAGTTTTTTCATTATCTTCTAATTTTGCCACAAAGATACGGATGTTTTTATTTACGCAAATGTTTTGCGTTTTTTTAGACTAAGACGATTTTTATAAGGATTTTTTTATTATAACTCGTATTACTTAATTCATTTCTCGGTCGTCTCTCGGTCATTGGTCGGTTGGTAAAGAACTTATAAATTGTTTATCATTACATAAAGAGATTGTTGAGTATATTTATAATCGTTTCATCTGAATTTATTATCACACCCAACAACACAGCGACACCAAAACTGAGTAATGTTCCTATTAATACATATTCGGTTCGTTTGGTATCTGTTTCTTGAAAGCGCAAAAGTGATTTTGCTGCAATCAAAAATCCGAGTGCCTCATATGTGCCCAACAACATAAATGTCAACGCTAATACGCGCTCTGCATAACCAATCCACATACCTGCATCGTGCAATCCCTTCGAATCTAATAAGACAGTCTGCCAACGTTGTGTAAATTTACCAATCAGTATAGAAGTTGGCTTTAATACAATCAGATATGCAATAATACACGATAAAACTTTAGTATCTAGTATATTGCTGCACATAACTGTATGTTCTGCAATATCGACATACTTCAACAACATCCATATAACCAATATGTGTAATGCTTGGTCAATAACAAACAAAACACACTCCCAATTGCTTCTAACATCATTAGGTTTATATTGTATCTTCGACAGGCATATGTCTTTAAGGATATCTATTATCAAATGTGATACAAAAACAAGGAGTGGAAGAAGCCAATTTGTCCAATCCAACACAAATATATACGCTAACAATCCATGCACAAAAGCATGTCCAATCTGGCACATCCAACCTTGTCCTGTCTGCAATTGCATCTTATGCATACATACCTCGTACGATTGCAAATAAAAATCTGCAACTATATGCGCACATAGTAATTGTAAAAATATCATTACCATTTTTTCTCTAAACTTTTTAAGGTTTTCTCTGCAAAATCAAAAAACAATCTAAATAAATTTTCTTTTGCTGATTTCAGATGTTTTGCTATGTTGGGCTGACTCGTATTATACACATTAGCAAGCTCCATTTGAGACGTGTTATACAACAAAGAATCATATAAATATTTACTTTGTGTATAAGAAAGCCCTTTCAGTAATTCATCTATAAATGCCAACATTACATTTAGAGGTTCATCCACATCATTAATATTAGTTGAAATTAGCAATCTCTTCTTATTTAGTTTTTCAAAAGTTCTACCTGATAAACGAAATGCTTCTCCATCTGACAAAATAACTTGTTCATGTTCGTAACTAACATCACCTACACCTATTGCCATCCGAGCATCAAGTTTTCCATGCTCTAACAAATTAGACCTTTTCAAACCCAAACGAATTAGAATAGCTACCTCTAAACAACGTTTCACATCATCAACCATAACCTGGAAACTATCCCCTCTATACATTTCGCATTTAGTAGGAGAAAGTATTTGCATATCTTGAATGATTTTGTAAACTTCTTCAATCAACAAATAACGACTCGTTTCTTCAATCTTCGTCGAATTTACAATATCCGCTGTTATGACTGCCTTCATATACTATAACTTTTTTTGGTTATATCTTTAATTATAACTACTTTTGGTTATATTTTCAATTATAACTTGCTCAAGTCAAACTATATTTAATCCCCTATAACCTTCGCTATATTCACGCTGCAAAGTTACAAAAAAGTTTTGAATTATGCAAATTTCTTTATTTTGTATCGTTTTCTTTAAAACAAAAATATTTTTTTAAGACGAACTATATTAAAAAATTAACAAAAAAAGTATATTTTTATGCAATAGATGATACAAAACCATCTACATATGGTTGATTTTTAGTAACCACAGCGAACGCTTGACGGATCAGTTTGTTAGCGACTGCAACAACT
>JAXJWX010000086.1:0-14314 GCA_036307765.1 Paludibacteraceae bacterium | reverse complement strand
GCACCAGAGTATATGACGTTAATGGAGCATATTGAGACGTTCAATATCTCTGATGAAGCATATACCTATGTTTGGGGTAATAACGTAGATGTACCTTATCTTACACCTGCTACCGAGGGCAAACTTTTGGATATGGTACAAAAATCTTATACGGGTACTTTGGCAGACGGTGTATATGCTATTCAGTATGATTATTCTACGGCTGAGCCAGCATTTGCTACTGCTGATGAGAAGATTATCCTTTCACATGATGACTATGTAGCATTGGCAAAGTATGTGAGCGATAACAAAGATTCTGAGTATTTCGAGAAAAAAGATAAGAAGCATGAGATTGATTATTACTTAGGCTCAAATAGTAAGCAGAATTATATAAATTCTGATTATGCGACATGGCGTAAAAAATACGATCCTGAGAAATTATACAGTGCATTATCAGACGAGGAGTTGCAAGCTTTGCATGCAGAGCGTTTGCTAGAGGGATTCACACAAGTGGTTCTGCCAACCTATTTCCCTAACCCACGCATGGGCGTATATACCATATCCTTCTTGATGGGTGAAGATCAGTCTAATGTTACAAGAGAGTCCATCACATTCATGTATGCAGGTGAGTATAAGCGTACAGCTTGCTCTTTTATTGATGGCCAAGTTGATGTTGTTACTCCATCAATCGATACTACATCAGTAGGTTCACGCGCTGAATTATTCCTTGTGGCTAATGGAAAAATCGAATTCTTTACCGCAGATGGTGTGACTCCTTTAGTGCTTACTCCTGCTGATTATCTGTTGCTAGGAGTGGAAGTACTGGATCGTCCAGAGCGCATTATTCCTAAGCTGTTGAAGAATAAATTCCCATTTGCTTCTTTCGGTACTACTTATCTCGTTGTTTATCGCAATGTAAACAATGTATTGTCTGCTGGTCGCTACTCATTCAACGGAACAGACTGGAATGTGATAAAGGATAGCAAACAAAAGATTTCTACTTTCCTCCATACGGGTTCAGAATGGAGTGCTTCTACAGCAGTTTATTTGGCTGAAAGTTTCGCTAACCAAAGTCAAGGTGACTTTACCATTCAAAACGTATTGCTAACAGGTTCACTTTCATATGTATGGCAACCTACTGCTATCTATGGTATGAAGGCGTCTGCTTATGTAGGTGGTGCTAACAACCAATCGGAGGCATGGGTAGTTTCTCCTTATGTAGATCTTTTGGAAGCATCTAAACCAGTTCTCGTCTTTGAACAAGCTCGCAAATATGGTGTTGATTTCCTCGCAGAGTGCTTTGTGATGGTGTCTGTCAACTACGAAGGCGATGTGACAGAGTGCGATTGGGTACACATTCCGTTCAACCAAGATGAGAATGGTAATTATATTGTACCTGATGGTTCTTCATGGGATTTTATGTCTACAGGCAATCTTGATCTTTCGGCTTTTGCTGGACAAAAAATCACCATTGGCTTTAAATACACCAGTTCATCTGCTGGTTCAGCTACTTGGGAGTTCAAGAATTTAGCTGTTAAAGAGTTAAAATAATAAAATATTAAAAAAAAAATTATGAAGAAAATTTTCTTATTGGCTTCTTTCGTAGTTGCCATGTCGTTAAATCTCTTCGCACAGAACGACACTGTGTACTACATCAGTTTCAAAGAGTCTATGGGCTCATGGAGCATTGATGACAAAGTTAAACCAGAGGCAGTTAGTACCATTTGGCAACAAACTGCTCAGTATGGTATGAAAGCATCTGCTTATGTAGGTGGTGTGAAGCACGTTACTGAATCATGGTTCATTTCTGCTCCTTTGGATTTGACATCTTGCACCACACTTAAGATGGAGTTCAACCAAGCACTCAACTATGCTACTCCTGATTATGTGTCTGTCAAGATCACTAAGGATGGTGTTAACTGGGAGAAACTGAATGTTCCAACCATGCCAGAGGGTAAAAACTGGACTTTTGTTCGCTCAGGAGAAATGGATATCACTTCTTATATCAGCGACAAGACCCAAATCGCATTCATCTATACTAGTGACGCGGCTGCCGCTGCTACATGGGAGTTCGATTGGATTCTCTTGAGTGGTGATGGCAAACGCATCGTTGAGCCAGAGAAACCAGTTGAGCACATTTCATTGGCTGATTTCGTAGCTAAGGCTGATCCTACTACTCGCTATGAGGTGACCGCTACCATTTCTGAAATGAAAGACAATTATTATGGTAACTTCTGGATTACTGATGGTACACACAATGTATATGTATATGGTCTTGCACATGGTGACCAAAACCGCAATGTGGTTGACTCATTTAATATCGAGACTGGTGACGAAATCACCCTATCTGGTATGTATTTGTGGTACACCAATGCTGCTGGCGAATCATACGCTGAGTTGATGAACGGACGCTTCGTTGATGTAAAGCATGCGCCTGTTGTTGAGGAAGTGACTATGGATTACTATGGCGAGAGCGCTGATATCGAAGGCGGTCACGAGTTCTTGCTCGAGTGCTTGCGATACAAAATTGCAAACGGCAATAACATTGATTCTGTGCTTTATTCTCTCAACTTCATTGCTGCTAGCAAAAACAATATTGAGGGAAAATACACCATCACAAGCGACAGCCTTATTGCTGACTATACATCTATTCAATATGGTAATAATGAGGAAATGTATTTCAACGATGGTAATGTAAGAATTTCTGCTACTGGCAACAAGAAGGATACTATTATTGAGGGCAGCACTTATGTGGCTTATGAGCACGTAGTGGATATTTATTTGAAGCAACACACTTATCACGCTGAGATTGCTGATAGCATCGTTGATACTAATTATGAAACTAAGGTGCTTACCTTGCCTCTTATCGCTATTGGTGAAGATGAGGTTATCGTATTCGATGCTTCTACCACTTCTGTGGAGAATATCCAAACGCCTATTATCAACGACAACAAACGCTACAATCTTGTTGGTACAGTTGTTGATGAGCAATACAAGGGTGTGGTGATCCTCAATGGTAAGAAATACATTCAATAATAGCTGTTTATTGTTCTTCTAATGCAAGAAGAATATTTCATAAAAAATGGTTGCTCATATATGTGGGCAACCATTTTTTTTATTTCTGTCAGGGTGGTATAAGGAAAGTCAGAGTGGTAACCGAGTGGTTTCCGAAGAGACGGGATACCTGACAACAAGCGGGAGAAAGCCTGGCGGACTTAGATAGTAGCGGCGTGATACTCCAACGCCTTGCGAATAACCATCTGATGATTAGGCGTATTAGCCACCAGTGGAAGGCGCAAAACGTTTTGGATGAATCCCATCTCGCTCAGCACCGTCTTGATGCCACCAGGATTACCCTCTACGAAAAGCAAGTGGATGAGGTGGGCATACTGCTGTTGCACCAGCGCACTCTGTTCGTGTACCAATTGGCGCATGGCAACAGGCCAAGCGTTGCTGGCTACACTGATAAGCCCATCACCGCCCGCACGCATCATCTCATAAGCCAAGTCGTCATCGCCACTAATCACAGCAAAATCGCCATTGGCTATTTGTACCGTTTCGGTAAACTGCTCCACGCTATTGCATGCCTCCTTGATGCCCATAATCTTATCAGGATGCGCATCGTAGATACGGCGAGTGGTTTCAGGCAATAGGTTCACGCCCGTGCGTTTGGGGACATTGTACAACAATACGGGGATTGGGCTGGCTTCGGCAATCGCGCAGAAATGCTGAAATAGTCCCTCTTGTGGGG
Organism: Paludibacteraceae bacterium; assembly: GCA_036307765.1. GTDB lineage: Bacteria > Bacteroidota > Bacteroidia > Bacteroidales > Paludibacteraceae > Colicola. The sequence continues at coordinate 10,584 of JAXJWX010000086.1, read as the reverse complement.
GACGGTTGTAGTAGGGCGTCACCGAAAGAATAGCGGCGAAATGCTGCTGCAAGATAGGCGTCAATTGGTGCAAGCGATTCACCATTGCTGCAGTGTTGTTGCCGCCGACACCTAACACCAAGGGTACTCTGTCTGCAACATGTTCTATGACAAATTGTATGATGCTTTGTTGCTCATCTGGCGATAGGGTAGGCACTTCGCTCGTGGTGCCCAAAATGACTAGATAATCAATGCCGCCATTGATTTGATGCTCAATGAGGCGTTGCAATGCAGGAAAATCAATGCTGCCGTCCGCCTGAAATGGCGTGACAAGTGCTGTACCGATACCTTTCATACTTATGATTGTTTGGTGGTGAACATTTGTATATACCGCAAAATCTGTTCCAACAGATAGTCGGGTGTCGATTGTGCGGGGGTGTGGATAGTCAAATCGTGTATGCCATCGCAGATTTGTCTGCCGACCTTAAAATCAGCACGGAAATACATGGCCATATATTGCAATGTCAGCGAGGGCTGCTGGGTGAGATCAATGAGTAAATCGTATTGATATGCTCGCAGGTGGTATTGCACCGATGAGGACGGACTGTGGGTGAGCCAATTGATTTCCTTCTTGTCTGGGATTGTGAAGAAATCAATGCGTTTGTTATCCGTGTCCAACATGCGCTCAATGGCGGCGGGTGTGCCGCAATCGTAGAGGATTGCCACCGTGCGCACCTTGTCCCATGGACGCATCACCACATGCCGTTTCTCCTGACGGCGAAGGATGAATTGAAATATCGTTTGTCGTATGTTCATATACCTAATTATTCGTTGTTGAGCATTAGCAAAAACTCCTCTTCTGTGAGAATAGAAACGCCTAATGCTTCTGCTTTTTTGCGTTTTTCGGGACCCATGTTCTCGCCCGCGAGAATGAAACTGGTTTTCTTGCTGACAGAACCGACATTCTTGCCCCCGTGGGCTTCAATCATGGCTTTGTATTCGTCGCGTGAGTGTTGAGCAAACACACCCGACACTACAATGCTCTTGCCTTGCAATATATCAGATTGCGGTGCTTGTTCCTCTTCTTGGCTCTCCATCTGTACGCCTGCTAGGCGCAAGCGGTTGATAATCTCCAGATTGCTGAGGTCGTTGAAGTAGGCGATGATGTTCTTGGCTATCTGTTCGCCTACATCGTCGATAGCAGTCAGTTGCTCCACGGTTGCCCATTGCAGTTGGTCGATGCTGGGGAAACGACGCGCAATCTTCTTGGCGGTTGTCTCGCCCACCATGCGTATGCCAAGGGCAAACAATACGCGTGCCCAAGGCACTTGCTTGCTCTGCTCAATACCCGCTAGGATGTTCTGTGCCGACTTCTCGCCGAGGCGCTCTTGGCGAGCGATGTCCTCCTGTGTGAGGGTATAAATATCGGCGATATTGTGGAGTAGGCCTTGTGAGTAGAGTAGGTCAATAGTCTCGCTACCCAAGCCGTCAATATTCATCGCTTTGCGCGAAACGAAGTGTTCCATCTTACCCTTGATCTGTGGTGGACAACTCGTCTCATTCGGACAACGCCATGCCGCTTCGCCCTCCACACGCACCAATGGCGTGCCACATTCGGGACAATGGGTAGGGAAGAAGGAGGGGACCCTCCCCATCCCTCCCTTCGAGGGAGGGAACTCCTCCCCTAAAGGGGAGGGCACTTCGGTTATCTCCTCCCCTTTAAGGGGAGGTTGGGTGGGGTCTTTGCCAATAACTTTCGGAATAATCTCGCCACCTTTCTCCACCCATACCATATCGCCTTCGCGGATGTCCAATTGGCGAATGAAATCCTCATTGTGCAAGGTGGCGCGTTGCACCGTGGTGCCAGAGAGTTGTACGGGTTCCAGATTGGCTACAGGAGTCACTACGCCCGTTCTGCCTACCTGATACGTGATGGCATTGAGGCGGGTGAGTTGTTTCTCTGCAGGAAATTTATATGCTATTGCCCAACGAGGCGATTTGGCGGTGTAGCCCAATTCCTCTTGTACGGATAAGTCGTTCACCTTGAGCACGATACCATCCGTGGCAACGGGTAGGTTCTTGCGCTCAATATCCCAATAATGGATGTAATCCATCACCTCCTCCAGCGAGTGACAGACCTTCACGGCATCGCTGATAGGGAATCCCCATTGCTTGGCTATCTGTAGGCGGTCGTAGTGCGTGTTGGCAGGGAGGTTTTCTCCCAACATATAATAGAGGTAGCATGTCAATCCACGACGTGCAACTTCGTTAGGATCTTGCAATTTAAGTGTACCTGATGCCGCGTTGCGTGGGTTAGCAAATAGCGCATCACCTTGTGCTTCACGTTCCTGATTGAGACGCTCGAATGCTTCCCAAGAAAGCAGCACCTCGCCACGCAGTTCGAGGAAATTTTTGGCTATTGGATATTGGCTATTGGCTATAGGAATGCTTTGTGGAATAGATGAGATTGTGCGAATGTTTTCGATTACATTGTCGCCCTTGGTGCCATCGCCACGGGTGAGAGCCTTGGTGAGTGTGCCATTCTCGTACCAAAGGGAGATACTGAGTCCATCGTACTTGAGTTCGCACACTATCTCCACATTCGCTGGCAGTTTGCTAAGCCAATCCTCTATTTCTTCTTGTGAATAGGTATTCGCCAACGACAACATCGGATACCTGTGTGCCACTTGTGCGAATCCTTTCGCCTTTCGCCTCTCACCTTTCGCCTCTCGCCTTTCGCCTTTCGCCTCTATCAGGTCAGAGCCGACATGCTGGGTGGGGGACTTGGGATCGAACATGTCGGGGTGGAGTGCCTCCAAGTCTTGCAGACGATGGAGCTTCTGGTCGAAGTCGTAGTCAGACATAGTGGGGGCGTTCAATACGTAGTATTGATAGTTCGCCAGTTCCAATTCTTTGCGCAGAGCAAGAATCTCTTCGCGTTCTGGGATTTCTATTTGCGAAAATAAATCCATGTTATCTAAAATCTTTGAATGAGGATTTTTGTCTGTAGGCATTTGCCCCGTCCATAGATATTAATAATATACAGACCTTGTGCTAATCCCGTAATGGGTTCCTGATTACTAGCAATTGGGGATTGCGCTATTTTCAGTCCATCCAAACGATATACCATATAATATCCTCCTTCTGCATTTTGAATGTATGGAATGATGCCTTGGTAACAAACAGTGACATCTACCGTAGGCTGCGGGGGTGTAATGGTATATGTGGTGTCTAAACGCAGACCCACTAACACAGGATCGTGGTCGCTACAGCGGAACATAGTTTGGTCGGAAGATTTGTCGTAGGTGTAGCTGTCGCTTTCATCGGAATTGATGTGGTATGCCACCATTCCCGTGACACTTGGAAAAAGCGTACTGTCGCATAGCGCGTGGTCGAGGTAACCCGCTTGTCCGTGGTACACATAGCTATAACTACTATCCGCATGAAAAGCACGGTGTAGGTCAATCATACCACCTTCGCGTAGCACCGTGATAGGGTCTTCCATGGCATAGGCGTTGAGGTCGCCCATGATAAGAATATTATCGTCGCCATAATAATTGCGGTCGGATATATAGTTCGAGAGAAGGGATTGTGCCTCGCGTACACGGTCACCGTTGTACGTGCCCTGTCCGTCACCTTGGTTGGCATTATCGCCGTATCCGTTTCCGCTTTTAGCTTTGAAGTGATTAACGGAGAAGAGGAATTTTTCGCCTGTAGCAATCTCCTGAAATGCTTGGGTCTTTTTGCGTTCTGATACGCCTGTATTGTTCTCACGCAATTTGCCATATGGCTTCAATATATCGCTACAATATACGAATCCCGACTTGGTATAAGTGCCACGTGCTGAACCGCCATCATTGATATAGGTGAAGTGGCGTCCCGTGTTTTTAGTCAAATCGCTTGCAATTTCTGCCAACGCGCTTTGTCCTTGCTCTATCTCTACAAAGCCGTACAAATCGGCATTGATTTTGGCGAGTGCTTTGCTCACTTTGGCGCGTTGCTTCTGGTGTTCGGATTGGGTGTTGGGTCCCATGCTACCATTGCTGCTAGAGATGTTCTCTACTAGATAGTACTCCAGATTCATGCAGCAGACCAGCAACGTATGCTCTCCACGCATATTGATAGCGTTGAGATTATATCCTTGCTCCAATTCTTGGCGTGAGTTGCCTTGCCAATCGCACGATATGAGGCTGACATTGGTGCTGCTGTTGACCTTGACCGTGAGGTTGTGCAACCGTTCGCCTAAGCGATGGTAGCCGCTGACGTTATTCAGCGTGATAGTCCCCTGCGCATTCAAAGAGAGGATTGTATGGTATTCGTTGGATAGGGGGAACGCTTGGTTGGTAGGCTGAAAAATGCGGCGGGGGGAAATGGTAATCCCATTGTAGTTATTGCAGACGTAAAATGGTACGTCAAACTGCACCGTCTTCCCAACGTAATTACTAAGCTCAGCATAGGTCCAAGTTTCAGGATTGGCGATATGCACTACGGTCGCTGCAATGCTAACAGCATTGATACAAGTAATGGCGATAAGTATCCAAATAATTTTACGCATAAAGGATATTCACGATTCACGATTCACAAATTCGCAACAAAGGTACAGAAAATTTGCGAAGTACACAAGAAAATTGCAAAATATTTCGTTCAAACTTGCTGGAAAGTAGTAAAATCACTCAAGAATTACTTATAATTCACTAAAGATTGGTGATATTTATGCAATAAAATTTGCATATATGATTTTTTTGCAGTAATTTTGCGGAAAAATTGCGGGAATAGTTTAAAATTTATGCGTATGGAAGAAAAAAGTTTTTGGCCAAAAGTACGTAAGTATTTGATAAACAAGTATGCAATTACGTTGTGCTTGTTTGCATTATTGCTCCTTTTTATGGGAGATAATAGTCTGATACAATACGTTAAGCGCGCTGTAAAAATGCGCGAAGTGAAGGAGGAATTGCAGGTGATGCGAGAGGAAACCGCAAAATCTCAATCTGTGTTAGAAACATTAGACAATACGGATAGTCTGGAACGTTTTGCTCGTGAACAATATCGCATGCATGCACCCAATGAGGATGTGTATGTGGTGGAGTGATGAGTTGTGAGTGATAAGTTATGAAATGGAGTAATATATTATTGATTGTAGGTCTGATCGTGTTGCTGGCAGGTGCTGTGATGAGCATAATGAAGATGCAACCTTATTCGGATTATGTGCTGGTAGCAGGAGCCGTGTTGGTCATCTTCCGCGGCGCATTGAAGAGTAGAGAACGTGAGAAGTAAAGACAATGAAACCAATAACAATTAAGGATATAGCACGGGAATTGGGCATTTCTGTTTCGACCGTGAGTCGTGCGCTACAGAATCATCCCGATATAAGCGAACGAACCAAGCAATTGGTGCGTGAGTGTGCGCAGAAGCTTAACTATAAGCCCAATCTAATGGCTAGCAACTTGCGCACATGTCGTAATACGACGATAGGTGTTGTGATCCCAGAACTGAATCACCACTTTTTTTCTTCGGTGCTGGATGGTATAGAACAAACGGCTAACGAAGCGGGTTATCAGATTCTGATTTGCCAAACAGGAGAAGATGTAAATAAAGAGATACAAGCCGTTCATACCTTGATTGGCAGCCGCGTGGCAGGTATATTGGTGGGAGTGAGCAAGCAAACGGTAGAACTGCACCATCTGAAGGAGATTGTGGACAATGGTATTCCTCTTGTGCTGTACGATCGACCTTGTCCTTCGTTGAAATGTGATCAGGTGGTTTCGGATGATTATCAAGGAGCATATAACGCAGTGGAGTATCTTATTCAGACAGGGTGTCGGCGAGTGATGTGCTTTACGTCTTCTATGCAGTTGGAGGTATCACGCAGGAGATATCAGGGGTGGCGAGATGCATTGCTGAATTACGGTATGCCCATTAGCGAAAAAATGGTGGTGGAAAGCGATACGCGGCAAAAAGCAATTATTGATACGCCACATGTTTTACAGGGAGAGAATCAGCCCGATGCTGTGTTTTGTGTGAATGACGATTGTGCTGCGGGGGTACTGCATGCTGCACATATTCTGGGTGTGGATATTCCAAACGAATTAGCCGTATGTGGTTTTTCGGATGCTCCCATCTGTCGAGCTACTAAGCCTATGCTCACTACGGTGCAGCAGCATGGTGCGGATATAGGCAGACGAGCTATGATGCGACTGCTGGATAGATTAAATGGAGAAGGAAAATATCCTCGAACGGAAATGGTGCCTACCGATTTGATTGTGAGAGAAACGACGAAGTAGTGTTTAGATTTTAGAGAAGATATGTTGCAGTATAATACTTGGACAATAGAACAAAACGAATGGGATCCTCAACAGGAGCATGTGATAGAGCAGCAATTGACTTTTTCGAATGACTATCTATGTCAAACAGCGCATTTTGAAGAACATTATTCAGGCGAACAACGCCTGCAGACTTTTATCAAAGGGATAGATGCATCGGTCTTGAACCTCTCAGCCATATCGGTACGATTGCATAACGAGCGATTGGATTTAAAAGAGTGGAAAGTGGAACAATTCTATCGTTGTCTGCATAAGAATCAACCCTTGCTGGAACGCCACTTTGTGGCTACATCACCTCAAGGTTGTACGTTGAAGGTGATAGCTAAACGCCAACTGATGATGCCGCAGCAGGGATTGATGTGCCTGACGTATGAAGTACAGTCGGTGAATTATACAGGACCGATTACTATCTTGTCCTTGTTGCGCGGAGGTGAAGATGCGGATAAATGGTATCCGCTGATGAATTATGTGGGAGATGATTTGTGTTGGAGTTGGATGCAGTTGCACCCTATGAATGTACAACTATGTTGTGCCATGAATTATCAACTGATGAAAAATGACATGTTGGTTACACAACGTCCTATCAAAGTGGAAAAACAAGATGTGATAGGTTTTTCGATTACGCAAAAAATAGTACCGAATGATAAACTGGTGTTGCATAAACGGGTGACGGTGGTGGACTCGAATCATTATGCTAAAGATCTTTTGATAGATGAAGCAGTGCGATGCTTGACAAACTGGTAAAAGAACATATTATATTAGGTGTGGACCCAGGTACATTGTATATGGGGTATGCGCTTATTCACACCATTGGCAACAAGGTCGAAATCATAGACTTTGGCGTGTATGATGTGCATAAACTGGACGATCAGTATGCACGTCTGCAAAAGGAGTTTTTCTTTTTGCAAGAACTCATTGAGAAATATCATCCCTCTGTGCTCGCTATCGAATCGCAGTTTGTGGACAAGAATCCGCAGACGATGATTAAGATTGTACATGCGCAGGGTGTGGCTATCGCAGCCGCTCTGTCCAAAGATGTACCTGTGGTGGAGTACTCGCCTATGAAAGTCAAGATGGCTATCACGGGCAACGGACATGCCGACAAACATCAGGTGGCAGACATGTTGCAACGCTTCTTGCATATACCCGATGAGCAGATGCCCAAAAAGTTGGATGCCACCGATGCGCTGGGTATTGCCTACTGTCACTACCTGCAATTGGGGATGCCGATCAAGGAGAAGGGTGCTAAGAATTGGACCACCTTTGCTAAGCAAAAAGGATTGGTTGACAAGCAGTTGACGGGCCCAAATGCTCGGCTAATGGCAGCTGTGCAAACTGCGAAAAAGAAAAAGTGAAAAAGATTTTTTATAAAATTTAATCCCTAATATTTGGTATTTTGATTTTTTTGTTGTACCTTTGCACTCGCATTTGAAACATTGAAACTTTTAAAACTTTTTTAACAATAAATTAAAACGATTATGGCTTACGTAATTTCTGACGAATGTATCGCATGTGGTACATGTATTGATGAGTGCCCAATGGGCGCAATTTCTGAAGGTGACATTTACACAATTGATGCTGACTTGTGCACAGAGTGCGGCACTTGTGCTGATGTTTGCCCAAGCGGCGCAATTTCTAAAGGATAAAATTGCAAATTGCTTTAAGCAAAGTCCTCAAGTTTTGGCTTGGGGACTTTTTTTTGAATATTTTGTCAAAAATGTCATGTAGAGTTTGCAAATTTGCAAAAAAAGTTGTACCTTTGCAGCGCGAAAGAGTTGGCCTAGCCAAATGTATGGTGATTCGAAAAACAATATACTGCTATGTTGGAAGCATTTTATAAAACACATGATTTTTTGGTAGAGCATGTGCAAGTACCTGCAAGACGCGTGCTGATGGATGAAATCAATTGGAATGATCGATTGATAGCAGTCAAAGGTGGACGTGGTGTCGGAAAGACGGACTTCTTGCTTAATTACGCAAAGGAGATTCGTAAGAAAAATCCTGAATTGGGAAAACACACGTTGTATGTGAATTTCAACGATTTCTATTTTACAGAACATTCGTTGGTGGACTTTGCAGGCGAGTTTGTTGCCGCAGGAGGTACAACATTGCTCATTGATCAGGCGTTCAAATATCCGAACTGGTCACGCGAACTCAGTCAGTGTTATTTTCGCTATCCAAACTTGCATATTATCTTTACGGCATCATCGGTAATGCGTCTAGTGGAAGATAATCGTGATATTGGTTCGATTGTGCATCCGTACAACTTGCGTGGTTTTAGTTTTCGCGAGTACTTGAATGTGACACTAGGAACGAAATTTCCGGTCTATTCGCTCGAAGATATATTGCAGAATCATCGTGAGATAGCTCATCGTATATGTCAGACAATAAAGCCATTAGATTATTTTGATAACTATCTTCATCATGGCTATTATCCATTATTCTTAGAGCCACACGATTTTTCGGAGTCGCTTCTGAAAATGATGAACATGATATTGGAGATCGATGTGCTCCTGATTAAGCAAATCGAAGTGAGTTCACTGCCTAAGTTGCGTAAATTGTTGCACCTTATGTTGCAAGAAACGCCATGTAGTTTGAATGTCAGCAGTCTGTCGCAAGCTATTGACTGCTCGCGTTCGACCACAATGAACTATATCAAGTACCTCAAGGATGCGCGTCTGCTCAACCTCCTTTATCCCGAGGGCAAACAGTTCCCGCTCAAACCAACCAAGGTGTATATGCAGAACTCCAACCTCTGCTATGCCACTTCGGTACGCGATATCGACCGCCAAACCGTGGCTGAAACGTTCTTCTACAATGCCCTCCACGGCAACCACAAGATCAACGCCACCGATCGTAGTGCCATGTTCATCATCGATGGCAAGTACTACATGGACGCCTTGGCAACCACACCAACCAAGACCGGCATCCGCTATAGCGCCATCGCCGATCTCGAAGTAGGCAGCCAAAAGAATATCCCGCTTTGGCTCTTTGGCTTCCTGTACTAATGCCTCTGGCACGCTATTTGTCTGCTAGTCCTACTAGCTCAACTAGCCCAACTAGCCGCACTAGTCCAACTAGCCCTACTAGTTCTACTAGCCCAACTAGAAAAACTATTTAACAACAAAATTATACTACAATGAACAAAGAAAAAAAGTATTTAACCCTTGATGGTAACGCTGCTGCGGCGCATATCGCGTATATGTTCACCGAGGTAGCTGCCATCTATCCTATCACCCCATCTTCTCCTATGGCGGAGAACGTGGACGAGTGGGCTGCAGCAGGTCGCAAGAACCTCTTCGGCGAGACAGTGTTGGTACAAGAGATGCAATCTGAGGCAGGTGCTGCAGGTGCTGTGCACGGCGCACTCAACGCAGGTGCTCTCACCACTACCTTCACCGCCAGCCAAGGTCTCCTCCTGATGATCCCTAACATGTACAAGATCGCGGGTGAGCTCATCCCATCTGTATTCCACGTGTCTGCTCGTACTTTGGCAAGCCACGCTCTTTGTATCTTTGGTGACCACCAAGACGTGATGTCTTGCCGCCAAACAGGTTTCGCTATGCTCGCTGAGGGTAGCGTACAAGAGGTCATGGACCTCGCTGGTGTAGCTCACCTTGCTACTATCAAGAGCCGCGTGCCATTCCTCAACTTCTTCGACGGTTTCCGTACCTCTCACGAGTACCAAAAGGTAGAGGTAGTGGATATGGAAGATTTGCGTCCACTCCTTGATATGAAGGCGCTCCAAGAGTTCCGCGATCGCGCACTCTCTCCTATGCGTCCTGTTATGCGTGGTATGGCTGAGAACCCAGACGTGTTCTTCGCGCACCGCGAGAGCTGCAACCCATACTACAACGAGGTAGCTGACATCGTTAGCGACTATATGGATGAGATTTCTAAGATCACCGGCCGCACCTATCGCCCATTCACCTACTATGGTGCTCCTGATGCAGAGAACATCATCATCTGTATGGGTTCTGCTTGCGAGGCAATCAAGGAGGTTATCGACTTTGAGGCAGAGAAGGGCAACAAGCTCGGTATGATCAACGTACACCTCTATCGTCCATTCTCACTCAAGTACCTCAAGGAGGCATTGCCTGCTTCTGTGAAACGTATCTGCGTGCTTGACCGCACCAAAGAGCCAGGTGCTAATGGCGAACCATTGTACCTCGACGTAAAAGACGCACTCCAAGAGCTCGGTCTTGGCGATATCCTCGTAGTAGGTGGTCGCTATGGTCTTGGTTCTAACGATACTACTCCAGCGCAAATCCTCGCTGTATACGAG
>JAXJWX010000085.1:0-39265 GCA_036307765.1 Paludibacteraceae bacterium | reverse complement strand
TCATGGACGAGGCGAGTATATTGGGTGATGCTTCGTTTATGATGGCAGATGAAGCGATGGTGTTTGCACAGGGTCGTAGCACCTTGTTGCAAGCGTTAGAGCACTTGCCGAGTCGTGAGTGTGAGGTATTGCGGCTGTTGTATGGTATCGGTGTACGAAAACCGATGAGTTTGCAAGCGGTAGGGTTGTTGTTGGGTGTGAGTAACGCACGTGTTTGTCAGATCCGAGACGAAGCCCTTGACAAACTACCCAATCTCTTGACAAACTAAAAAAGCTCTTGACAAACTAAAAAAAACTTAAACTTCCCCCCCTACCACCTCTCATCTATTGCTTATTGTTAGCTTGCTCCTTTTTTCACTTCAAATCGCACAATTGAGGTAAAAAAAAGGAGCAAGTTCGGAAGAAGCACACAAGTTTGACTATACAGGTAATTTGTGCAATAGTTCGGTGGTAGGCATGTCCATGCGGCAGAAGGCGAACCACTTCTTGCCGAGGTCTTTGATGCTGGCACCGAGGTGATAGACCGTCTCGTCTATGCAGAGAAAACGATCATGTGAGCGGTCGAACTCTATGACACTTATTGGAGGATATTGCGCATTGTGTTTTTGGATATCCAGTTGCAGTTGTGCGGTTGGTTTTTTGGTATAGATGGTAGCCGCCACTTTGTCTACTCGTTTGGATAGTATGGTTAGCACGCTATCGTTGATGTAGTTGTCAATAAGGATGATGCGGGTGGTGGCTTCGCGTATGCGATCGTTGATGAAAGTATAGGCATCGAAGATTTGCCCATCGTAGAAGATACCTTGGTGGGGTTGCACATTACCGCTATCCAAACGACGGAATACCTCTTCGAGTTTGTGGTCAGTTTCTGTTTGGTGCGCCACGATTGCTAATTGATTTTGTTCCATCACATCCAAGCGTTGGAATATCTGTGCATTGGAAGCAATGAACTGGCGCATGGCGGTAAAGGCACGCATGATACGGATGTTGACTTGAATAGCTATTGGCGAACGCAGAACACTACTGAGCATAGCAATACCGTTTTCGGTGAAGGCATATGGTAGTTTACGAGCACCACCATGACTTGATGTCACAATTTGTGATTTCAAGTTTGTACCCGCGTTCAAGGTCGCATTTTGCGACCTTATAGAATAGTTCTCGGTGTTTAAGGTCACAATTTGTGATCTTAGAGAATCGTTAGTTGCACTTGAGGTCGCAATTTGCGACTTCAAGTTGACGAGTTCCACTTTTGTTAGTTGAAACATAAAGTCATCTGGGAAACGCTCAATATTGCGTTTAACTTGCTCGTTCAAACGCTTAGTTTCTACTCCGTACAAGATAGCAAGGTCGCTATCTAATAGTACTTGTTGCCCACGAATAATTCGAATGAGTGGTTCAATTTGCAGTAATTGATTGTTCGTTGTTTGTTCTGTAGTTGGAATCAATTCCTGCTGTGTTTGCTTTGCCATAATTTTGCATTTTTTTGAAATTATCGTTTGAGTATTTTTAATACGAAATAAGAAATCCGCTGCAAAGGTACTACATCAAACTGCTAAAACTTGTCAGTATCTCAAAGAATTTTACAAAAAAATGCACTTTTTTTATTAAAAGAGGTTCATTACTGTTAGCTTGCTCCTTTTTCACTTCAAAATCGCACAATTGAGGTAAAAAAAGGAGCAAGCTATAGATGAGGTGAAGAGAGGAAAGGAATTAGGTGTCTTCAAAAGATGAAAAAAAGCAGCACCGTGTGAGGGTGCTGCGAGGAGGGGAGATGGGGGAAATGAAATTCTTTACTCAACTTGTAGTACCAAACCCTTCAGATACTCTCCTTCTGGATGGTAGATATTGATTGGGTGATCGGCAGGTTGGTGCAGTTGGTGCAAGATACGCACTTTACGTCCCACTTGTGCCGCAGCAGAGAAGACTGCCAAACGGAACATATCCTTATCAATTGCCTGCGAGCAAGAGAAAGTAAACAAGATACCTCCTGGACGGATGGCCTGTATGCCCTTCGCATTCAAGCGCTGATAGCCACGAAGGGCATTCTTAACCGCATCGCGGTGCTTGGCGAATGCAGGGGGATCCAATATAATCAAGTCATACTTATTCTGATTCTTAGCCATGAACTCAAATGCCTCCTCAGCAAACGCTTCGTGTGGTGCATGCTCGCCAAAGTTGTGTGCCACATTACTGCGCACCAAGTCAATCGCCTTCTGACTCACATCCACCGAGTGAACCAGTTTCGCACCGCCACGCAAGGCATAGACGGAGAAACCACCTGTATAGCAGAACATATTGAGTACCTCTTTGCCCTTGGCATAATGCTCCAAGAGCGAGCGGTTGTCGCGTTGATCAATAAAGAAACCCGTCTTTTGTCCACGGAGCCAGTCAATGCGGAAGTCCAATCCATTCTCTTTTGCCCAAAAATCGCCGTTAAAATCGGCTTTTTCTGCACCAATCAAGTAACCCACACGCTCCCCTTGAATAGGTGCTTTGTGGGGCAAAGTATCGTCTGACTTATAATACACCTTATCCACTTGTGGCACCACCTGCACTATCGCTTCTGCAATCTCCTGGCGATGGCAGTGCATACCGATGGAATGGGCCTGAATCACGGCTGTATCGGCATACACATCCACAATCAGTCCAGGCAGAAAATCACCTTCGCCATGGACCAGACGATAAGTGTTATTAATTGGGGATTGGGTATCGGGTATTGGATATTGGGTATTGGATGTCGAAGTAATCAAACCTAACGAACGGCGCACTTCATATGCTGCACGAATACGCTCTTGCCAAAAATCCGCAGGCAGCTCCCCTACTCCAAAAGCCAAGATACGCACGGCAATAGAGCCAATCTGATAGTGTCCTACACCTAAAATTTTGCCGTTGGAATCGCGCACTTGTACCACCTCGCCCTCTTGTGGCTGTGCATGTGGATAATCTGCGTCCAATTGAATACTGCGAATAGCACCCGAGAATACCCAAGGGTGAAAACGAAGAAGCGACTCTTCTTTATGGGGTTTCAAATATACCGTCGTCATAATCTCTTATCTCTAAACTCTAAACAGTAGCGAAGCGTTCACTAAACTCTAAACAGTAGCCGCATTGGCGGTGTCCTCTAAACACTTTTTTGCCATGGCTTCTTGTTGGCGGCGTATCTGCGCCTCCTTCTCCGCACGTTTGAGCGCTTCTACCGCACGCTTGGATAGAGGTTTCACTTGTTGCAACGCCAAATAAATACTCAATGTAGCCCACGCATCCGTAGAAGCATAGCGTGCTTGCTCGTCAGTGAGATGCGAGTTTTCCCAATTAGTCAACTGTTGTGCCTTGCTAATCTTCTTACCAAAAATGATAGCAAAAATCTTTTGCAATCCCAACTCCATAATGCCATACTTGCAGACCATGGATTGCAGATCAACGCAGTTTGCAGGTGTAAAATCACGCCTTCTGCGCAGACCATTGATATCGTCTTTGAAAGCCAATCCAACCTTGCAAATATCAGGATTAGCAAAGATTTGTGCGATTTCAACGGGCATTCCCACATGCGTTAGGCGAAATAGATAGCAGCGCTCCAAGGTGGAAATTTGCACCAAGGCCGTAGGATAATGTACGCCGCGTTTGAACGAAGGACGCGCCTCGGTATCCACGCCCAACACGGTATGCTGGCGCAAATACGCCGCAGCATCTGCCACCATCTCGGGCTTGTCCACCACAATGACTTCGCCCTCAAAAAAAGTCACAGGCAGCGCCTGAATAGCTGTCTTGTCAATATGTGGTGCAAAAGTATTTGGCAAAAAACTGCTCATATCAAATTTCTTTTTCTTCGCTATTAGACAAGAGGTGCAACGGACGAAGCACATTGAGTAGTTTCTGTCCCCAATGTTGCTCGAAGGCCTCTAAACAACTGACCAACGCATCGTTCATCACCGCCTCATCGCGCGTCTGATAGTTGCATGCCAAGTCTTTCATCTCTTGATATATATCCGCTATATTCTCCGAGATAAACGCCGTGATGGGTTCATCGGAATAGCGCATCTCCTCCACAAACACCTCCAGGTAGGCATCGTCCGAACCTAATTTCTGTGCGATGAATTGGCGCAAATCTTCATATTCTTGCTCCGTCACAAAGCGCTCGGAATAGCCGTCTAACTCTTCGGTTGCCTTTGGCACAAGACGCGCTTTGAGGTATAACAATGGCAACATACAGAGCATCTTCTCAATAAAATCGGCTTTTTCGTGCTCGGCTGTTTGCTCCAAATATAAGCATAATTGTACCGCCACCGTCACAAACTCAATCGCTGGCTCCTGATAGACATAATGCGTATTCTGCTCCTTCATATTCAAAATTTTGTGCAAAGGTAGTAAAAAATTTGCGTATCTGCAAAAAAAGCAGTAACTTTGCGCAATATTTTCAATACGAACATCCCATGAAAGTCATTAATCTATCCGAGCAACCCTCGTTGCTGAATCAGTATCTAAAAGAAATGCGTAGCACAGAGGTGCAAAAAGACAGCATGCGTTTTCGCCGTAATATCGAGCGAATAGGCGAAATCATGGCTGTAGAAATCAGCCGCCATCTGACCTACGCCACCGAACAAGTGCAGACACCACTGGCTGTAGCTGAAGTGCAAGTACCTCAAGACAAAATTGTGCTTGGCACGCTACTACGCGCGGGACTGCCTATGCACCAGGGATTTCTAAACATGTTTGATCAAGCCGAAAACGCCTTCATCAGCGCCTATCGCAAGGAAACCATCGGTCGTAGAGGCGAGATGCAAATAGAGATTGTATCGGAATACTTGGCTGCGCCAGCTATTGAAGGCAAGACATTGATATTGGTAGATCCAATGCTCGCCACAGGTCTGTCGATGGAAGTGGGATACAAGGCATTGTTGAGCCACGGCACTCCCAAAAATGTGCATATAGCATGTCTGTTTGGTACCCCTCAAGCCATCGAGTATCTGCAAGCCAATATGCCAGAAGACGCCACCTTGTGGTGCGCAGTGATTGACCCTATGCTCAACGAAAAGAAGTATATTGTTCCTGGTTTGGGCGATGCAGGCGACTTATGCTTTGGCGAAAAATTATAGGATACTGGAAGAGTTTTTTGGTGATTAGCGCAATAGCATATGTCTGCCTATTGCGCGAACCAAGCGTTCCCCTACCCTCTATTGAAGGTATAGACAAATGGGCACATATATTGATGTATCTGGTACTAACATTGGTATTGCTATGGGATAGCAAACGAACGGGCTGCCAACCCTGGCTGCTATGGACCATCGCCATCGCTATTCCTGTAATATATGGCGGATTCATCGAGATAATGCAAGATAGATATTGCTATCCACGTACAGGCGACTGGATGGATTGGCTGGCCGACTGCGTAGGCATTGCGTTGGCTGTTGGCGGATGGATAATAGGAACAAAATGGTATGAGAGAAGAGTGGCTCAATAGAATAGCTATCACATGGGGCAACCGTACACGCCAGAGGCAGTTGCGAGAAGTGTTAGATCGATACGACAGTGCCACCGCAGCCATAGCTCACCATCCCGACATGGTAAGCCGTGAAGCGATGCAACACGCACAAAAAGAACTCGATTTCATCGAGAAACATACTATCCAACTATACTATTACAAAGACACCAACTATCCTTATCGCCTCGCGCAATGCGTGGACGCACCGCTACTACTATACGGAAAAGGCAATATAGATGTCAATCCCCAGCATGCGGTCAGCGTAGTAGGCACACGTATGCCCAGTGAGAGAGGAAAGGACTGGTGCAGGCGCTTTGTATTGGACTTAGCCGCCCAAGTGCCAAACTTGACCATCATCAGCGGATTGGCATACGGAATAGATGTGATTGCACACAGGGCGGCAATAGAAGCAGGGATTCCTACAATCATCATCCCTGCCCACGGATTAGATAGAGTATATCCTGCGGTGCACCGTAATGTGGCAGTACAATCCTTAGACAAAGGTGGAATACTCACAGAATACACCACTGGCACAGAACCCGAACGCTTTAATTTTGTAGCACGCAATCGTATCGTAGCAGGTATGGCAGACGCGGTGGTAGTGGTGGAGTCGAAAGCCAGAGGCGGTTCGCTGATTACCGCACAGATGGCACAAGACTACAATCGCGATATATTTACAGTACCAGGACGGCCAAATGACGTGTGTAGTGCTGGGTGCAACCAACTAATCAAACAGCAAAAAGCACAACTCATAGAAAATGCCGCAGACCTATTAGCTGCTATGCGCTGGGAAGAACAAACCAAGCAACCCAGACAGACTACGATGATGGAAATGCTATATGACCTAACCCCTACGCAGCAACAACTTATCAACCTTTTGCGCGACGCCGAAAACGGCATGCACATCAATCAACTGGTGATGGAAACACAATTGGCATACGGCACCGTATCTGCCGAACTAATGATGATGGAGATACAAGAGATGGTGAAATCCATGCCTGGTGGCATGTGGCGCGTAAAGAACGTCTAATATGAGGATATTTTGCAAGAAAATAGAAAAAGATTTTGTTATCTCAAAAAAATGTTGTACCTTTGTAGCGAAAATAAAGTTAATTAAAAAACTATAACGTATATGAATACCCTTTTGAAAAATTTAGGTGCTATTTTGGTATTGCTTGGCGTAGTATGCTTGGCAGTATATTATTTTGGAGTACAAGTCAACGGTTTGCTGGTAGCAGCATTGGCTCTTGAGGTGGCAGGCGTATTGTCCTACATCTTGATTAACAAGCGTTTAGGATAATCGTGATTATCCGTCTGCGCGACATCCAATGCCATGCCTATCACGGCGTATTGGAAGAAGAGAAGCAGAAGGGCAACACCTTTCTCGTAAATGTGAGCATAGTGGTAGATGACCCGCAGGGCATGCCATCGGACGATATCCAAGACACATTGGATTATCGTTTTGTTTGTACAATAGTACATCAAGAAATGCAACAAGCATCTGACCTATTGGAGCATGTGGCATGGCGTATGAAGCACGCATTACAAACCGCCTTTCCACAAGCACAAGAAATACATGTGAGAATAGCAAAGAAGAATCCACCATTGGACTTGCCAGTTGCATGGGCAGAAGTGGAGGTGTAGTTTGGTGTTTTAGAATTTAGTGTTTATAGAATATGGCAGAGCATAACGATTCAGTGAAACAACATTTGACAGGCATGTACCAAGACTGGTTCTTGGACTATGCTTCGTATGTGATATTGGAGCGTGCAGTACCCGCTATCGAAGATGGTCTGAAACCCGTACAACGCCGTATTCTGCACGCCATGAAAGGCGTGGATGATGGCAAGTACAACAAGGTAGCCAACATCGTGGGTCAAACCATGCAATACCACCCTCACGGTGATGCCAGCATCGGAGATGCACTTGTGCAACTGGGACAAAAGAACCTGCTCATAGATTGTCAAGGTAACTGGGGAAACATTCTCACTGGCGACGGCGCAGCCGCACCACGTTACATAGAGGCCAGATTGAGCAAGTTTGCTCTGGATACGGTCTTCAACCCCAAAACCACACAATGGATGATGTCCTACGACGGACGCAAAAAAGAGCCAATCCACCTGCCTATCAAGTTCCCATTGCTACTGGCACAAGGCGTTGAGGGTATTGCCGTGGGTCTCAACTCTAAGATTCTGCCTCACAACTTCTGCGATATTTGCGATGCTGCTTTAGCCCACCTGCGCGGCGAAGAGTTTCAACTCTATCCCGACTTCCCTACAGGCGGCGAGATTGATGTGAGTCGCTACAACGATGGCGAACGTGGCGGCACCGTACGTATCCGTGCTAAAATACAAAAGTCGGACGACAACCGAACACTAATCATCACCGAGATACCTTTTGGTACAACAACAACCAAGATCATCGAAACCATCACACGCGCTGTACAGAAAGGCAAAATCAAAGTACGTAAGGTGGATGACTTCACTGCCGAAGAAGCACGTATCGAAGTGCAACTGGCACCAGGTAGTTCGTCCGACAAAACGATAGACGCACTCTACGCGTTCACCGATTGCGAGATAAACATATCGCCTAACTGCTGCGTGGTACAAGATAAGAAACCTATCTTCACCACCGTCAGCGAACTGCTCCGCATGTCTGTAGAACACACCAAAGCCCTACTGAAATGGGAATTGGAGATTCTAAAAGCCGAATTAGAGGAGCAATACTTCTATACCTCGCTCGAGAAAATCTTTATCGAGAACCGTATTTACAAAGAAGAGGGATACGAGACAGCTCCTGACAAAGAGAAACTGATTGCATTCGTTGATAAGGCATTAGAGCCATGGAAAGAGAAACTGATTCGTGAAGTACGCCGCGAGGATATAGAACGACTGTTTGAGATTCGCATGATTCGTATCACACGCTTCGACTCGAAGAAAGCCGATGAGCTGATGCGCGAATTGGATAAGAAAATCAAAGCAACCATCAAGAACCTCAAAAACCTCAATGACTATACCATAGATTGGTTTGATACCCTCAAAGCCAAGTATGGACAATTGTATCCACGCCGCACTGAAGTGCGCAACTTTGCGAACATCAATATAAAGACCGTAGTAGAAGCCAACGAGAAACTGTATATCAACCGCACAGATGGCTTCATTGGTACCGCTCTGAAGAAAGATGAGTTCCTATGCAACTGCTCTAATCTGGACGAAGTAATCATTTTCCACAAAGATGGTAAATACAAGATTGTGAAAGTGGCCGACAAGGTGTTCGTTGGATTGGATATTATCCATATAGATATATATCGCAAGAACGACAACCGAACCATCTACAATGCTATCTATCGCGATGGAAAAGGCGGCATATACTACATGAAACGTTTTGCGGTAACAGGCGTTGCGCGCGACAAAGAATATGACCTCACTCAAGGCAAAGCAGGTTCACGCGTCATGTACTTCACTGCCAATCCAAACGGCGAGGCAGAAGTGATTAAGATTCAACTCAAACCTGCACTGCACCTCAAGAAACTGGAAGTCATCAAGGACCTCAGCGAATTGGCTATCAAGAGCCGCACCGCACGAGGCAATGTACTCACCAAATACGATGTGAAATCCATTACCCTCAAGCAAAAAGGACATTCCACACTTGGCGGACGCAAAGTATGGTTTGACCCAGATATATTGCGCTTGAACTACGATGGACAAGGCAAATACTTAGGCGAGTTTACCGATGAGGATCGTATCTTGGTGATTACCAATACGGGCGGCTATTACCTCACCAACTTTGATTTGACAGCGCACTTTGACCAAAATATTTGGCGTATTGAGAAATTCGATAGCGAAAAAGTATGGTCACTCGCCATGTGGAATGCCGATCTGGGTTACTACTATGGCAAGCGTTTCCAAATGGATGCACAAGCTAAACTCCAAAATATGTTGGGCGAGAATAGCGACAGCAAGATGACGATTCTGACCGACCGCGAAGAGGCCATCTTCCGTATCACTTTTGTAGATGAAACCAAACCAGCCATCGAGGTACAGATGTCCGAGTTTATAGAAGCCAAATCACCCAAAGCAAAAGGAAAACGCTTCTCCACACTGGATATTGCTAAGATAGAAGACATCACTCCTGAACCAGAGCCAGAGATCGAACCAAACGAAGGCGATGAGCAGGCAGAGCCAGCAGGTGATGAGGCGCAAACAACGACCGAAACGAATGTAGTAGATGTGCCATTCACCATCACCAACGAAGTGCCTGAAGATAGCAAACCCGTGGACGAACAACTGAGTTTGTTCTAAACATAAGATAACTAAAAAACAAAAGGTTGCCCAATTGGCAACCTTTTCTGTAAATAGCGTTTTATTATTTCTTAGCGACAATCTTCTCAGCAATCTGCACCGCATTCAGCGCAGCACCTTTGCGGATTTGGTCGCCTACACACCAAAAAGTGATACCATTCTCATTTGCCAAATCACGGCGTATACGACCTACATATACGTCATCAGTACCACTCAAGTATAATGGCATAGGGTAAGGGAAGGTGCCATTGGACTTAGTAGGATCATCCATTATTTGTACACCTTCTGCATGAGAAAGAGCTTCGCGCACTTGCTCGGGAGTAAGCGGTTCGGCAGTCTCTACCCAAATTGCCTCCGAGTGTGCACGCAAAGAAGGCACACGCACACAAGTAGCAGATACAGCAATGTCCGAGTGCATGATCTTGCGCGTCTCGTGGTACATCTTCAACTCTTCCTTGGTGTAGTCATCATCACCAAAGACATCAATCTGAGGAATGAGGTTGTATGCAAGTTGGTAAGCAAACTTTTGGTGCTTTACTTCTTCACCATTGACAGCTTGGCGGTATTGCTCCTCCAACTCAGCCATTGCACTGGCACCTGCACCCGAAGCCGATTGATAAGAAGATACATGTACGCGCTTGATATGTGATAATTCCTCAATGGCCTTCAAACAGACTGCCATAATAATAGTGGTACAGTTGGGGTTGGCGATGATACGTTTCCCACCCTCCTGCAACGCCTGGGCAATGTCGTCAGCATTGAGTTCGGGAACCACCAAAGGTACATTCTCGTCCATGCGGAAAGCAGAAGAGTTGTCAATCATGATTGCTCCATAGCGGGTGATGTCTTCTGCATATTCCTTAGACACAGAACCGCCAGCGGAAACGAAAGCAATATCAATGCCACGGAAGAGATCGCCATGCTGGAGTAGTTCTATGGTGTATTCCTTACCGCAGAACGTATATGTAGTGCCCGCAGAACGTGCGGAGCCAAAAAGTCGAAGGGAAGTGATAGGAAATTGGCGCTGAGCCAAAATGTGGAGTAATTCTTGTCCTACGGCGCCTGATGCGCCCACGATAGCTATATTCATAGTAGTTGGATGAGATTGGAATTGTGCGTATATTGTCCGTCTATTGTGCGTGAATAGTGCGTCTATTGTGCGTAATTGACGGCTAAAATAGAGCCGTTTGGCAAATGCCAAACAGCCCTAAGAATAAGAATTAAAGCAAAGAAATAGTCAATTCTTCTGCCTCTTCGAAAGCGATTTTACCTTCGCGAGCCAACCAGCCCAAAGCGAGGTTCAAATCGTCGTTTTTCAATTTTGTAGCTTTCTTAAAAGCTTTGAGTGTGAGAGCACAACCTTGTAATTCGTTCCAGATCAAACCTGCGTTCTCACCAATTTTAGGTGTAATCATAATACCTTAAAAAATAAAACAGTTAATATATAGTGCGGCAGAGCCGCGTTTTTGCGGTTATTGGGTTTTGGTTATTGGATATTGGGTATTGGTTTCTTGAAGAGCAAGCATGCGTTGTGACCACCAAAGCCAAAATTATTGCTCATCGCATAGTGGATTTCGCGTTGCTGCGCTTGGTTGAATGTGAAATTGAGTTTATAATCAATATTCGGGTCCTCATCCCCCTCTTCGTGATTGATAGTAGGAGTCACTATACCATGTTGCATGGAGAGGATAGAAATAATAGCTTCTACAGCTCCTGTTCCTCCCAAAAGATGCCCTGTCATAGATTTGGATGAAGTCAGCGAAATATTGTATGCATGTTCACCAAACACATTTTTAATGGCTTTTACCTCTGCAATATCACCAATCGGGGTAGATGTTCCATGCGTGTTGATGTAATCTATTTTATTTGGTGCAATTCCTGCATGTTGTATAGCTAAACGCATGGCATGCTGAGCACCTACACCTTCTGGATCTGATGCCGTCATATGATACGCATCACATGTCAATCCAACTCCCACAATTTCAGCATAAATATGTGCTCCACGCGCTTTGGCATGTTCATATTCCTCTAAAATTAAGGTTCCAGCACCTTCTCCAAGAACAAATCCGTCTCTTGATGCTGAAAAAGGACGAGATGCACGTTGTGGGTCATCGTTGCGAGTAGAAAGGGCATGTAGCGCATTAAAGCCGCCTATTCCAGAACATTCCGATGCGGCTTCACTACCACCAGTAATCATCACGTCAGCCATTCCCATACAAATTTGATAATATGCATTAGCTATCGCGTGTGAAGAACTAGCACAAGCAGAAGTGGTAGCATAATTGACACCGCAAAAACCATAGCGAATAGCCAACACACCAGCAGCTATATTAGTGATAATAGATGGAATAAAAAACGGAGAATAACGTGGCGTTCCATCACCAGCTCCAAAACCTGCGATATTCACATCTAAAGTATGTACACCTCCCATGCCACTTCCGTAAATAACACCACAACGCAAAGGATCTTCTTTATCCATTTGAAGTTGCGCATCGTTCATAGCCTCTTCAGCTGAATAGATAGCCAAATGCGTAAAACGATCATATCGACGCGCTTCTTTTCGATCAAATATGGAAGAAATGTCTAAATCTTTGACCTCACAAGCAAACTGCGTTTTAAATTTAGACGCATCAAAATTAGTGATAGTCTGAGCCCCACTTTCTCCCTGAACTAAATTTTTCCAGTTTGTAGCCACATCCTTTCCTAAAGATGTAACCAATCCAATACCCGTAACAACAACTCGTCTATGGTTCATAGCAAAAACACAATAGCGAGTCTATAGTCCAAAACTATAAACTCGCCAATAGTAAAATCAAGATAACGTATTATTGAAGTTTCTCAATATAATCAATAACATCTTTTACTGTGTTGATTTTTTGTGTATCCTCATCAGGAATTTGCACACCAAACTCCTTCTCAAATTCCATAATCAACTCTACTGTATCCAATGAGTCTGCATTGAGATCTGCAGTAAAACTTGCCTCTGGAGTAACTTGAGACTCTTCAACACCAAGTTTGTCAACGATGATTGCTTTTACTTTTGCTTCAATTTCAGCCATAATTGTAATGATTTTTATTATTAATAAATTTATATTTTTTTCAATTTTATTTGATTACTACACAAAATCGGGTGCAAAGTAACAACTTTTTTTTCGATTTTCCAAATTTTTAGGCATAAATCTGCAATTATTCCGCTATTTTAAGCAAAATTTTGCCAATTCTAGCCCCAGATTTGCCCATCTGCGATAATAAAACACTATCTCCGTCCAAATTTTCTACATACCTATTTGTAACCAATTTATGGGTATGTCCCCCCACAATCACATCAATATTGCGCGTCGCTTTAGCCAAAGCAACATCGGATATTTGTTCATCACTTAGAGCATCAGTCCCAAGGTGACTTAAGCAAATTACGACATCACATTTATGGTGTTTTTTCAATTCATCTGCCACTTTTTGCACCACAGGTATGGGTTCCAAATAGCGAAGCGGATAAAAATTTTTGTCTGCAATCAATCCCTTTGGATTAACACCTACACCTAATATACCTACGCGAACGCCCGCGCGCGTAACCACTACATAAGGACGTACAATATCCTCTAGTGGGGTATTTTGCACATCATAATTGGTTGATACTACTGCAAATTTAGCATCTCGCAAAACGCTCGCCAATGTATCCACCCCATTATCAAACTCATGATTGCCCAACGTCACAGCATCGTACCCCATCCTATTAAACGCTTCCACTTCCATTCTTCCTCGATAAAAATTAAAATAGGGAGTCCCTTGACAAAAATCACCTGCATCCAATAAGATTAAATTCGGATTAGCCTCCCGCTCTTGCTGTATGAACCCCATTCTTCTTGCATAGCCAGCACAATTACCATCACGCTTCCCCGCAGCAATAGGCTCAATCTGTGAATGTGTATCGTTGGTGTGCAAGATAACCAGCGTATCCGTAGAGGCAGAACAAGCTACAAACAAGAAGTTCAACAGTAGCCCCATACAACCATTAAAAACGCTTTTGTATTTCATCAAGTGTAAGAATTGTAAAAATAGTTTGACCATTATTAAGGTATTGTACTGAATAATTTTCGTTGAAACGCATCAGCAAGTCGCGCATCTCTATATCGGTAAGAGTTTTACCCAAAGGTATTGCCATCTTATCTGCAAGAGTCAAGGTCATTGCCTCTTGCCATTGCAAAGTCACATTAGATCCCGTATCTTGCACTTGATGAATGACTTGCAGGAGCGTATCAATCGGATTAATTTGTCCAAGTTGCATAGGTACTGCTGTAATAGTATAAGCGTTGGGAGATAATTGCTCCATTGCAAAACCAATCACTTGCAAATCATTTTGCAAGGATTGCAGTGTCGTCATATCCGTACTAGATAGTTCAATCACTTCAGGGAAAAGTAACGATTGGGACATTCCCTTATGCTCTTGAAGCTGTGACAATAATTCTTTGTACAGGACAGCTACATGAGCACGATGTTGATGAACCAACATTAATCCCTTATCTGTTGGCACTACAATATATTTATTCTCCCACTGCATCAATGGAGTTGCATCTGTAATTGATGGCAATGTGAATAACTGTTGAGGTGGTTCTTCTGACGTTTGATCGAAAGCAGATTGTACATATAATTTCTCCCATCCAGATGCAGCAGACGGTTTGTGAGAAGATTGCTTCTTAAACGGATTGTAAGACGGATCTACCTGCAAACGCGGCATGGTAATAGCAGTTGGAGAATGAGTGGCTTGAGGCATCTCAATATGCGTTTCAGAGGTAAAATCTAAGGAAGGAGTGATATTGAACTTACCTAATGATTCGCGCACAGCAGCGAGCAGTATTTGGAATATTGCCTGTTCATCAGCGAACTTGATTTCAGTCTTTGTCGGATGTATATTAACATCTATCGCATCAGGTTGAATTTCAAAATAAATAAAATACGATGGACTGTGGTCACTGGATAATAAACCAGAATATGCAGTGATGATTGCCTTATGAAAATAAGGGTGCCGCATATATCTACCATTGACAAAAAAATACTGCTGACTAGTCTTAGATGCCGTTTCTGGTTTGCCGACATAACCATATATATTGACCAATTCCGTATTGGCTAAAACATCTACGACTTGACTTGTAAACGGTTTAGAAGAATGTCCACAAACAGCTTCTATTCGTTGTTTTAGAGAACTGATAGGCAATTCCGATTCAATCTCGTCATTATTGACAAGTGTAAACTGAACTTGCGGATAGACCAATGCGATACGATTATATTCCATTCGAATATTTCGCATCTCTGTTTGGTCTGTTTTTAAAAATTTACGGCGTGCGGGGACGTTAAAAAAGAGATTTTTTACCCGTATATTAGTCCCAATAGGACACTGCACTATCTCTTGAGAAATAATTTTGGAACCTGCTATTTCCACTCGTGTTCCTATCTCATCTTCAGGTCTTCGGGTAAATAGTTCCACATGGGCTACAGCACAAATACTAGCCAATGCCTCCCCACGAAATCCCATTGTACGCAATTGAAAAAGATCTGCAGCTTGAGTGATTTTAGAAGTAGCATGGCGTTCAAATGCCATACAGGCATCAGTAGGGCTCATACCCTTACCATTATCTATCACCTGCAATAATGTTCTTCCTCCGTCGCGCACAAGGACACGAATATGAGTTGCTCCCGCATCCAAAGCATTTTCGACCAACTCTTTCAAGCAAGATGCGGGACGCTGAATAACTTCACCCGCTGCAATTTGGTTGGCTACATTATCCGGTAAAAGATGAATGATGTCACTCATAGCAGATAGTAGAATACAAATAATAACAAAGCCAACAACAGAATCCAAAAAACTAACTTTGATTTTTTTTGCTGTTGTTCTTTCCGCTTATATGTATTAGTTTCGTGTGCTTCACGGAACGAGCCACGATGAAGACGCGCAAGTTTATCCTTGCGCGCCTCCTTTTCTTTATCATAGTAAATGGGGCGATAGTCCCACTCACGTGGTTTGGGTACTTTTGGGAAAAGAACCGACATTATTTTACAATTGCTTGGAATTGCTCATCTTGTTGATATTTAGCGAACTCAATATCATTTTGAGCTTTTTCTTTCATTTGCGCATTGCGTTGTACAGCCACTTTCAAATTGCCATAAACAGCATCACGGTCGTTAGTACGAGCCCCAACTACAGCAGCCAAATAAGCAGTAGTAGCATTAGGCTTAGCAACGCGAGCAAGTGTTTGACGAGCAGCCGCATAATCTTCATTCAAGATTTGTTGAACAGCTGCGTTATTGGTAGCCTCTTTACCATAAGCGGTTTTAGCCGCACTGTAGTCACCCTTCATGGTATAGAGTGTACCCATAGCCGCCTTCAAGTCACCTTGAGTACCAGCAGCTTTACCAAGATATTGCTCAGCTTGTGCTAAGTCATTCTCTGCCATAGCAGAAATACCAGCATTGTAGTTTACGTCAGGGTTATTAGGAGCCAACTGAAGAGCTTTAGCAAAGCTTCTGCGCGCATTGGCAACTTCACCTTGAATGAAATATACCATACCAATATTGTTGTAAGCACGGTAATCCGCAGGGAACAACTCTGCAGTTTTAGTATAGATATTGATTTTCTCTGCAGCCTCTTGGGTAAGTGTAGCAGCATAGAGCAACTCATCAACATTCAATGCGCGAGGATCGTTCTTAGCCAATGCAGCAATCTCGTCATCAGACTTACCAATCAAATCGGTAGTCAAAATTAAACGACTACGACGCAACGCAGGCAAGATTTCATCTGCAATAGTTTTATAAACAGCACTCAAGTTCTTGATTTGCGCTTCACGCTCCTCAGGATCGGTGTACATACCCAACACGCGAAGAACCAACTCTTTGTCTTGGATATTACTTGCCTCCATTGCTTTTTGGAATCCAGCCCAGTCCTCTGCTGTAACATTGGATTCGATTTCAGCGTTTACTTTAGCCTTTTTAAGTTGCTTAGCAAGATATTTCTGTGCTTTTTCTTGACGAGCATCTGCTAATTGAGTATTCAACTCCATGTTACCATCAGGTGATGCATAACCAGCTACTTCAATCTTATTAATTGCCTTATTGACAGCGGTATCAGCATCTTTGATAGCACCTTGCAAATTCTTCATCTCTTGGCTTTTGAGTTCAGAATTGCGCAATGTAGATTGTTGGATAAGGAAGCGAATATCAGCCTCTTGCACCTCTTGAATAATGCGTTGGAATTTATCCGCAGTAATTTGAGGTTTTACCTCATCAGCAGTAGCCACTACCAATTTAGCAGTAGAAACAACACCATCAGCAATCTTTACATCAGGGATTTCTACATTTTTATTTCCTGAACGTGCTACAAAGCGCAAATACAATTCTGATTTTGCCATTTGTGGTACATAATCGAATGTGGCAACTTGTGTATATTTACCACCTTCTTTGTACGACACCATTTGACCATTTTCTTTTGCCTTTTCACCTACATAAACAACAGATTGACCCAAAGCCTCTCCTCCCTCGTATTTTAACACAGGAGTAACAGTCAAGACCGCGTTTTTAGCAAACTTTTTCACAGGGAAAGTACCTGTAATTTGCGCTTCTACTTGATTTCCCACTACAACAAGTGGACTTGGATTAACGGAAATTTGTTCTGGCTGAACTGCCGTTCCGCAAGACGTCAGGATTGCAACAGCAATAACGGACGCAAAAAATAATGACTTTTTCATATCTTTAAAAATTAGTTTGTTTTTACAGTATTTTAAACTACTTGTTAGTATCAATCTACAAAAATCGTGCAATAAACACACCTTATCGCCTGCAAAGGTACAAAAATATTTACAAATGACCAAAAAAGTGTGTTATTTTTATTAAAAAATTCTAAATTTTGCTCCACACAACCACAAGAAGTGTCAAAACAGGTACATTATACGTCAAAAAATAAAAGTATAGGCATTCTATCTTCTGCTAAAAAAGTCAACACTAACCAAAACTTTCTACTTCCACACTACCATATAAAAAAATGTGTCGAATACTTGCGTGTTTCCAAAAAAAGCAGTACTTTTGCAGGCAATAATAATATTTCGATAAATTTAAGTGATTATGAAAGTAAGTTTTATCTTTTCGTTGGTATGTATTATTCTCTTGACCAATTGCAGTTCTTCTGATACAGACCGCGCACAAGAATTAGTACACCATGCGCAAAAATTGGTGCATGATGGGAATTGGCGACAAGCCCGCATTGTCTTAGACTCTATACATACCCTCTACCCTAAAGAAATAGCACAACGACGGTCAGCCAAAAGCATAGAAGACAGTATAACATACTTGGAAGCAACTGCTACATTGGCTTACATCGACTCAATGCTCCCTCTATTAATCGAAAAAACAGATGCACTAATCAAACATTTCCGTTATGAGAAAGATGAAAAATACGAAGATTATGGTCGGTATGTGCATCGTTTGCTAAGAACACAGGATAACCTATCGCGGAACTTTTTACAAGTGTATGTGAAAGACAATCACGAAACCGTTGTCAAAAGTTATTATTTTGGTTCTCATGCAGTAGAACAGCAACGCCTAACTCTCACATCAAATGGAGAAGAAGTTCGCTTTGCAGGTGTCAATCATAGTTTTGAGGCCGAAGGATGGCACGAAATAATGACCATAGAAGGGGAATTAGCATTGCAATTGCTAAACTTTGTTAGTTCGCACACCCACGACCGAATTCGGGTGCAAGGAGAAGGCGTGAAAAAAGTGAACACATGGGTGTATTATCTAACGGATCAAGAAAAACAAGCACTATCCGACACCTATCAGTTTGGGTGGTACATGAAAGACATCAAACGACTAGAAGATATACAACATACCTCCCAACGGCAAATAGACAGATACCTGCAAACGCATATCAACTAATGATTACATTCTTGGCAAATTGGAAGACTGCTATTATCATGTAGTACACGATAGCGAAAATTGTCAGCCTTTCTATTATGCCAAATTGTCGCCAATGATTCTCGCTGTAAAGAACCAAAGGAATAGTTGCCCGCTTTGTCATAGCAGCAAGGCAAGAGTTCTCCTTCAGCAGTTATAACACATCCTGACCACAGCCTATAACAAGGCTGATTGAACCAAAGACGACGCATCCATGTACGGCGCAAGTAGTAGGTTCCATCTTTTGCCTGATGGTATCGCGAATACCGCAATTCGGAGGGCAAAAACCGATTGCCCAATTTATAATCATACAGCTGTGCCGTCTTAAAAACCAATCTCGTAGCCCCCAATTCGCGATAATGGCTCTGTATCCATGGCCACTCGTGTTCATTAGTTCGCAATCGCAGCACTTGCAGTTCGATGCAAATGTGCGATTGCAACTGCAATCGTGCTTGTTTAAGATAGCGCAGTCCAGCCAATGCTTTTTCTAACTCCCCTCCCACTCGATAAGCCTCATAAGAAGACTGAGAGAACCCATCTATAGAAACAATAATACGATTCAGTCCACTCTTAACAAGTGCTAATGCCATTTCGTTCGTAAGCGCCTGTGCATTGGTAGAGACTATAGTATATAAGCCCGCCTCGCGTGCACGAGAAATCATCTCAGGTAACTGTGCATGAAGCAAGGGTTCTCCTTGAAAATAAAATTGCATCGTATGCGCAGTATTCCTTACCTGTTCCACTATCGAAGAAAATAATTCCAACGACAAATGTTTAGCCTTCCTATTCGTATGAAAACGTTGCCCAACAGGACATTCAGGACAACGTAACTGACAATAATTAGCAGGTTCAACACTAACAAAAGTAGGAAGATGATGCACGCGCACCACTCCAAAAAGCGACAGTAAATAACTCCATAGACACTGGAGTGTATTGATTACACGCATAGAATGGGACAGAACCTTATCGCACAGGTATCTTATTTACTCGACGCTCGTGCCGTCCTCCTTCGAATTCAGAAGCAAAGAATACCTCTACGATTTGTAACGCTTTTTCTACCGAAACAAAAGAAGCAGGAAGACACAGCACATTAGCATTGTTATGCTGGCGCGCCAAACGGGCAAGCGGTTCGTCCCAGCATAAAGCAGCACGAATGCCCTGATGATGGTTGGCGGTCATACATATGCCATTTCCTGTAGAACAAATAGCGATACCCATATCATTCACACCTTCTTCAACAGAAGCAGCCATAGGGTGAGCAAAATCAGGATAATCACAACTCTCGACAGATGGACATCCATAATCAGTAACAATTGCACCTTGCTCTTTGAGCCATGCAATTACTTCTTGACGGAGATTATATCCCGCATGATCAGATGCGATACCAATCTTATAGTTTATCATATTCATATATCATTAATGGTTATTATACGGACAAATAATTTGACATTCCAAGCAATGATGCGTCACATAAGCTATACACTGTCGCGCATCCCATACATCACCGCGTAGCACACCAGTTGGACAAGCATCCACACACTGATTGCAATCAGTACAAGCTTCATTTGGTGGTAGTTCTTTCAAACAAACATCTTCTTCAACAGGTATATTCAACACAATTTCCCCAGGATGAACCATACTACCCAATTCAGGATGTATGAATTGATGATTTCTACCAATAAACCCTAATCCCGCCTCTACGCACCAGCGCCTTTCTAGTATAGGTGCGGAATCGCAAAAAATATGCTGATGCGTATCTGAAACAATATCTTCACCAAACACCTCCCGAAGTTTAGCCTCCAACGCATACAACAACGATTTCACTCGTCTATGGTAATCTCTGCCCGAATGTTCATACGTAAGCAAACACACCACTATCGTCCTGCCTTCAGGAACTAGCAACGCTGGATCATATCGCTTGTCGCAATTGCGCTCAAGGTAAGTCATATTACCATGCAACCCACAAGCCACCCATTCATCCATGTATTGAGCATCTTCATCCAAGCGATGAACAGAGGCTATACCACACGCATCAAAACCAACCTCAGTAGCCAGCTTACAGATATTTTTGGATGTCAGCTTCAAGTTGTTTAAAATCAATATACCTACCTTGTACATTACCCTTGCGATCAAGCAAAAATAGCGTTGGCAGACTCTGCACATTATATTGCATTAACACGGATGTAGATACATTTTGATTGGCACGCACAGTTACCCATGGCAAGTGTTCCGTCGCTTGTTCCCAAGCCAATTGATTATTATCCAATGATACAGAATATATCTCCAATCCTTGCTTGTGGTATTTGTTGTACAACTCTCGCAATTCAAAATTATACTCTATATATTGATCCATCATTGAATGAGAAAAATCCAACACAATCACATCTCCACGTAAGTAGGATAAGGATTGCAACTCTCCTTGCTCATTAGGTAAGGTAATATCTAAAAAAGCATTATCCGCATCTTTAATAAATTGTTGCATAGCTTCTTGATTTTGCAACGAACGCTCTGCTCGTAAGACATCCAGCACCTGTCCATACAATGCGGTTGTACGCTCGTATTGCGGCATCCATGTTTGGAAAGAGGTTGCTACCGTTTGATACATACGACGATCGGAAGGGTCTAAAATATCCCAAACATATTGACCATCTTTTTTCAAAAACACAGCGTAGTACGCAGCCAAAGAACGAGGATTAGCAGTAATAACCAACTTCGCCTTGTCACGCAACTCATCCAACGATTCGGTCCTTGCTACATAGCGCAACTGGGCTATTGCCAACGTATTGGCACTTCCTTCTATTGAAAAGGTATATGGCAAACTGTCACGCTGGGTGGTCACAGTGATTGTTTCGGTAGAATCGACCGCTAAAGGCAAGGCCAATGACCCTACACGCAAACGATAAAAATCAGGAAAAGTTGGTGCTGGAGCTTTGAGCAGAAAGTCACCTTCGGCATCCAATAAACAGGAATCCAATGCGACGGTCGCACGCAGAGCTGTGTGCTCCAAATAAACCATCTCGCCCTCCGCATTGGATATCTTTCCATCCACAGTAAACATCGGCGCGCGCTGGCAACCAAATAGAGAAAATAGCAATATACCCGATATAATAAAATACTTGTTCATCATTCTATTTTTAGTTTGCAAAAGAGATAAGTTTAATGACCAAACACCATAGCCAAATTAGCAAACATCAATTTACAAGCAATGGCTAACACAATGATTCCAAAGAATTTACGAAGAATATACAGCGTCGTCTGCCCTACATACTTATTTAGCCAATTGGTACCTGCCAGCACCAAAAACAACACCACGGTATTCAATGCTACTGATACAACCAGATTTATGATATCATATTCCGCCGTAATAGACAGCAGCGCGGTAAAAGCACCAGGACCAGCATACATAGGAAACGCCAATGGCACAATACTACCCGACCCATCCAGTCCTTCGTTTTTGAAGATAGTAACATCCAATATCATTTCTAATGCCATCAAAAAGATAACAAATCCACCCGCAATAGCAAAATACTCAATCTTTACACCAAACAACTTCAGCACCCATTCACCCGCAAAAAGAAAGGTAATCAAGATGATAATAGTTGCCAAACTAACACGCATAGGAGAAATCGTTATTCCTCTTCGCTGCATATTTAGTGTTACAGGCAAATTGCCCAACGGGTCAATGATGGCAAACAGGAAAATAAATGAAGACAAGACTTGCCAAATGTCAAATGTTCCAAAAAATGCACTCATACCATTTGTTGTTATAAGAAAGTTATTATTTATACTTATCGTGACTGCAAAGGTACAACAAAATTTGCATATATGCAAGAATTTTCACATAAAGTTGATTTTTCGAATCGTTTTGTTTGCGTATGTGTAATTTTTGTTGTAATTTTGCATAGTTTTTATAGCTTTTTATTGCGATTGCCTATGTTACCAACGCGAAAAATCATCAATGATCCTGTTTTTGGATTTCTCAACATTCCTGACGGTGTACTCTATCAAGTGCTACAGCACCCTTACCTACAACGATTAACTCGCATCCGTCAATTAGGGCTAAGTTTCTTTGTCTATCCTGGCGCGATGCACACTCGATTGCTACACTCTTTAGGCGCGATGCACCTCATGCAAGAGGCCATCAATGTGCTGCGACAAAAGAATATCACCATCACCGACAACGAGGCCACCGCAGCGATGTTGGCTATTTTGCTGCACGATATAGGACACGGGCCATTCTCTCACGTGATGGAACACACCTTGGTCAGCGGGATTACGCACGAGGATATTAGCCTCATTATGATGAAGCAAATCAGAGAAGATCTGCAACAAACCGAATCATTTGATTATGTCCAGCTATTAGACCTCGCTATCAGTATTTTCAAAGACGAGTACGACAAACACTTCTTGCATCAACTCATATCCTCACAATTAGATGTGGACCGTCTTGATTACCTTTGCCGCGACTCATTTTTCTGCGGGGTTACAGAGGGTAGCGTCGCCAGTGCACGTATTCTGAAGATGATTAATGTGGTTGACAATCATCTTGTTGTAGAGGCCAAAGGCATCTATTCGGTTGAAAAATTCTTAGTGGCACGCCGCCTCATGTACTGGCAAGTGTATCTCCACCACACCAGTGTGGCAGCCGAACAACTACTCATCAAGATTCTTGAACGCGCCAAACAACTCGCGTCACAGGGTGTAGCGCTATTCGGCGCACCAGCATTGCAATTCTTCCTCTACAACCAAATCACCAAAGAGGAATTTACCAACAACCCTAACGCGCTACATCAATATGCACTATTAGATGACTCCGACCTACTATCCGCTATCAAAGTGTGGATGAAAAGCGAAGACAAAGTGCTGGGACTGCTGTGCCAACACTTTACCAATCGCCAACTATTCAAAGGCAAAATCCTTGACCGTCCACTCACACAAGCGGAGCACGAGGCCCTTTGCACGCACTATGCAACTCTATTCGGCGTCACAAACGAAGAAGCACAGTATTTCTTCGTAGAACATATTTCCACATCAAATACGTACTCCGAGAAGGGAGAATCCATCGGTATTTTATTCAAAGATGGCTCCGTTCGCGATATTGCAGAGGCCTCCGACATGCTGAATATGGAAACGCTAACCTTCAAGCCACAGAAAAGATATATATTTATGTTCCAATAGCGACACTTTGGCACGCTATTTGTATATCTTCCTCGCAAAGGAAAAATGGCGAACTGGCTATATAGAGCACGTTGCCATAAACCTAAAACCTAAACTATAAAATTTATTGTTATTATGTTACCTACTATCAAAAGGCAAAACAATTGGTTGCCAACTATTTTCAACGATTTCTTCAACGATGATTGGTTTCCTATGCGTGCAGTAGCGGCTACTGCGCCCGCCATCAATGTCAAGGAAGACGACAAAGCATTTACCGTCGAGATTGCTGCTCCTGGCATGACCAAAGATGACTTCAAAGTGCATGTCAACGACAAAGAGCAACTGGTGATTTCTGTCGAAAAGAAAAAAGAAACCAAAGACGAAGACAAATCTGCTAAATACCTTCGTCGCGAATTCAACTACACCCGTTTCGAACAAGCACTACTTCTCCCCGAGAACGTGGACAAAGAAGCCATCACCGCCAAAGCATGCAGCGGTGTGCTCTGCATCACCCTGCCCAAATTAGCGACAATGCCAGACAAGCAAACTACACGCGTAATTGACATTCAATAGAATAATATTCCCAATATCCATGTAGGTATTCTTCATAACCAAAGATTGTTTTTTATTGTTTTTAGATTGTTTTTATGGGAGGCTGTGCCAGTGATGGTGCAGCCTTTTTTTTACAAAAAACAAGAAAAAATTTGCACGATTGTAAAAATTATGCTACCTTTGCAGCGTAATATAAATATATATACAAATGAGAAAAAGTTTTTTATTCTGTTTATTCGCAATTCTTTTTGCTTCGTTTAGTTGGGCTGAAAACCCTAAATATGAATTTCGTGCTACATGGTTAACGGGTAATGGTATTGATTGGCCTAAGACGCACGACATAAAAAGTCAGAAAAAGAGTCTTTGCCAGATATTAGATGTAATGGCAAAAGGCAATATGAATGCAGCCTGCCTTCAGGTGCGCTCGTTTTGCGATGCTCTGTATCAATCTTCTTACGAACCATGGTCAGCTTCCTTGACAGGCACACGTGGCAAAGACCCAGGCTATGACCCACTGGCATTTGCTATCGAAGAAGCACACAAACGCGGTATAGAACTACATGTATGGGTAAATCCTTTCCGTGTAACCTCATCTGGTAAGCTGGACACGGCAGATCTCGTTTGGAAAAACGCAGGACAATGGATCATCAAATACAGCAACAGTTCGTTCAAAGGTCAAATTATCGACCCTGGTTATCCAGAGGCACGCGAATATGTACATAATGTTTGTATGGAGATCATCAACAACTACGATGTGGACGGCATTGTGATGGACGATTATTTCTATGCGTATGGTGGTACAAAAAACGAAGATGCGACATCTAGAAGTCTACACAAGCCCTCTAATGTAAAGGACGTAGATAAAGATGGTAGCACCGATGATGATTGGCGTCGCGCGAATGTGGATTCGGTAATATGCAATTTGTATAAAGCAATTCAAGAAGTGAAACCATGGGTTCGCTTTGGTATGGGTATTCCAGGCAGTTGGTCTTCGAAAGCCGCAGCTGCTTCCGCATATGGCATCTCTTTACCCGCAGGTATAAGTGCGATGGAATCATACGATTACCTGTATTGCAATGCGCTCGAATGGGCTAAACAAGGTTGGGTGGACTACCTGAATCCTCAAATATATTGGTCCACACAAGCCCCACGCCAAGACTACGATGTGCTATGTCCATGGTGGGCAAAAACCGTGTGCGAGAACTTCTCAAAAAAACTCCCAAATGGTCAACGCGTACATTTTTTTGCATCCCAAGCAGCATACGGTGCGACCGATCCTGACGCGGGACTATCTGGCTATGAAGATGGTGTGGTAGAAATACAACGTCAGATAGACACCAATCGCCGTAACCTATCATCGGGTTATACAGGTTCGGTATTCTTCAACACCACGGCATATATGCAACTCTTCCGCGATATTCGCGACTCACATTTCAAGATAAAAGCGCTACCACCTGCCATGAGTTGGAAGGTGAAGGAAAACCTGGCTGCTCCTACGGATTTTGTACTTATAGATAGTATCCTATCATGGTCTCACCCATCTGCTGAACGCTTCACTATATATGCCTTCCCACGAGAAATGAATGAAGGAGATGCTGTAGGAAATCCTACTTACTTCAAGCAAGTAGTATATGGAAACTCGTACAATTTGATAGGACTCGGAGATATTAGTCAACTCACAATTGCTGTATGCTCGTACGATCGCTATGGCATGGAGCATGAATATGCTACCTTCCAAGGCGAAGGTTACTTTGATTACCCACAAGTGATCTTCTGGGAATTGTATGGCGGAACGGTAGATGTGGAACTACCTAAATATGTTACCGAAACCTACATACTTCCTACTGCTAGAAAAGAAGGATATAAGTTTGGCGGTTGGTACAAGACCAAGACCTTCCGAGGCAGCCCCCTCACAGAGATTGTAGATGGCTGGGCAGGCACTTTACACGCTAAATGGATAGAAATACCATCTGCTGTCTCTGATGTCGTATCTACAGAAGAAATACGTGTTTATGATGTGATGGGACATTTTGTAGATGATAAAATACCTGTTAATAAAAAGGGCGTTTTCATTATCGTGCATAGCAACGGACAGCACAAAATAGTGCTCTAATACTAAAAAATGGCTACTGAGGTAGTCATTTTTTATTTATTGTAAATAGTCAACACTATGGGCATGTGGTCAGAATAACCGCCATGATACCTAAAGCCTACAAACGTACGTTTCGGCTGATAATCCAAGTATTTATTATCCTCTTCCAACAACCATTCGGGCGAATAGATTTGCACAGAAACCCTGTCTTTTAATTCCTTTGATACATAATACTGATCCAGACATGACCACACCCCTTGATATTTATGCGTACCCTGCCCCGCTTGCTCCAGAGCCACCATCTGATTACTCATACCGCTAAGGTCGTTCTTTGCCTCGTCATTCATATCCCCCATAACTACAATATTCGCTTGGGGCTGCTGATGCAAAATACTATCTATCTGCTGCTGAATCACCTGCTTCGCTTGTAGGCGCTTCCATTCCGTGGCTGCTCCGCCGCCCAAACGAGAAGGCAAATGGCACACCATCGCATACATCGTATCCCTCTCGTGCAACAACACCTTAACATACAAAATATCCCGCGTATTATCTTCATTCAAGTCCACGCGCAAAGGCCTGCTATCCAGCACCTTTACTTTTGTACTATCATACAGCAACGCGACATCTATCCCCCGTTCATCCTCACTCTCATAATGCACATACTGATAATGAAAACGCTTCAGCCGATAGCATAAATCACGCAAACAGCGAGCGTTCTCCACTTCGCACAAGCCAACCAAGGCAGCGCTCTCCCAACCCGAAATATTCACCACTACCTGCGCTATCCTATCCAACTTTGTTTGATACTTGTGATACGTCCAATGATGATCACCATCGGGCAGAAACGAGTAATCGTTTTTCAACGTGTCATGCTGACAATCAAACAGATTCTCTACATTATAGGAGATCATTGTCAGCGGCTCTTGAGCCACAAGAAATCCACACTCAACACCCAACAGCACCATCAATATCAAGCGTGGAAACGTCATAATTCTTAATTATTGAAGCATCATAATCGCCTTTCTCAAAGCAGCAATGAAGGTGTCAATATCCTCTTTCGTATTGTACATCGCCACCGACGCACGCACCGTACCTGGCACCTGCAAATAGTCAATCAGCGGCTCCGCACAATGATGTCCTGTACGCACCGCCACTCCCTGACGATCCAGCAACACACCCACATCAAACGGATGAATCAGCACACCATCCTCACGATAAACATTAAACGACACCGCTCCTGCTTTCTCTCTTCCCGCAGCGTATATCTTTACGTTTGGCAACAACGCCAACTGCTCTTCTAAATACACTGCCAATTCGTGCTCATATTTTGCAACTTCCTCTAATCCAATCGCTTGCACATAGTCAATCGCCTTGCCAAACGCATAACTACCCACATAGTTAGGCGTACCCGCCTCAAACTTATACGGCAACACATTATACGTTGTCTTCTCAAAACTCACATGCTCAATCATCTCTCCCCCACCCTCTACTGGAGGCAACTTATCAAGCCACTCTTTCTTGCCATACAGCACACCCAAGCCCGTCGGACCATACATCTTGTGCGCACTCATCACCAGGAAATCGCAGTCCATCTCCTGCACATCTACCGCCAAATGGGGCACCGACTGCGCACCATCCACACACACTGCAACACCCTTCTCATGTGCTATACGAACGATTTCCCCTACTGGGTTTATTATACCCAACACATTGCTCACCTGCGCCACCGACACCAATCGTGTTTTCTCGCTTAACAACCCCTCAAATGCCTCTATATCAAGCGATAAGTCCTCACGCAATGGGATTACTTTCAGCACCGCTCCTTTGCGCTCACACAGCATTTGCCATGGCACGATATTCGAGTGATGCTCCAATTGACTAACAATAATCTCATCGCCCTCTCTCACCATCGCATCGCCAAAACTACGTGCCAACATGTTGATACTATCCGTTGTGCCCTTCGTGAAGATTATCTCCTCTTCCGACTGCGCATGAAACAATCCCGCCACTTTCTTGCGCGCCTCCTCATGCTTCTGCGTTGCCACTTGGCTCAAATGGTGCACCCCGCGATGCACATTCGCATTCCACTTTCCATACGCCTCTGCAATTGCATCTATCACCACCTGTGGTTTCTGTGTCGTAGCTGCATTATCTAGATACACCAACGCTCGTCCGTGTACCGTTTCGTTCAATATCGGAAAATTCTCTTGATTCATGTTATTACTAAATTTTCTTGCAAAGATAATATCTTTTAGTGATATTTGCAAATTTTATATATATTTTCCACTACATTTATTAAAACAATAGATATGAAAGAATCTAAAAAAAAAGATTAATCTTGCGAATATAAAAATTTATTGCTAACTTTGCAAAAATTTTTAAATTTCATAGCCATGCTAAATAGAAGACATATCCAGATGGGAATC
The DNA here is from genome assembly GCA_036307765.1 of Paludibacteraceae bacterium. Taxonomy (GTDB): domain Bacteria; phylum Bacteroidota; class Bacteroidia; order Bacteroidales; family Paludibacteraceae; genus Colicola. The sequence goes on along the minus strand of JAXJWX010000085.1, from coordinate 10,318 downwards.
AATTTGCTAACCAGCACGCATTTAAACAAGGAGTTTTTTTATTATTTGCGTAATCATTACCAGTGGCTAAGATTCAACAAAGAGAAGCAACTTACGATACCTTACCCTACAGGATTAATGCTAGAGCTTACTAATCGATGCAATTTGCATTGTATTATTTGTCCGCGTGAATATATTTATGGAAAACAAATGGATCAAGGGTGTATGCCATTAGAGAAAGCAAAACAAATTATAGATGAAATATATCCTTATTTAGATTCAATTGGTTTAACTGGCCTTGGAGAAACTTTTTTGTATCCACATTTGGCTGAAATAGTACAATACATTAAACAAAAACGCAAAGGCATACAAATAACCCTTTCTACTAATGCTAATTTTGTAGGATTCACAGATAGGATAATTCCATTATTACCCTATTTAGATAGTGTCCAATTTTCTGTAGATGGAATAGGAAAAGTATACGAAACGATTCGTCCTAATACAGATTTCAACATTATACAAAATAACATAAAAATGGTGATAGCTGCAGCAAAAAATACGGAATTTATGATTAATACAGTTATTACAAGAGAGAATTATACTGATCTCAAAAATATCCTGCACTTTGCTAATCAAATAGGGATTCGTTACGTTAATTTTAATCGCATAAATTTAGCTTCAATACCAGAAAAACGTGAGGCATACACTAAGTTTTTTACTAGTGATGAATACCGACAAGTGGTTGATGAACTTAACGAACTCAAACGACAATACTCAGGATTGACGTTTAGTGGTTATCGAACAGAAGGATCCCCTTCTTTCAAAGAATGTACTTTCCCTTGGAAAGCACATTATATTACGTGGGATGGATATCTTGTTCCTTGTTGTGCCAAACCATTTCCAAAAGAAATGAATTTTGGTAATGTATTTGAGAAAGGGCTTATGAGTGTTCTCAATGGAGAACATGTAAAAGCATTCCGACGTTTATGGCAACAAAATACTCCTCCTAAGTTTTGTCAGTATTGTAATACCCTACATTTATAGTACAATAGAGTAAGATTTATGGCTTGTAATTACTCTGTTCTAATATCTTTTGTGCATCACTTTCACCAATCAGTTCAATCAAGGTAACATCCTTATTATTAGCCATATAACTATCCACTATACGCCAGCCAACCCACAATCCCAACCTTCCGGGCGAGTCTTGTGTCACTTCTGCGGTAAAAGGACCTTCGTTCATATACGAACTCAGAACGCTGGATTCGGTCTTAAACAAATCCCGCTTCTCCATAATCCGATTCCAAATGGCTCTCTCATAGTGTTCGCACCATGCCCATTGTTCTTCTGTATAACCTATTACCTGCCATGCGGGTGCTTCGGGCAGCAATTGGCTCAGCAAGAACAACTGTTTCCCCCTGAAGATCATTTGTTCTAACAATCTGTTATACTTACTGTTATACGCAATATGGTATGCCAGATATATACTCATCACATCGCGCACCACATATTCTTTTTGCATCGTAGATCGCTGGTAGTCATACACCACATTATTATAGTACGGATAATCACCACCCAAATACATATCCACACCCACACCCAACATATCTTCGTAGTAAATCACAGTGGAATTGAAGCCTGACACAAACAAATACACCGTAGGTATCTCCCACTCGGGATAAAGGTAATGCAAGCGCGAAAAGCCCGTATTCAATGCCTCTTGCAGACTATCCACATTCGCAAACTTCTCTTTTGCCAATGCGTTCGTCTGCGCAAATCCCATCACCGTATCGGTCAAAAAATCGGCATATAGTGCACACAGATATGCGGTATCTTCGCTCGGAAGTCCCAAGACTCCCTCTACAAACATCGGCATAAACGCCTCATAATCAGCATACAGTCTCTCTATATCCTGTTTCACGCTATCTGGCCGAACTGCCAATTGTGCGCTATCAAACCGCACAATCTCCACCTCTACTGGCTCAATATCTTTTGGGATATACTGATACTTATTCCCACACCCGCACATCACCACCGCCAACAATATATATACGTATTTCTTCATACTCTATTTTTTTTACTCCTCCCCTTTTAAGGGGAAGGTTGGGAGGGGGCTTGTTAATCTACTACCCCATCCCTCATCTCAATCACTCGATCACTTATCTCCGCCAATTCCTTATCGTGCGTCACAATGATAATCGTTTGTCCATACTGCTCACGCATCTGCAATAGCAACTTATGCAATTCCTTCTTGTTGCTCTCATCCAGACTTCCACTTGGCTCATCTGCCAATATCACATCAGGCGACATCATCATCGCTCTCGCAGCTGCCACACGTTGCTTCTCGCCACCAGACAACTCATTGGGTTTATGCGTAAGTCGCTCTGCCATACCCAGTTCCGTCAGTAATTGCACCGCACGCATCTCCGCCTCTTTCTCGCTCATACGAGCAATCATCGCAGGCATCATCACGTTCTCCAACGCATTGAACTCAGGCAACAACTGATGAAACTGAAAGATAAATCCAATATGCCGGTTACGAAAATCCGCCAGTTCTTTCTCTTTCAACGCAAACACATCCACCCCATCAATCACCACGCTACCCGAGTCTGGCTTATCCAGCGTACCAATAATCTGAAGCAATGTCGTCTTGCCTGCTCCACTCTTACCAATAATACTCACAATCTCACCCTTCTTCACGGTCAGATCTACTCCCTTCAGCACCTCCAACGTGCCAAACGACTTGTGTATATTCTTTACTTCAATCATGCTTTTATTTATTTTTTATACGCCGAATATATCAAATCCACCGCCTCTTCTATCAAATCATCTTTATCCTCAGAGTGCTGATTCACAAGCAGATGCGGTCTTATTCCCCCTTCAATACTCTGCATATCTCTGTCGTACATCTTCACGCTTGAGAAGCGCACCATCCAGCCGTTAGGCAACTCATAACTCATCGGCATACCGCCGCCTCCCCCACTCTTTCCGCCCAACACCAGGCAGTTATCCGCATAGCGCATGATACTCACAAAGAAGTTCGCTGCCGAATAACTATGCCTATTGCACAGCACCACCACAGGCCTCCTCCAATTGCCTTTGCTTCCCTCCATCTTCATCTCCTCTACCTCCGAAAAATCCTCATGTCCCCTACCCGACTTATGCTGCCAATACCCCACCACAGTATCACGTGAGAAGAATGGCGCTGCCAACCGATACGCATTCTCCATACTTCCGCCACCATTATTTCTCACATCCAACACTATCCCCTTACAATCAGCAAAATAGTTCATAACCATCAGCCAATTCAGATACGAAAATCCATCCGAGAACGAACCATAATACACATACCCTATGCTATCGCCATCTATCCTGTTGTAGTTCAGCCCTCCTGCCCTGCGATAGTCCTTCAAATAGTATTTCGTCAGTATCTCCGAATCAAAGTTCTCTGGATATCCCTCATACCACGATCTACATACCGACACATCAAACGGCGAATACAGATTCACATGCCCATCCTCCAACGTATTCAACACCTCCTCCATCAAGTCAAACATCCTATGGTTATCCTCAAACTTCACTATCTTCATCGTATCAAACTGCGGCTTATACACCGCATACACCGAATCCCAATCCACCTTCTTATCATCAAATAAGCAGTATTTCTCATCAATAATCTGCCACAGCGCCTCAAAGTTCTCAGACGGTGTATTCTTATGATTATCAAATGGATGCGTACAACCAACCCCGCCAATCAACATCAGCATCCCTATCGCAATATGTCTTAATTTCATAATCACCACTTTAAACAATTCTACACAACTCTACACCATTCTACACAACTCTACACAACTCTACACAACTCAAAACACGACCTTCGTTCGTGTTTTGTATTGCCACACACATCCCACAATCGCACTCACCATCTCGCGCGAGAACATCATACCTTTCTCGCCATATTCCAGATACTCATGCGCTATTCCCACGCGCCAAGTGCTCCGTTTTAGTTGCATGTCGAAGGTCAGTTCGTGTTGCAGATGCCTATGGTTCCACATACCCGCACAACGAAAATCACCCAACACGCCTTCGCCCATCTCGTAATACGAGTGCCAATAGTCGGGTAGGTAGTCCATACCTATCACATTCGCACGCACCAAATAGCGCAACCTATAACTGGTCTTTTTCGCTCGAAATGCCCATTCCAATCCGCCCATAGCGCACATATTCACCGACAAATCCATCGAATAGGGCTTATTCACACTACTGCCATGCATCTTTCCCATCAAATCCACATCCATATAAGGACCCAACTTCACACGCAGTCCATAATCTGCCCAATGCCAATTGTAACAAGCTCCCCAACCGCCGTGTAGCCCTAATGAATAAATCAGATTCGTGTACATGCTGTTGTACATCCAACCAAATCCCACGTCCATCTTACCCACGTGCTCCCACTTCTTTGTGCTATCGCTTCGAAACTCTTGCCACCATTCGTTGCTCAATCCCACCTGTTGTCCCGAATAGAGTAGGGGACTCAAATACTGATCTTGCATCCACATACCCCCATACCGCACACTCAGCACATTCTCATGTTCCACGCCCCAATCACTTGCCAACGTAACCGACTGACAACCAATCGCTAACAGCAATATGAACAACCACTTACGCATCAAAACTCAACCTTCTTTCCCCATTTTCCATCACCTCTATCTTCACCCATACTGTATCTTCTGGCAGCAATGGCTCTATCATTTCTGCCCATTCAATAAAGCAGTAATTACCCGAATACAAATACTCCTCCGTACCCATATCCATCGCCTCTCTCAAGTCCTTAATTCGGTAACAATCAAAGTGATATATCTCGCCTTTAAACTTTAAACCTTCAACTTTCAACTCATCAGGGTGGCGATTAGCGTTGACTTCATACACATTCACAATCGCAAACGTCGGACTATTCACCACATCCTCTGTCCCCATCGCTTCGCACAAACACTTGATAAAGGTGGTCTTACCAGCCCCCATCTTCCCGTCAAACGCAAACACGCGTGCCGCTCCGCACTTATCCAAAATATCCGTCGCAGCCACTTCTTCGCCCTGCTCATTGACCAAGTAAATCCCCTTTTCTTGGTCTTTTTTTATTGTATATATGTATCTCATTCTTTTATTATTTTCTAATTTCGCCGCAAAGTTACTATTTTTTTTTCAATTACACAACTATTTCCGCTGCATACAGCTCATATTCCTCATTGAATATCTCAATCCTTCTCTGATATCCAAATCCCAACTTCTCATACAACTTTTTCGCTCTGTTCTCTGGCTCCACAGCCAATGTCACCACACCTATCCCCAATCCTCTTGCCAATTCTTTGGCTTTTTCTATCAAAGCCGTCCCCACGCCTTGATTCCGATAGGGTAGGGACACCGCCAAACTGTCGATATAGAACTCGCCTGCCTTCGCTTCATCCTCCATTTCGTCCCAACCCTTGCCAAAAGCCACATCAAACAACTCCTTCAGCTGTGGATACATCTTATCCCTCTGCTCGCGATAATGTTCCCCATCTACAGCAATCATCATCCCCGCTCTTTCCCTATCCACTACAGTTCTCTCTCCATCCGCTTCAGCTCTTTCCCTATCCACTTCGGCTATCCAAGTGTTCCTGTAACTATAATGCGTATCCTCTTGCGCACACGCCTCTTTCAGTATCTTAATCCATTGATTATAAAGCGCTTCATCTTCCAACAAAAACGCATGGTATATCCCCTCCGCGATATACGTCACATCTTCTATTGTTGCTCTTCTAATCCTAATCATATATAAATTTGGTAGTTTTCAAATAATTTTGGTTAATTTTCTATAATATTCTACAATTTTGGTAGTGCAAAATTACTACTTTTTCTTCACATATGCAAATACAATCAATTTTCTTTCCTATTTTCCGCTATTCTTCCGTTATCAATTACGTTACATATACGATAGATACACGATAGATATACGTTAGATAAACGATAGATTATCCTATTCATACCGTAGGAATATCGTATATATCATATAATTACACTATTTTCACTAAAAAAGATAAATACACCTCAAAATATTTGCCAATATCATATATTTTTTCTACCTTTGCCCTCACATTTTACGATCAATTCGCCGAGCGCGGACGATGTTGGTCCGCGCAATGTTGTTGACTATTGTTGTTTAGGTTGTTGAAAATACATCTACCTTGATATTTTGGATAATTTTGTATAATAAACTATAATTTTTGTTTTATATATGGCTAGAACCACCCTCTCTCATCCCTTCGACTCCATGTCGGGCAAACTCGGTTCCACCGATAAGATTATCATGCGCACCCGCAACGGTCGCACGCATGCTTATGTAGTCAAACAACCGTATAAAGGTCCTCTTGCGCCCTCTCGCCAGAAGGCTGTTTCTTCTTTTGCTGAGGCAGTCAAGCAAACCTCTGTCATCATGAACACTCCCGAACTCCGTGCTGAGTGGGAGGAGAAATACGCAGACTACCGCAAGAAAGCCGACCGCTATCCTAATACGTACCCCAATCCCTATACCACTTTCCGCGGCTTCATCATCGGCTCCCTGATCCACGCCACTAAATAGCGCCTTGCGCCTTTCTATGTTTATTTTTCTATGTCCATTATCCAGCGGGGTCCCCGAAAACGCTCGTGGCGTTTTGGGGTGCTTGACGAATGTTATTCGGGTATCCTTGCCTCCCACCACCCGTCTAGTGCTCGGCGGGGTCCCCGATAACGCTAGCGTTATGGGGTGCACTTGCGGTAGTTCGCCGAGCTAACTTTCCGCCACCTGTTTTGCTTTTGCCAGTGGTCTGGCAAATATCCCCTCCTTTACACTCTACACCAAAAAAATCGCCCTCCAAAGCGATTTTTCTTGCACAATCCAAAATAATTCACTACCTTTGCAACCGATTAGGTAAAGCGATACCCATCACTACATATTTTAGTATAGCGTTATAAGCCCAGACTTGATTTGTTGGAACTTCGACCCTTTCAAACAATCATTATCTATTCAAGCACGGTTTATGCACGCTCGCGTTATCAGCGTGAGTTTTTTGTGCGTAAATTTGAATGGATAAGGTAGTCGAAGACCTCAACAAATCAAATTGAAGCGAACGAAAGTTCACGCTTTTTTCGTAAAAAAGCAATAAAATGTAATATTCAGGCACCTTGATTTGTCTAATGGATAGTAAACAATATATAGTATGATACATTTAGAAAACATACACAAGACCTACAACCTCGGCACTCCCAATGCGTTGCATGTGCTGAAGGGCATAGACCTGCATATCAACAAAGGCGAGTTGGTGTCCATTATGGGGTCGTCTGGTTCGGGCAAGTCCACATTGCTCAATATTTTGGGTATATTGGACAATTACGACGAGGGTACATATCATTTGGATGGTCACCTCATCAAAGGCCTTAGCGAAACGCAAGGTGCACGCCTGCGCAACGAATTGATAGGTTTTGTCTTCCAAAGCTTCAATCTCTTGAACTTCAAAAACGCCGTTGAGAATGTGGCATTGCCCTTATACTACAAAGGTGTACCTCGCAAAGAGCGCTACATGCGTGCTATGGAGCAATTGGAGCGCATGGGACTCAAAGACTGGGCAACCCACCTCCCCAATGAGATGTCGGGCGGTCAGCGCCAACGCGTGGCTATCGCTCGCGCTATTGTTGGTAACCCTCGTATCTTATTGGCTGACGAGCCAACAGGCGCCTTAGACTCCAAAACCTCTGTCGAGATGATGGATGTTTTCAAACAACTTAATTATGAGGGCATTACCACCATCATTGTGACTCACGAACAGAGTATCGCGGACGCTACACAACGCATTATTCGTATCAAAGATGGTATTATCTAATGGGCGATCTCTTACGCGAAATATGGGAATCATTGCGGCAAAATAAGTTCCGTACAGCCATGACGGGCTTCGCTGTGGTATGGGGAATGTTTATTCTGGTAGTCCTTTTGGGTGTGAGCAACGGACTGGAAAATGGTATGCAAGCCAACTATGGTTCGCGCCTTAGCAACTCTGTAGATATCTGGTCTTCTTGGACATCTATTCCCTACAAAGGTTTGCCCAAAGAGCGCTACCTGTTTTTTAACGACAACAATGCACAACTGATTCGCAATCTTCCTGAAGTGGAATTATTCTCTCGCGTAGCATCCAAATATAATGTTGAGACAGTCTATGGCAAAGAAAGTATCGCATTGGAACTAATAGGTGTCGAAGGTGATTATCAACATATTTTCAATAAAGATATTATTGTTGGACGCTTTGTTAATGCACGCGACATTGCAGAACAGGAAAAGATAGGTGTATTAGATGAACGTGCCATTGAGATGTTGGGAGTTAATGCAGAACAAATCTTGGGAGAATATATCAACGTGAATAACATACGCTTCCGTGTCGTGGGTGTTTGTGAGAAAGGCGAGCGTTGGCAAGGAGCAAGTATGTTTATACCTTTTACCACTCACCAAAATCTATTTAGTACAAGTCGCAAATTCCAAAAAATGTCCCTTACTATGACTTCGGGCACACGCGATATATACAAAAAAGTCAAAAACCTTTTGGCGGGTCCTATGCAATTTGATAAAGATGATCCTTTAGCCATTGGTGTGTGGAGCCAAGAGGAATCCGTAGAAGAACAACAACGTGTAATGGGGGCAATTCGCCTGTTTATCTTGATATTAGGTCTTTGTACATTAGTATCAGGTGCGGTAGGTGTAAGCAATATCATGTTGGTGTCTGTTCGCGAACGCACCAAAGAATTAGGCATTCGTAAGGCATTAGGAGCACCTCCTTCGATGGTAATGTGGTCAGTAATAGGTGAGTCATTGATGATTACCAGCATCTTTGGTTTTATTGGCGTGTTGATGGGGAGTGGGGTAGTATCCTTGATCGGTATGTTCACAGCCAATGCTACGGAGCAGGTATTAGTCAATCCTTCCGTAGATGTTTGGGCTGTTGTAGTGGCTACATTGATATTGATTGTGATAGGCGTGATAGCTGGTGCTATCCCTGCGTATCGTGCGATGCGTATTAAACCAATCGAAGCAATGAATGCGGATAAGTAGTTTAGTGTTTAGAGAATGGATTTTTTTGAAGAAATATGGGCAACCATTAGCAAGAACCGCTCACGCAGTATCTTGACGGGCTTTGGTGTCTTTTGGGGCATGATGATGTTGCTCGTATTGGTGGGCATCGGTCAATCGCTTACCCAAGGTATCATGGCAAATGTAGAGGGCTTCGCTATCAACTCTTGTTTTGTGATTCCCGACCGCACCAGTAAACCATACAAGGGTTTACAGAAAGGACGCACATGGGCTATTCACAATACTGATATGCACACTATCTGCCAGGCTGCCGAACATGCAGAAGAAGTTGCACCGATGTGTTTTGGTGGGCAGAGTACAGTGCGCTACGGCAATTGGCACGACGATTATAGTATCGTAGGTATTACATCGGCTTATCCTAAAATTTTGTATGTGCCATTGCTGTATGGTCGTGAGATTAATGATATTGATGTGGCAGAAAAACGCAAGGTTTGTGTCATTGGCAACGAAGTATATTGCAAACTATTCCCCGAGGGTGGCAATCCTGTAGGAAAACTCTTACATATTGGTAGTATGCAATTTCGCATAGTTGGTGTCAAAGCCAAAAGCAAAGCCCAAGTAAATATTGGCGGTCATCCCGATCAACAACTATTGTGGCCTATTTCCACGCTGCAACAAGCATACCAATTGGGCGAAAATATCCACCTTATCATGGCAACTGCTCAGCCAAATGTGGCAGTTTCTATAGTAGAGGAGGAATTAAAAACAATTCTCAAAGAACTTTATACAATTGCCCCTGATGACAACCGTGCCATGTACACCGTGAATATGGAAGAAACGCTCAAGGCATTCAAATATCTCGTAGTTGGTTTGAGCGCATTGATATGGCTCATCGGTTTAGGAACATTGATTTCTGGCGCAGTAGGTGTGAGCAATATTATGTTAGTCACCGTGCGCGAACGCACCAAGGAGATTGGTATTCGCCGTGCGATTGGTGCCAGTCCGTGGGTGATAACCAAGCAGATTCTGGCAGAAAGTACGCTCCTTACACTCTTAGCGGGCTTATTGGGCATAGTCGCTGCGGTAGGAGTACTGCAAATTGCTCAACAACTCTTGCAAGGCAATGAGATGTTTAGCCAAGATATGCAAATCAGTTTTGGCATAGCCATTGGCGGATTAGTGATATTATTGGTTATTGGACTATTGGCAGGACTCTTACCTGCTCGCAGAGCATTAGCCATAAAGCCT
>JAXJWX010000084.1:0-43564 GCA_036307765.1 Paludibacteraceae bacterium | reverse complement strand
CGACGAAGAGCGGCATACGGGAATCGAACCCGCCTCCTCGGCTTGGGAAGCCGATGCACTACCGATGTGCTAATGCCGCAATTTCGCTGCAAAGTTACTACTTTTTTTTCATATATACAAAAAAAACGAAAAAATACCTATTTTTCTTCTCTCTATCTTCGGTTCATCCTCTGCTGTTTCTTTGCGCGATCGCGCGCGTTTGTGTATATAGGTGTGTGAGATGGACAAAAAACACATATATTTGCGATTTAAGGCGTTTGTGTTGTCATTTCGATATACCCCCAAAACAAGAAAAATACAAAAAATAACGCAAAAATTTGCATATGTCGAAAATTTGTAGTAATTTTGCAGCGTGGAAAAATGGGGCGTTGAAACTTTTAAAACTTTGAAACTTTTAAAAACTTTATATAGATGATTGACAACGACAGAATTATTCCTGTGAAGATTGACGAGGAAATGCGAACCTCGTACATCGACTATTCGATGAGCGTCATTGTGGCACGTGCGTTGCCCGATGTGCGCGACGGTTTCAAGCCAGTGCACCGCCGTGTGCTGTTTGGAATGAACGAGTTGGGTAACACCAGCGACAAACCAACCAAGAAATCCGCACGTATCGTGGGTGAGGTAATGGGTAAGTACCACCCTCACGGCGATAGCAGTATCTATGGCACATTGGTGCGTATGGCACAGCCATGGAACATGCGCAACGTGTTGGTGGACGGACAAGGTAACTTTGGCTCGATTGACGGCGACGGTGCAGCGGCTATGCGTTACACCGAGGCACGCCTCTCGAAACTAGCTGAGGAGATGCTCCGCGATATTGAGAAAGATACCGTGGATATGCAGCTCAACTTCGACGACTCGCTCCGCGAGCCAGTGGTATTGCCATGTCGCTTCCCTAACCTCTTGGTGAATGGTGCCAGCGGTATCGCAGTAGGTATGGCTACCAATATGCCAACCCACAACTTGGGCGAAGTGATTGACGGCTGCGTGGCATACGTGAAGAACGCTGTGGCACGTGTGGAGAATCCAGAGGTGGAGCCTATCACTGTGGCCGAACTTATGGAGCATATCAAGGCGCCTGACTTCCCAACAGGTGGTACTATATATGGTTATCAGGGCGTGCGCGATGCGTACGAGACGGGTCGCGGTCGCGTGATCATCCGCTCGAAGGCAGAGATTGAGACCGAGGATAACGGTCGCGAGCGTATCGTGATTGGCGAGTTGCCATACGGCGTAGTGAAGTCCGACCTCGTGAAAAATATCGCTGACCTTGTGAACGACAAGAAAATCGAAGGTATCTCAGGTATCAGCGATCAATCCAAACGCGATGTGCGTATCATCATTGAGATCAAGCGCGATGCCAATGCACAAGTGGTGTTGAATAAGCTCTACAAATATACTGCACTCCAATCCAGCTTCTCGGTGAACAGCATTGCGCTGGTAAAGGGTCGTCCACAGCTCTTGAACCTCCACGATATGGTGGCTAACTTCATCGAGCACCGTATGGAGGTAGTAGTTCGTCGCACGAAATTCGAACTCAAGAAAGCCGAGGAGCGTGCGCATATATTAGAAGGATTGATCATCGCCGTAGATAACATCGACGAGGTGGTGAAGATTATCCGTGCAAGCCGCACTCCTGCGGATGCACAAGCCAACTTGGAGGCACGTTTCAATCTTGATAACCTGCAATCCAAAGCGATTGTGGATATGCGCCTCTCACAACTCACAGGCTTGCGTATCGACGAGTTGAAAGAAGAGTATGCGAAGTTGCAAGAGCTCATCCAACACCTCAATGCATTGCTCGCAAGCGAGGTGATGCGCTATGAAGTAATCGAGAACGAACTCGTTGAGATCAAAGAGAAATATGCCGATGAGCGTCGCACACGTATTATCAAGATGGCTACTGAGTTCAACCCAGAGGATATGTATGCAGACGATGATATGGTTATTACCATTTCTCACCTCGGCTATATCAAGCGTACCCCATTGGCTGACTTCCGTCAGCAAGGTCGTGGTGGCGTAGGTGCGAAGGCCAGCGCTGCGCGCGATGAGGACTTCATTGAGTATGTTCACCAAGCGAACATGCACTCTACTATGATGTTCTTCACCGAGCAAGGTCGTCTCTATTGGACCAAGGTATATGAGTTGCCAGAGGGCAACCGCCAGTCAAAGGGTCGTGCATTGCAGAATATGATCAACATCCAGAAGGGCGACAAGGTTTGCGCATTTATCCATGTGAAGAACCTGAGCGATATGGAGTATGTGCAAAACCACTACCTCATCTTCGCTACCAAGGACGGCTTGATGAAGAAGACCACCTTGGAATCCTACAGCCGTCCACGCGCCAACGGTATCATTGCGCTTGGCTTGCGTGAGGGTGATCGCCTGATTCGCGTGACACTCACCGATGGCAATAGCCAGATGTTGGTGGCATCGTACAATGGTAAGATCGTTCGCTTCCCAGAGGATACCGTTCGTCCAATGGGTCGTACCGCAACAGGTGTACGTGCTATCAAGCTCGACGAGGATGGTCAAGACCGCGTGATTGGCATGATTTGTGTTGAGGAGGGTAGCAAGGAGTCTGTACTCGTGATTTCCGAGAAGGGCTTTGGTAAGCGTACCGACCTCGACGATGAGAATGGCGAGCCAATCTATCGTATCACCAACCGTGGCGGTAAGGGCGTGAAGACTATGAACTTGACCGATAAGACAGGTAACCTTATTGGTTTGGAGGCTGTGACCGACGAGCAAGATCTCATGCTTATCACCAAGTCGGGTACTGCTATTCGTATGGCGATGGACACTATCCGCGTCATGGGTCGTGCTACTCAAGGTGTCAAACTCATCGAACTCCAAAAACGCAACGATACGCTCATGTTCGGTTGTGTAGTACCAAAAGAGGAAACCGAAGAGGCTACGGCTGAAGAAGTAACCGCCGAAGAAACTACCACCACCGAAGAATAACTCTATAAACTTTGAAACAAGCGGCTGTGCCGCATGAAACTATTAAAACTATTAAAACGTTAAGTTATATGAAAAAATCCATTTTTCTCGTAGCCCTCGTGCTGATAAGCGCAGGCTGCTTTGCTCAAAAGAGTTTAGTTAACCAAGCACGTAATTTAGCTGATTCTGAGAATCCTGACTACGCTGCTGCTCGTGCTACTATTGCCCAAGCGTTGGAGAACGACGAAACCAAGGATCAAGCTAATACCTGGTACACAGCTGGTCTCATTGGCTACAAAGAGTTTGAGAGTGAGAATCTCAGACGTCAATTGGGTCAAAATGTGGATATTGACAAATGGGGTAATGCTGTTTATGAGTCGCTCAACTATTGGACCAAGGCCTATGAATTGGCTATGATTCCTACCTATGACAAGAAAGGCAAAGCCAAATATGACACACGTACTCCTAAGAGTATTTTGCCTAAGGTAGTGGAGTATTTCCAAATTCAACCACTGATTGCAGCAGGTTTTAATGCGTACGAGGCTAACAACCCTTCATTGGCATACGACATGTTTATTGCACATGTCAATATTCCTGAGTTGGAGATTGTCAAGGCTAATCCAGAGGAAGCTAGCAAACTGCTTCGTGATACAAGCTACTATACCTGTCTGTATTACGCTGGTCGTTTTGCATATGAGGCAGGTCGTAATGATGAAGCTGTGGCTACATTGCAGCGAATGAATAGCGAGCATGCTCAGCAAAATGCACTTCGCAAGGAGATTATCTACGCTAATGAGTATATCTATCAAATCTATATTGAGCAAGGCGATACTGCCAATGCTGTTGCATTTATTCAAAACTGCATCAATCTTTTCCCAGAGGAGCCTTGGTTTATGCAAAACCTCATCAACCTCTACATCAACTCTGGTCAAGAGGACAAAGCGGTTGAGTACTTGGATATCGCCATCGCTCGTGAGCCAAACGTAGGTCAATACTACAACTCTAAGGGTTCTATCCTTGCTCGTATTGGTCGTTTTGAGGAGTCTTTCAAGGCGTTTGAGCAAGCTATTGCTATTGAGCCAAACAATGCACTTTTCTTGGAGACATTGGGCTTTGCGTATGTAGATTTGGGTAACAAACTCAACGATGATGCTGCCTACTTGGATGCCAAGGCATATGCAAAGGCAAAAGTGGAGATTGATGCCGCTTTCCAAAAAGCATTGCCATACTTCGAGAAAGCATACGAATTGGAGCCAAATAACTACGACTACAAACGCTCGCTTCGTTCGCTCTACTATCGTCTCGGCATGAACGATAAGTACGAAGCACTCGCAGACTAATGTATATGGGACGCATCCTAGCTATTGACTACGGACGCAAACGAACAGGATTAGCCGTTACGGACATGCTCCGTATAACGGCTAATCCGCTTGTTACTATCCCTACACATACGTTGGAAACATGGCTCAGAGAATACTTTACCAAGGAGCAGGTGGATGAAGTGGTAATAGGGCATCCCTACCAAATGAATGGCGAGGATTCCGAGTCTATGCAGTATATCCAGCCTTTCATCAATCGCTTTCGTAAAGTGTTTCCGAATATGCCGCTCAAGGAGTACGACGAGCGTTTCACTTCGGTCATAGCTCATCAGGCTATGATTGCAGGAGGCATGAAGAAGAGCCAACGACAAGACAAATCCGTGGTGGACAAACTCGCAGCTTGCATCATCCTCGAAGGCTATTTGGATAGTATTCGCTAAACACTAAACGCTAAACACTAAACACTAAACACTAAACACTAAACACATGATATTACCAATATACTTATACGGTCAACCTGTGTTGCGCAAGCCCACAGAAGACATTACACCTGAGTCGTTGGATCTCCAGCAACTTCTCTCCGATATGTGGGAGACGCTTGCTGTGGCTGAGGGTTGTGGTTTGGCTGCGCCTCAGATTGGCAAAGCGATACGCCTCTTTATCGTAGATGGCACGGAATTAGCTGAGGATTATCCTGAGTGCCAGGACTTCAAGAAGGTCTTTATCAATCCTGAAATCATTGAGGAGAGCGAAGAGGATAGCACCTTCTCCGAGGGTTGCCTCTCTCTGCCTGGTATCTCTGAGAATGTTATTCGTCCAGCTAGCATTACGATTCGCTATATGGATGAGAATTTCACTGAGCATACGGAGACCTATGATGGTTTTGCAGCACGCATTATCCAGCACGAGTACGATCATTTGGAGGGACATGTCTTCACCGATCGTATCTCGCCCATCCGCCGTCAGTTTGTCAAAACCAAACTCACCAATATCGCCAAAGGCAAAGTCTCCGCTCGTTATCGCACCAAACGCTAAACACTAAACAGTAGCGCAGCGTTCACTAAACACTAAACAGTAGCGGCTCTGCCGCGTTCACTAAACATAAGTATGTCAATACTAACCATCATACTCCTAGCCATTGGCTTAGCCATGGATTGTTTTGCGGTGTCGGTCTGCAAGGGATTGACATCGCCTCATGGTTATGTTCCTCGTTATATCAAACCGATGCTCATGGCATTGTTGTTTGGTATTTTTCATGCGGGTATGCCATTGATTGGCTATTTCGCAGGTAGTTTCTTCGCTTCTTTCTTTGAGCGTTTTGCCCCATGGATAGCTCTTGCGTTATTGGGTTTTATAGGTGGAAAGATGATTTACGAATCCCTCCATGATAATGACAATGAGGCGCATTTAGCAGATTTTTCATTTTGGGGACTGCTCTCCTTGGCTTTTGCCACGTCAATGGATACATTGGCAACGGGAGTGATCTTTATTCCCCATCCAGAGGTGCTCTGGTTGGCGGTAGGTGTGATTGCCGCCACATGTTTTGTGTTCTCCATGACGGGATTTGTCTTGGGACATATCGTTGGTGCTCGCTTGCGTGTGAATGTCAATATCCTTGGCGGTGTGATCCTCATCCTTATCGGACTAAAAATCTTTCTAGAAGGAATACTCTAAACACTCATCACTAAACACTAAACACTCATCACTAAACACTAAACACTAAACAGTAGCCCGCAGGGCGTTCACTAAACACGAAATATATGTTTTTGATTCAGAATACTTTAGTCAGTTTGGATGTCTTGGAGAAAGACTTCTGTTGCGATTTGGATAAATGTCGTGGTTGCTGTTGCATTGAGGGGGATGCAGGCGCCCCATTGACCGATGAAGAGGAGGAGAAAATACGCGAGATACTGCCAATTATCTTGCCTGATATGACCAAAGAGGCTCGTGCTGTGGTAGAAGCACAGGGCTTGTCTTACCTTGACCCTTCGGGCGAGAAAGTGACTTCTATTGTCAACGACAAGGACTGCGTTTTTGCCCGAACGGACCACAATGGTTGGTGCTATTGTTTGATTGAGAAGGCATACAATGCGGGTAAGATTGACTTCAAGAAGCCTATCTCTTGCCACTTGTATCCCATTCGCTTGAATCAGGTGGGTGATATGATTGGGGTGGAGTACCACCGTTGGGATATTTGCCACTGCGCCCGAGTATTAGGAAAAAAACTGCATCTTCCTATCTACCAATTCCTTAAGGAACCGCTTATCCGCCGCTTTGGTCAGGAGTGGTACGACGAACTCTGCCTCGTCGCAGACGAATGGAAACGCGCTGGAAGCGCTTCAGTTTAGTGAACGCCCTACGGGCTACTGTTTAGTGTTTAGAGATTTATCGAGATATGAATAGTTTTAGAAAATTGAATGCATATATCTACGCAAAAGAATTGGTTAAAAAAGTTTATGAACTTTTGAAAAAGTTTCCACGAGAAGAGCAATATGCATTATGTGATCAGTTACGTAGAGCTGTGATTTCTTTGCCATCAAATATAGCAGAAGGTACAGGCCGTGTTTCATCAAAAGACCAAGCTCATTTTTTCACGATTGCATATGGTTCATTGATGGAAGTCTTAGCACAAATGGATGTTGCGTGTGATCTCGGCTATATTTCGAATGATGAATTCAATGAAATAGAAAAATTGATAGATACAGAGGCCAAGTTACTTACTGGTTTAGTCGCAAAATCCAAAACCCTCAACACTAAACAGTAGCGCCGCGTTCACTAAACACTAAACAGTAGGCGCTTTGCGCCGTTCACTAAACAGTATTATCACTAAACAGTAGCGGCAACGCCGCGTTCACTAAACACTAAACAAATGATTGCTTCAATCATTACTATAGGAGATGAATTGCTGATAGGGCAGGTAGTGGATACCAACTCGGCTTGGATGGCACAGCGTCTCAATGAGGCGGGCATTGAATTATATCAGATTACATCCGTTCACGATGATCGTGAGCATATTTTGAGGGCACTAGATGAGGCTTTCTCCCGTGCAGATATTGTTCTCACTACAGGTGGATTGGGACCCACCAAAGATGATATCACCAAGCATGTGCTGTGCGAGTATTTTGGCACGCAACTTGTGGAAGATTCCCATGTACGCGCACATATACACGATTTGTATAAGGATCGCCCTGATGCACTCAACCGCCTAACGGCCACCCAATGGCTAGTTCCTGAGTCTGCCACTATTCTGCCTAATCGGGTAGGTAGCGCCCCGATTATGGTCTTTGAGAAAATCTGTAGCCCTTCAGGGCGTTCACTAAACAGTAGCGAAGCGTTCACTAAACTATTAATCTCCCTCCCTGGTGTTCCATACGAGATGCAGGTGGCCATGACCGAGCAGGTACTGCCTTATATTAGGTTAAAGGTTAGAGCTGAAAGGTTAGAGGCGAGAGGCGAGATTATCCATCGCACGATTTTAGTCCACGGCATTCCAGAATCTAAGCTTGCCATACAGATTGAAGATTGGGAGAATGCGCTGCCATCATATATTCATCTTGCCTATCTGCCCAAAGATGGCATGATTCGTTTGCGATTGAGCAGTTATGGCGAAGCGACAGAAACTGAGATCCGATCACATATAGACACCCTTCTCCCGCTTATCAGCGACTATCTTCTTGCCACCGAAGACATCTCGTTGGAGGCGCTTGCCGCTCGTTTGCTCACGCAACAGGGCATGACCATCGCCACCGCCGAGAGTTGCACAGGTGGTCGATTGGCAGCTGCACTCAATGCCCAATCTGGTTCATCGGCATACTATATGGGTTCGGTGGTGGCATACGCCAATGAGGTAAAAGAGCAAGTGCTTGGCGTGCAGCATGATACATTAGTGCAGCACGGTGCTGTCAGCGAACAAACCGTTCGCCAGATGGCTGAGGGCGTTCGCGCGCTGATGCACACCGATTATGCTATTGCTACATCGGGCATTGCAGGTCCTACAGGTGGTACGCCTGACAAACCTGTTGGTACGGTATGGATAGCCTGGGCAACGCCTACGGGTACTGAGGCACAGTGTTTTCATTTTGGTGCAGCCCGCGAACGCGAACAAATCACCCACCGTGCGGTCACCACAGCCCTCGTAAAACTTATCCAATCACTCACTAAACACTAAACAGTAGCGAAGCGTTCACTAAACACTAAACAGTAGGCGCTCTGCGCCGTCCACTAAACACTAAACAGTAGCGGATCTGCCGCGTTCACTAAACACTAAACACTAAAAAAAATGTCATTCTTCAACGACCTCTTCATACATCCATCGGTTACGCAGTCTATCGTGTTGCTAACCTTGGTGGTATGCCTGGGCCTATGGGCTGGGGAACATTTGCGTATCAAGAATTTCTCGTTGGGTATCACTTGGATACTCTTTGTCGGCATTATTTGTTCTTCTTTTGGCATCTCTATTGATCCGCAGGTCAGCCATTTTGCCAAGAATTTCGGACTGATTCTCTTTGTCTATAGTATTGGTCTGCAGGTCGGACCATCTTTCTCGCCTTTTGGCAAGAATGGCATGAGGCTTAACCTCTTGGCTGTAGCTATTGTACTATTAGGATGTGCTATCACCATTGCCTTGCACTATATTACGCATACGGAGATGACCACCATGGCGGGTATCATGTCGGGTGCGGTAATGAATACGCCTTCGCTGGGTGCAGTGCAGCAGACGGCAGCGGACATGATGGGAGAGGTATCGCCCGATATAGCTATGGGGTATGCTTTGGCATATCCGCTCAGTATTGTGGGCTTGATCTTGTCGTTTGAGTTGATACGTTTTTGTTGCCGTGTGAACTTGTGTCAGGAGGATGAGCGGTTGCGCGACGAACATGTATCGGATGATGACCCTATTTGCGTGGACATCCGCTTGTCGGTAGCATCGGCTATCACCATGCAGGACCTGCATGATCTCTGTCCTGTGGATCATATGTTAGTCAGTCGTGTGACACGCCACGATGGTAAAGATGAACTGGTGGATAGTACTACAATCCTATATCCCAATGATGTGATTCGTATTGTGAGCGACAAACGCCATGAGAAGGACTTGCAGGTCTTGGGTGAGGTGACGCATTTTGGTTTTCGTGGTCGTGAGCGCTCCGACCACTTGATTTCGCGCCGTGTGGTGGTGACGCGCAGGGAATGTAATGGCAAACGCCTGAGTACGTTTGATGTTCGCCACCGCTATCATGCTACCATCACGCGTATCAATCGTGCGGGTGTGGAACTCTTGGCTACGCCCGACTTCATCTTGCAGCTGGGCGACCGTATCATGGTGGTGGGTGACCGAGAGGACGTGCGCCAGGTGGCGGAGATCTTTGGTAATGAGCTCAAGCGTTTGGATTTGCCTAACCTGATGCCTATCTTTTTCGGTATTTTCTTGGGGGTATTATTGGGTTCCTTGCCGATTGCCATACCAGGTATGAACCAGTCGTTCAAACTGGGTCTGGCAGGTGGTTCGCTGATTGTGGCGTTGCTGATTGGCAGGTTTGGTCCGTATTATAATATGGTCACTTTTGCTACGACCAGTGCGAATATGATGTTGCGTCAGGTGGGATTGACGTTGTTTTTGGCAGCAGTGGGACTGAGTGTAGGCGATGGCTTTGTGCATACGATTTTGGATGGCGGATATATGTGGGTGGTGTATGGTGTGTTGATTACGATGATTCCGCTGGTAGTGATTGGGTTGATTGCTTATAAGGGCATGAAAATCAATTTCTTCAAGGTGGTTGGTTTGTTGATCGGTTCGATGACGGGTGCACCAGCATTGGGGTATGCTCAGAGTCTGTCTAGTCACAACGACCAGGCATCGGTGGTGTATGCTACGGTGTATCCGCTGACGATGTTTTTGCGCGTGATGGCTGGCCAGCTGCTGGTGATTTTCTTTTGTTCGTAGGTTTATTTTGATACAAAAATACGCTCGTGCCGAGCTACAAAAATATTCAAAAATAACAAGGGTTATTAGTGGTAGTTGAGATATGTTGCTCATATCTCCTGTGTATGGTATCTTGTTCGATTGTGTAAGTAAACTTCCCCATCGCCCAATCTATCATCCACTATCGTAGCATGCTGCTACTCACTACCACTATTTTACGATGTCCTTCGGAATTTGTCTGCGACCTTTTCTGCGACCTTTTCTCACTTCGTTCGAATGTTGTGCCTGCACAACGGAGCATAACCTAACGCTCATAGGGCTGATAGACTCCGAAGGAACGTTCGAAGAACATTGTAAAACTTTGGTGGCGATTGGCTGCTTAGCAGACAAAGAGTGATGGGGTGATTGTCCGAATCCATGCTTGCATGAGTGAGGGAAAGCAGCCTAGCACTCGTATGATAAACGATAGTTTAGCATAGCCACCAAATCCCCGTTGAAATATTTTTGTATATTTTTGCAGCGAGTGTAACGAAGCGTATTTTTGACTAAAAAATGCATCGTATACTCCTTGCCTTTAAACCATACCATAGCCAACCCTCCGTTTTGCCTACCGTAAGTATATCCATCCTATTACACCTTGGCTGTATTTTGCTCAAGACGCGTAGCGGATTGGGGAGTTGTGCTTTAAAGCACAACGGAGCAAAACCTAACGCCCGTAGGGCTGATAGACTCCGAAGGACGATGGAACGTTCGAAGAACATTGTAAAACTTTGGTGGCTCTTGGCTGCATGGCAGACAAAGAGTGATGGGGTGTTTGTCCGAATCCATGCTTGCATGAGTGAGGGCAAATCAGACCAACACTCGTATGATGGACGACAGTTCATCATAGCCACCAAATCCCCGTTGAAATATTTTTAATTATTTTTGTAGCAAGCGTAGCGCAGCGTATTTTTGACTAAAAAAAAGCATCTTTCTTTTGTTCGTAGGTTTATTTTTGCAGGCGAAGCCGTATTTTTGTATAAAAAAATAATCCAGTTTTTCGGTATAACGTAGCATTTTTCGTGTGAAAACACAAATATTTTGTTTTTTATTTGCGTATGTGCTTTTTTTTTCGTACCTTTGCGACCTAAAATAGGAATTGTGTATTATGTTCGCTACTTCTGAGATGTTATATCAAGCAGAATCCTACGCCATTATTGGTGCTGCGATGGAGGTACAGAATGAGTTGGGCATAGGCTTTTCCGAGTTGGTGTATCACGAGGCGTTGAATATAGAATTAGGATTGCGGGGTATTCCTTTTGAGTCCGAGAAGGAGATTAGGGTGGAGTATAAGGGGCATGTGTTGGATCGGATGTATAAAGCAGATTTGGTGTGCTATGATAATATCGTTGTGGAGTTGAAGATGGTGGAGGCACTCAAAGCGGAGCATACGGCGCAGTTGTTGAATTATTTGGCGGCTACCAATAAACCTTTGGGGATATTGATTAATTTTGGGGCGAAGCCGATGGCATACAAGATTGTTCCTAACTATATGCAAAAGAAGCGGAATGATTGATTAGGGATTTGTTTTAGTCAAAAATACGGGCTCTTTGAGCCTACAAAAATAGTTAAAAATAACAAGTGTTCTTTGATAATTGAATCTATTTGGTGCTGATGCTTGCTATCGCTGCGCATTTGCAGATAAATGGCTAATCCAAATGCTGTTCAAAGATGCTTTGATAGCAATTGTCTTACCCATTTCTCTTACGCCCTGCTTTGGCAGTTCGTTGCACCAAATAATTACTATGTTTTGCAAAACGCTTATAGTTCTTCGAACCATTCACCGAATATATCTCCTTTCGGTCGAACGTATGATGTTCTGCCGAACTGACCATCGGTTTTGACCCGCGCTACTTCGTACCGCTCCTGCATCTGCCTGCGGCATCTGCGTCAAAACACTGCCTAGGCAGGGAATGAGATTAGAGATTAAAGGTGATGAGGCGATGAGGGAAAGGTTAGAGGCTAAAGGCGAGAGTTTAGAGGCGAAAGGCACGGATAGCGGTACACCGCATACTCCAGCCCATAACCCATAGCCCATAACCCATAGCCAAAATAATGGTCGGTGAGCCCATTAAGCCTACCGCAGGTATATTCATCATCCAGCCTTGGCTGTGTTTTGCTCAAGACGCGTAGCGGATTGGGGAGTTGTGCTTGCACAACGCAGCAAAACCCAAAGCCCGCAGGGCTGATACATTCCGAAGGACTTTGAAAAGTTCGAAGAACATTGTAAAACTTTGGTGGCGATTGGCTGCTTAGCAGACAAAGAGTGATGGGGTGATTGTCCGAATCCATGCTTGCATGAGTGAGGGAAAGCATACCAACACTCGAATGATGGATGATAATTCATCATTGCCACCAAATACTCGTTAAAATATTTTTGTATATTTTTGTAGCGAGTGCAACGAAGCGTATTTTTGTATAAAGACATACCCCTGTCATGATAAAACACAGTGTGTTTTTGACTACAAAATACTCAATATGTTTAGACCTATCAATGCTGGTTCGTAGAACATATAAAAAATTATTGGTAGTACTGTTGCACACGGGGTGCAACATAAGTGGATAAAATAGCTGAATGGTGCCAAATGTATTTAAGCAGCAGACAGATAGTTTAGACACAAACGATAGAGCAACGCGATATCGCACTACCAATATAAACCGTTGAAATATTTTTGTATATTTTTGTAGCGAGTGCAGCGAAGCGTATTTTTGTATAAAAAGAAAAAATGAATTTTGGATTAATTTTTGTTTAAGATATACCCTATGGCAACAGCAATAGAATTCAACCACGTAGGCAAACAATACCGCCTGGGACTCGTGTCCACAGGCACCATCAGCCACGACCTCAACCGTTGGTGGCAGACCGCCGTCCTGCGCAAGGAAGACCCCTACCTGAAGATCGGTTCGGTCAACGACCGCACCCAGAAAGCCGACTCCGACTACGTCTGGGCGCTTCGCGATATCGATTTCAAAGTGGAGCAGGGCGACGTAGTGGGCATCATCGGCAAGAACGGCGCCGGCAAATCCACACTGTTGAAGCTCCTCAGCAAAGTCACAGGTCCTACGGTGGGCACTATCCGCGCTCGCGGTCGTATCGCCAGCCTCTTGGAGGTCGGTACAGGTTTCCACAGCGAGATGACAGGTCGTGAGAACATCTTCATGAACGGCGCTATCCTAGGCATGACCAAAGCGGAGATCGCCTCTAAGCTGGACGAGATCGTGGACTTCTCTGGCTGCGAACGTTATCTGGACACCCCAGTGAAGCGTTATAGCTCAGGTATGATGGTTCGTTTGGGCTTCGCTGTAGCGGCTCACTTGGATCCTGAGATTCTTGTGGTGGACGAGGTCCTCGCCGTCGGCGATGCCGAGTTCCAAAAGAAAGCCATCGGAAAGATGCAGGATGTTTCTCGTGGAGAGGGAAGGACGGTGCTGTTCGTGAGTCATAACATGACTGCTGTGCAAAATTTGTGTAAAACAGGAGTGATGCTAGAAAATGGTATGTTGAAATGTACAGGTAAGATAGATGATGTAATTCATGAATACCTTACAGATAAAGATATTATAAATCGTTCAACTAATTGGGCTATTGAGAATGCTCCTAGCATGAATGGTATAACACTTTTGTCAGCACGAGTAGTAAATGAGGATGATGTATTGTATGCAGGTGATTCAATAGATTTGGAATTTATTTTTAAGAGCGAAGAAACACATCCTGCTACATACGATATTACATTCTTAGTCAAGGATGAGATGAATAATTTCTTATTTCAAGGAAGCACACATTTCTCAAATCGTCTACATGAGCAAACATCTATGGGAATATACAAGGCTAGCGCTACAATCCCTGCTAATCTTTTGAACGAAGGTGTCTATAAAATATGGCGTATATTTTTTGTTAAGGATGGTGTGACATTGCAATTTTACTATGATGATGCGATTGGATTTGAACTTAAACGCCGTGATGAAAGTATGTTTGGTTATCAAGGTGAGAAAATGGGTTTGATCAAACCACAAGTAAAATGGTCAATGACATGTAATGATAAAATTATAGTTAAAGATTAAAACGAGCAAATATGAATAAACCAATTTTTGTTACTAAATCTTCAATGCCAAGCTTTGAAGAGTATTGTGAGAAGATTAAAGTGCTTTGGGATAATCGATGGTTGTCTAATCGTGGATGTATACATAAAGAGTTTGAAACACTTCTCCAAGAGCGAACAGGATGCCCATATGTCTTCTTATACGCTAATGGACATGTAGCGCTAGAAGTGGGTATTGATGCTTTGAGATTACCGAAGGGTGGGGAGGTTATTACTACTCCATACACACACTGCTCTACTACGCACTCCATAGTCCGCAATGGTTTAGTTCCTGTATTCTGCGATATCAACGATACGGACTATACGATAGATGTAAACCAAATCGAAAAGTATATTACACCTAAAACCGTAGCTATAATGGCTACCCACGTCTATGGAGTCTTGTGTGATGTGGATGCCATTGACCAAATAGCTAAGAAGCATAATCTTAAGGTTATCTACGATGCAGCACATGCGTTTGGTGTAACCAAGGATGGAGTTGATGTATCTGTATTTGGTGATATGGTTATGTTTAGTTGCCATGCTACTAAGGTTTTCCATACCATCGAGGGCGGTATCACTGTCTTCAAGGATAAAGAGCCATACGATATGATTAACAATTTGGTTAACTTTGGCTTTGATGGTCCAGAGGAGGTTCGTTGGATCAGTACCAATGCTCGTATGAATGAATATGAGGCAGCAATGGGTATTTGCAATCTTCAACATTTTGACGAGGAAATCGCAAAACGCAAATTAGCGTATGACAAATATGTGGAGATGCTATCTAATGTGCCAGGAATCAAGTTGATTGCTCCTCAAGAAGGAGTGACTCTAAACTATGCATATATGCCAGTTTTCTTTGATGGATATAAGTACACTCGTCAAGAAGTTCAAGATCGTTTGCAAGAGCATAATGTATGGGCACGCAAGTATTTCTACCCAATCATCCCTGATTTAGCATGCTATCAAGAGCAATATGGCGACTTGGATTTCCCTGTTAGCAAGCATGCTGCTGAAACGGTATTGGCTCTCCCAATGTATGCAGATTTGACCGTAGAGGATGTTGAGAAGATTTGCAAAATAATTCTTGAATAACTATGGCATTAACCTCTTATTACACAGAAGAAGAACTACAATCGCTAGGACTGAAGTCGGTTGGCAAAGATGTTCGCCTTAGTCGCAAGGCAAGTTTGTATGGGGCAGGTAATATCTCCATAGGAAATCATGTTCGTATTGATGATTTCTGCATATTGAGTGGACATATCACCATCGGTAATTATGTGCATGTTAATCCCTATACAGGTATTTATGCTGGAGAGGCTGGTGTGACATTGGATGACTTTGCTAACCTGTCTAGCCGTATTACAATTTATGCCGTTAGCGATGATTATTCTGGTGAATATATGACTAGTCCATTACTTCCTAAAGAGGTTACAAATATAAAGTCAGTGCCAGTATATGTTGGAAAATATGTGATAATAGGAACTTCTTCTTGTATATTGCCAGGTGTTACCGTTGGCGAAGGTTGTGCAATAGGAGCAATGTCACTAGTTAAATCTAGTTTAGAGGAATGGGGGATATATGCAGGAATCCCATGTCGTAGAATCAAAAATCGAAGTAAGAATTTGCTTCTGTATGTAAAGGATGAATACTAACCCCTTAGTAAGCATTGTTTGCTTGACATATAACGAAGAGCAATTGGTCAGGGATACCTTTGATAATTTCTTATCTCAAAAGACTACTTTTCCTTTTGAGGTATTGGTATATGATGATGCTTCGCAAGATCGTACGCCAGAGATTATCAAGGAATATGCTTCTAAGTATCCAGATATTTTTCGTGTAACGTTATATGAAGAGAATAACTTCAAAAAAGGTTTGGGGTTCTATGGACTAAGAGTTGGATTTAATGAAGCAAAAGGAAAATATATTGCATACTGCGAGGGGGATGATTACTGGTGTGATGATCTAAAATTGCAAAAGCAGGTAGATTTCTTAGAATCTCATCCAGAATATAATGTTTGTGCTCATGAGACACAGATCCGCAATGATTATGATTCTAAAGAAGATGGCATATTATTTTCACATACCAAGGTTAATATCTTTTTAGATAGAACTAAACGCCAGCATTACACATTCGAAGATACACTTACTGGTAATATCTTCCATATTTCATCCATGATGTTTCGCAATCGTCCAATTAAATGGCCAGAGTGGATTTGCAAAGTAACAGCGTTGGATATGGTTTTGTTTATGATATTAGCCGAAAAAGGGGATATCTATCGACTAGATGATGTGATGAGTGTATATCGGCATAATGTAAAAAGTATTACTAGTACTCAACAACAATTTGGAAATCAAATAGCATTCAACAATAAGTCTATCGAATTGGTTTCTCAAATGGATGAATATTGGACACATAAATATCATAAGCAAATTTCATATGTAATAGCAAGATATTATATGAGCAATATGTTCTGCTATTTGAGTAAGAGTTACCGAAATTATGCAATGGCAAGAGAAATGGCAAAGAATGCATTCTTATTGAATAAGTATGTGTTTGTCAAATATTTTGTGATAGAATCAATCGCTAAATTAAAAAAACATCTAAATAGAGTTGTGAAATAGAATGAGTATCTTAAGAAAAATACAAAAGATTTTGTGGTGCATGAAGCATCTAGATTGTCTCCAAACGTGGAGATTATATCGCTTAGTTAAACATCCTAAGAGCGCTAGATTACATGTATATAATAGATCTAATGTGCATGTAGATAAAGCAGCATCTTTGGTTTTAGGGGAAAATTCATCTTTAAGTATAAACGTTCTGAATTTAAAACGAGATATTCTCTTACCAACGACATTATATCTCTCAGGTGACGCAAAGATGATATGCAATGGGCATTTTACTATGTACGAAGGTGCTTGTATTGTAGTACTAGATGGTGGAAAACTAGAAATAGGAAACAAATCATATATGAATGCTAGTACCATACAATGTGCATCTCATATTTCGATTGGTGATGATTGTGCGATTGCGGGCGATATTTTGATTCAAGATACTGATTTTCACCCCGTATTAGATGATAGTGGTCAGCCAAAACCTATTTCCAAACCTATTCATATTGGTAATAAGGTTTGGATATGTGCAAAAGCCACTATCCTGAAGGGTGTAACCATCGGTGATGGAGCGATTGTCGCTGCAGGTGCTGTGGTAACAAAGGATGTGCCTGCTTATTCGTTGGTAGCTGGAAATCCCGCACGTGTAATTAAGGAAAATGTAGTTTGGAAATGATATGATTTTATGGCAACAAAATTAAGAGAAGCTAAAATATTGCGTCCGTTATTCGCTTTGCGTGACTTTATTTGGGAGAAAACAGGATTGTTTAACTTAAAAAAGAAAATCAAACGCAAACGATACTTTAGTAGGGTTGCAAAAGAAGATAATAAGCGTCGTAATGCAATTGCAGACCAAATTATGCAATTGCCGAATGATTTATTGTCCCCAAAAGAAGGTATAAACATAGTAGTATCTATGACAAGTTATGGATATCGCGTGGAGAAAACTTGTCCATATGCTTTGTATTCTATTTTAAAGCAAAGTTATATTCCTAATAGAATCATTTTGAATATAGATAAAAAACAATGGAATGATGATAATATCCCTATGCTTTTAAAGAAACTACAAGATGTTGGTGTTGAAATTAATTATACAGATGATATAGGACCTCATACTAAATTAATACCAACTTTAGCAAAATATCCAGATGATATTGTTATCACAGCCGATGATGATGTTTATTATGATGCTCAAATGATAGAAGAATTATATGGAAGTTATAAAAAATCAAATAAGAAGTCTGTTATTTGTAGAGAAGGATTATTGTTACTAAAGAAAAATGGTAAATTCATGAAATATTCAGAGTGTGCACATATTAAAGAATCCCAAGAGGATGACTATAAAATGCCGTTTGGTGTGGGAGGCGTGTTGTATCCTCCTCATGTTTTTGGTGATGAAATTTTTAATTTATATGCAATAAAAGAGTTAGCACCTAAGGCAGATGATATATGGTTCTCAGCAATGGAAATATACTATGGAATTGATGTTAAATTTGTAACTAGTAATTCTTGGCGTGGAGATTCGGATGTCGATAGAAATGAAGAATATAATGAAGCCGTTTCTGGGGCATTGTATAGAACGAATGATGTAAAAGGGCAAAATGATGTTCAATGGGATTCAGTTGTAAAACATTATAATTTGGATGCAAAGTAAAGATATTACATGTAAATTGCTATATTTGAAAAAAATGATTGATTTTTCAGAACAAATAATATTGCCAATAGTAGGTCAAATTAAATATAATGGGAATAAACATAATGCTTTCTATATTGATGGCCAATATCACAAGTATCATCAATTTGCTCAACGAATTTCTGCGATCCGTGAGCAAATTTGTGATTTGCAATCTAGTGAGCAGATATTTGCCCTAGCGATACATGATGATTTAGATACTTATGCTAGTATCTTTGCCCTCTGGATGGAAGGTAAGGCTTATGTGCCATTACATCCAAACCAACCACTGGAGCGTAATTTGAATATCATTGAGCAAGTTGGATTAAGCAATGTATTGGATAGCGCAGATATATCAGTATTTGAAGGTCAATCACTAAATGTACTGCACACTTCACAATATGAATATACTACCGATTACTTGGATAATAGAGTGGAAACCAATGATGATGCACTAGCATACATACTATTCACATCGGGTAGTACGGGTGTGCCCAAAGGTGTACAAATCACACGTGGCAATGTTGCTGCATTTATGGACTCCTTCTGGAAAACGGGTATTAACATAACTGAAGAGGATCGTTGCCTGCAGGTGTTTGATCTCACATTTGATGTGAGCGTGCAAAGTTACCTTGTGGCGTTAACACGTGGTGCATGTGTATATACTGTACCTTATGGACAAGTGAAGTACTTATATGCGGCCTCGCTAATTCAGGAGCAAAAAATCACATTCGGCGCAATGGCACCATCGATGTTGACCTATTTGCGTCCGTACTTTGATGAATTTGATGCTACTAGTATGCGTACCACAATATTGACTGCGGAAGCATGTCCTGTAGATTTAATGGAGGATTGGTATAAGTGTGCTAAGAATACCGAGATATACGATTTCTATGGTCCTACCGAGGCAACCATTTATTGCACCTATTATAAACTCACACGCGGTGGCAACAACCTATCGCTCAATGGTATAATATCTATAGGAAAGCCTTTGGCTAATGTACAAGCAATTATTATTCGTGAGGATGGATCATTGGTAGAAGGACAAGAGAAAGGTGAATTGTGTGTTGCAGGAGATCAAGTAACACCAGGATATTGGAATAATGCCGAGAAAAATGAGTCCTCGTTCTTTATGCATGATGGACTGCGCTATTATCATACTGGAGACTTATGCTATTGGGAAGAAACGAGTGATATTATGTATTCGGGTCGTATTGATCAACAGGCCAAGATACAAGGTTTTCGTGTAGAATTGGGCGAGATAGAACACCACGCTCGTGAATTCTATAACAAAGAGTATCGTGTGGTAGCAATAGCATTTGATAATGCACAAAAACTGACTGAAATAGCATTGTTTATTGAGTCTGCTGAGCAAGATACGCAAGCATTGTTAACACATCTGCGCAGCAAGATGCCACATTATATGATTCCATCGCGAATTATTTTTGAACATACTTTTCCGCTAAATAAGAGTGAGAAAATAGATAGAAATACATTAAAAAGTAAATTATGATATTATGACACGCGAAGAAATTATATCACAATTGACACCTATTGCAAGAGCCATGTTGAAGGATGAAAATTTGGAATTAATAGATGATTTATCTGCAGCCAATGTGCCTACATGGACCTCATTATCTTTTATGATGCTCTTGACGGAGATTGAAAATCAGTTTGGATTTAAATTTAAGATGATGGAGATCCTTAAATTGCAGAATATGGGTGCAATAATTGATTCTATTCAAACACATGTAGAATAATGCCAGACTTAAAAATTTATACCATATTAGATTTACGCAATTGGCTGATTCACAATCATGCGATTGGAGGATTATCGGAAAAGATTATCGCTCCTCAGCGTGCATATGCTATCATCAATAATCCGTATGTGAAGGATGAAGACTCTGTATTGTGCGCGATATTGGAGAATGGAATCCCAGTCGCTTATACAGCAGCTTTTCCTGATTATTTAGTAAGAGAGAAACGGTTGATTTGGTGGTTTTCGACGCTATATTGTCATCCTCGTGTACAAGGTAAAGGGTATGGTTTGATTGTTGTTGGGCAATTGTGTGAAATGATAGGTGAAGGAAATTATTTTGATATGGATGGAGCAGAAGAAACTGTATCTATCTTCACCTATTTTGGGCTGATTACGCGATATATCCCACGCTATATGTTCACACATAAGAATATTCATTGTACTTCCCTAAAAGGTATGATAGCCTACCTGATAGAAATTGTCGCAAGGTGGCAATGCTTGTTGAAAAGAAAGAAATTATCTTCGCGAATCGCTAAAAATGACTATATACTACGATATGTAAGTTGTATTGATGATACTACTTATCGCTTTATAGTTAATCATGCAAGTGATGATGCATTTTTGCGTTCGCAAGCGATGTTGAATTGGATTCTTGCATACCCATTCATGCTAGCATCACCATTGATTAATCGTGTTGAAAAATCTTTAGAATTCTCATCCGTGGTTCCATCCTATGTTGTGCAGGCAGTTCAGGTATGGAATAATGAGAAACTAATGGGTGTTTTCATATATCGTATGATGGATAAGGAATTCTCCGTAAAGTACTTGTATTACGATCATGAATATGCAAATGATGTTTTTGAGGCAATAGCTGAACACGTAATATCCTTAAAAGCACAACAAATACAAACGACAGATAATAACTTGGCATACTGGTTAAGGTCTTTGATGCTAACTACAAAAATATATGAAGAAAATCAATCATTTAGTTATCCAAATTGGTTCGAAGTTTCTAATAAAAGTATCCAACAAGGAGATGGGGATGTATTTGTATGATTATAAGTGAACTAATCAATAAACTTTGTAGTAAATGGATGAAGTTCTGTTTGCAACCTATTCGTGTTTTTTGCTTGCACCATGTGTGTGAGCAATTTGATGCAGAATCAATGTATCCATGCGATTGGATGGCATTAAGCGAGTTTAAACAAACAATCAATGCTTTGCGTAGAAAAGGATATCAATTTATATCACTTACAGAGGCATATAACTACTTAAAAAAAGATTACTTTCGTCGAAAGAAATACGCCGTACTGACTTTTGATGATGGTTATAAATCACTATTGGAGGTGCTTCCTTGGTTAGAAAAGCAAAGTATACCCGCAACATTGTTTATCAATGGAAAATATTTAGATGGCACATCCTATCGAGAGACTCCTAAGGAGCAGTATTTGACTTATGATGAATTATTCGCGCTAAATAGTCCTTTGATAGAGGTTGGGCATCATGGTTGGGAACATGTGGATGCTACTAAAATGACCGAGGAGAATTTGGAAGAATCTTTGCACAATAACATAGAAATATTGTCATATCATCTTCGCTATATTCCATTTTTGGCATACACATGGGGGCGTCACAATGTTGTGTCAGATTGCTGTTTAAAGCAGAAAAATATTATACCATTAATAATTACTAGTGGCAAAAATTATAAATTTAAAGATTATATAGATAGAGAATTACTATAAAACATGTTTACTACTCCGATTCTTCTAATAACATTCAATCGCCCTGACCATGTGCACAATGTGCTAACAGAGATTCGTAAACTGCAGCCTGCTTCATTATATGTGTGTCAAGATGGTACGCGTGAAGGGAATTTATTAGATGCCGAACGTATACAAGAAGTACGCAATGTAATTAATGAACTCGTGGATTGGCCATGTGAATTGCATACATTGTACCAAGGGAAAAACCTTGGCTGTGGTCCTGGGCCTGCAGCGGGTATTTCGTGGTTCTTCGAGCAAGTGGATATGGGTATAATTATTGAAGATGATTGTTTGCCTCATCCTGATTTCTTTGCGTATTGCGAGGATATGCTGAACCGCTACAATAACAATCCAAATGTAAGATTCATCAATGCTACTTTGTACCACGATCGTTGGCAGTGCGAAGCGTCCTACGGCTTTTCACGCTATATGGTTACAGGTGCATGGGCAGCATGGAGAGAGACATGGCAAGGATTTGATATTGATATGCACACATGGAATGCATG
Source organism: Paludibacteraceae bacterium (assembly GCA_036307765.1). Lineage (GTDB taxonomy): Bacteria > Bacteroidota > Bacteroidia > Bacteroidales > Paludibacteraceae > Colicola. The sequence goes on along the minus strand of JAXJWX010000084.1, from coordinate 20,948 downwards.
GCAATTCCGCAAACAAGTAAAGCGTCTGACTGATAGTACTAACGAGGCTAACTGGTGGTACTGGAAACTTAAGGAGATACAAGCCGATACCTCCAAAAAATCCTATTGGGATTACCAAATGCAGATGCACTTATTCAAGAACGATGCTATAACCATCCATCCTAAGAATAACTTGATTAGCAATATCGGTTTTGATGCGGAAGGTACACATACATTGTCCAATGATGGACGAGGAGATCGCAAAGTGTATCCGATATTGCCGTTAGTTCACCCAGGTGCTATAACTATTAACAACGCCATGGATGTGGATTGTTTTGGCAAAACTCAGCCACAATCGGTATGTAAGAATGTGGTGCAGTTTGTATATCAATATATGTTGCACAGCAATGGTATGTTGCATGCAATGTTGATGGTGTATAAAAAGATGAAAGGTAAATCATGAAGGTCCTCTTTGTAAATACCAATGACACTAGTGGCGGTGCGGCGCGTGCCGCAGTGCGGATAATGGATGGGGTAGAGCAGCAAGGTGTAATGCCGCAGATGCTCGTTAAAGATAAGTATTCTAATAGCGAGAAAGTTATTGCCCTGCAGCAGTTCTTGTCTAAAAACCGATTGTACCATTTTACCGATTGGATTGCTGCTAAAATCAAAAATAAATGGCAGTATCTGCAATGGCGCCCATATTGCACGACACAAGAGAACGTCTTTATGTCCGATTCGCGTGGCACTCGCTTAGGTGGTGCCTTGCAGAAATTGGATTACGATGTACTGCATTTGCATTGGATCAATCAGCGCTTTATCCAGTTGCATGACCTGCCTAAAGATAAACCCGTCGTTTGGACATTGCACGATAGTTGGCCTTTCTGCGGGGTATGCCATTATTTTATTGATTGTGAGCGTTATAAAACGCATTGTAGTGATTGCCCAATGCTACACTCGGGTAAAGAGAAAGATTTGGCATATAGCATCTTCGAGGAAAAAATGCGTGCGTATCGTGATTTGAAGCTGCATATCGTTACCCCTAGTCGCTGGTTAGGCGAGTGCGCCAAGCAGAGTGCGTTGTTTGGACGTTTCCCTGTGACGATAATACCGAATTGTTTGGAAACGGATGTATATCGTCCGCTATCGGAGCAAGAGATAAATGAACGCTTGTCTGTGGCTATTGAGCATAATCCTGCGCTTCACAATGTGAAGCGCGCGGCAGGAGAAAAGGCTGCAAAGCCGTTGATTCTATACGGAGCGATGAATGCTGCGACGGACAGGAGAAAAGGCTTTATAAGCCTTTTATCCGCGTTGCAAAAGCTTGATAGGCAAGGTTTTGAAGCAAATCTCGTCGTATTTGGTGCTAGTGAGAGTGATTTGCCTATGCAGTTTGAGCATATCAATGTGCATTTCGTGGGATATATATCTGACACTGATATATTAGTGACATTGTATAATCTGGCAGATGTGATGCTGGTACCATCGTTGACAGAAAATTTGAGTTGTGCTATTATGGAGAGTTTGTCGTGTGGAACTCCAGTTTGTTGCTTTGATATAGGTGGCAATAGCGATATGGTTGATCATCAGGTTAATGGTTATTTGGCGAAAGAGAAAGATAGCGAAGATCTCGCAAAGGGTATTCTTTGGTGCTTGGATAATAACAAAGATGGCTCTCTCTCTGCAGCTGCTCGCCAAAAAGTGTTAGATAATTATACCATTGAACGAGTTGGAAAGCAATATACGAAGTTGTATGAATCTATAATGTCTAAATAGTTTATGCTCTTCAACTCCTTTGAATTTCTAATATTCCTCCCAATAGTCTTCCTGCTCTATTGGTTCGTGTTTGACTACGCCATCAGCAAGTGCAAACGCCAATTGCTGTGGCAAAACCTCTTCGTAGTAGTCGCAAGTTATATTTTCTACGGCTGGTGGGACTGGCGATTCCTTATTCTAATTGCCATCACCACACTTCTCTCTTTCCTAAGTGGCATCGGAATCGAATATGCTCCAACACAACGCGGAAAGAAAGCCGTAATGATTGCCAATATTGTTGTCAATCTCGGCATTCTAGGCGTATATAAATACTATGACTTCTTCGCCACACAGTTTGCACGATTGTTCGGTATTGAGTCAGACTTCTTGCTGCTACATTTGATTCTGCCAGTAGGTATTAGTTTCTATACTTTCCAAGCCCTCTCATACTCCATTGATGTCTATCGCAAACAGATACAACCTACCCACGATATTGTGGCCTTTACTGCCTTCCTCAGTTTCTTTCCGCAGTTGGTGGCAGGTCCTATTGAGCGCGCGACGAATCTCTTGCCTCAGTTCCAACGCAAACGCCATTTCGATTACGCACAAGCTGTGGATGGAATGCGCCAGATATTGTGGGGCCTCTTTAAGAAAATAGTGGTAGCTGATAACTGCGCCGTATATGTGGATCAAGTATTTGGTGACATCGGCAACCAATCGGGTAGTACGTTGCTTTTGGCAGCCGTGCTCTTTACTTTCCAAATCTATGGCGACTTCTCGGGTTACTCGGATATAGCGATAGGTACGGCTAAGTTGTTTGGCATTAAACTGATGCGTAACTTCAATGTGCCTTACTTCTCACGCGATATAGCAGAGTTCTGGCGCAGATGGCATATATCGCTAACGACTTGGTTCCGCGATTATGTGTATATTCCTTTGGGCGGCTCGCGTCCAGATACTTCTCGCCTCTCGCCTTTCGCCTACTGCATACACAAAGTGTATAGCAGTGCGTAACACATTTATTATCTTCATCTTATCTGGCTTTTGGCATGGGGCGAATTGGACTTTTGTGCTATGGGGTGCATACCATGCGATGCTGTTTGTACCATTATTGCTGATGGGTAAGAATCGTCGCTATCGAGATACTGTTGCTACGATTACATTGCCTGATGGTACCATCAAAACGAAATGGTTGCCATCATTGAGGGAAGTTGGACAAATGTTTTTGACTTTTGCGTTGGTAGTGTTAGGGTGGATAATTTTCCGAGCAGATAGCGTGGTGATGATTCAAGAGTATGTTGTTGGTATGTGCAATAGTTCGATATTTTCACTGCCTAACACATCAGGCATCAATGCATTGCTGCTCAATATCGTAATCTTGATATGTGTGGAATGGTGGATGCGTACCAAGCAACACGGATTAGACATCAAGCATCTTCATCCTGTATTCCGTTATGCGATTTATGCAGGTCTGCTATTTATGTTGTTTGCTTTCAGTGGTCAAACCGTTAACTTTATTTATTTCCAATTCTGATGAAACGATTTTTGATAAAAACTACGATATTTTTGCTAATTATCTGGGGATTAGCTTGGGCTTTGGATTATACCATCAGTAAAGGACTGCTAAAGATGGAGGACTATCGTTTTATGTCGTGGAACGATATGCTTGAGGGAGATATAAATGCGGATGTGATTATCTTGGGTAATTCGCGTGGATTTTCGCATTTTGAACCATGGACTATTGATTCCATTTGCGGAACAAAGACCTATTGCTTAGGATTAGGTGGCTATCCCATCAATGGTGAATTGCTAAAGTACCATTGCTATCTGTTGCATAATACCAAGCCGCGTTATATCATCCTGCAAGTGGATTATATGACCATGAAGATACTTAAGGCACCACATCAGCATCAGTCAGAGCAGTTTTTGCCTTTGATATACGATGGTGGCATGCATGATGAATTGCTGCGCGTGGGATATACATGGAAGGATCTGTATATACCATTGTATCGCTATTGGGGGTATCAAATGGTCATCAAGAATGGTTTGTTGGAGGCATTAGGTGTGAAACACTATGTCAACGATCCATCTCGCATGGGACATCATTATGAGCGTGGAGTATGGAATGGAACGGAGTTAGCGCGTATGGATACGATTGTGGCAACGATGGATACCTGTGCAATGCGCCTTTTTGAACAGTATATGCAGGCGTGTTACGATGATAGCATTAAGGTGATTCTAGTCAATTCGCCCACCTATATTGGCGCCACCAATAAGACAAAAGGCTTGGAGCAGGTGAATGCTTATTTTGATAGCATTGCCACTGCGTATAACACGGTTTATTGGAATTATACGGAGAACTATGACCTCTGCAATGATACCTCTAATTTCTGCGTATCTGTTCACATGAATCCTGTAGCAACGCATGAGTTTAGTGGGGATTTTGCGGAGGATTTGAAAGAGTATTTGGACGCGGTTGAATGACAATAAAGACAATGCAAAAGGAAAATCAACAATGATTCCTTAGGCACCGCAGGTACTAAATGACAAACTTTAGCGGTAGCTCTTTGACCACCGGAGGTACATGACTCTTGTAAGCGGTACTTTTTTATACAAAAATACGCCATCTGCGATGGCTACAAAAATATTTAAAAATAACAAGGTTAATTTGGCACTAATGCTCCTCTGTGCGAAGCATCGCTGATAATAGGCTAATCCATAGCCGCCAATGTGTGACATTGCGGCTCTTGTCTTAACCTCTTATCTACCATCACCCCTTGGCTGATGGTTAGTGCCAAAAATCTTTCTACGTTTTTGCAAATATCTATAGTTCTTCGAACTCTTCTGAGGTTTTGACCCGCGCTACTTCGTATCGCTTGTGTATCTGCCGATGGCATCTGCATCAAAACAATATACAAAGGCGTGTCTAAATTGGTAAAATAATAACTTTTGTACGAAAAAGTGCTGAAATATTTGGTGGAGTGGGGGAAATATTGTAATTTTGTAGAAATTTTATATGCTACTATCATTAAAACATATTATCCGTTTATTGCTCTTCGTATTTCTAATATGGAACTTCGTTGCCTGTCAATCGTGGCGTGAGGCGAAAGAGGTAATCGTGGAAGCGGATAGTTTGCTTGCGAAGGGTGTGATTATGCGTGATACGGTGGTGTTAGCAGAGGTGATTCGCACATTCAATAACCCAATGGGGCGGATTTTTGCGAAGGAAGAACTGGTAAAAGCTTATTATCTCATGGGTAGAAACTTAGATGACTACCATAACAATTTTTCAGATGCTGCCGATTTCTATATCGAAGCCGACCGACTGAAAACCAAAGACCTTATCCTCCGCGGACGAATTAACTCTTGTATGGGATATCTGTGCAAACAAGATAGTTGCTTCGAGGAGGCGTTGGTGTTTTATGAAAGAGCGAATGAGGCATTTGAGAAGAGTGGGGAGGACCGGCGGATTGCAAATGGGCTATTGAGCATCGCAGAACAATATATAAATCTTAAAGAATATGATAAAGCAGATAGTGTGTTAGCGATAGCTGAAAGGTATGAAATTGATAGTGCTTACTATGCGCGGATGATAGATATACAAGGCTTGTCTTATTTTCGACAGCAGAAATACGATTCTGCTTTGATACACTTATGCAGTTTAAAAGAAAATCCTAGAAATATCGCTATGACATGCTTTAATCATATGTTAATAATCAGGTGTTGCTATGAAATAGGAGATATTGTTCGTGCCATACCCTATGCAGAATACATTATTCGGCATTCAGATGATGCGGTATATAGATCTAATGCATATTATGTGATGATTCACGCCGCAAAAACTAGTAATAATTTGGATCTGTTGTTGATGTGTTCTACTCTTCGGGAAGATGAAGACAGATTAGTTCAGCATATGTCTGAATTGTATGCAGAAGCAACAACCAAATTGAAAAAGCACATTATTAACCCACATCCATTCCGTGCGGGAAAAATAGTAATTGCTGTTGGTAGTATCGTAATTATTATTGTTGCATTAGGATGGGTTATCTATCGTAAAAAGAATAAACGCCTTGCTATACAGAAACAAAAGGTAGAAGCAGAACTACAAGAATGGAAACAACGCATGCATGAGAAACTTACCATAGAAGAGGCAAATACGGCAGCAAAGCGTAAAATCATTGGTGATATTGTTATGATACATGCTGAGGATTTTCTGCCTTATAAAGAAATATGGAAAAATGAAAGTGAATTATTTCGATTAGCCAATAGCAGTTTTGGCTTTTTAATCTATCGATTGTGCGATACATATCGTAACCTCAATAATCGTGAACTTAAGATTTGTATAATGGTATTACTTGGGTTTCCTAATAAAACGATAGCCAATATAGTGTGTTGTTCCGAGGAAAGTATCTCTACTCTCAAACAACGATTAGCGAAGAAATTATCTACTTCTCCACGAGAAATGCGCGAGTTTTTGATGGATTTTATCATGAAAATCGCCTGAGAAAATCCCATAAAATTCATTTGTCCAATTCTTTGATTGATAATCAGTGACTTGTGGCGAGATATGTCCACTACCTTTTCTTGGGTATGTGGATATTTTGTTGTACCTTTGCAGCGTGTTTTTTAGCATAATTTTTATTAACTTTTAAATTAAATCAAGTATTATGAAGAAAGCGATTTTTCTATTTGCGTTGTGTCTGATGGGCATGAGCAATGTGGTAGCGCAGAGTCTGCCAGGTACTCCTATTCTGTTTTATGATGTGTATGCCGTGATGCCAGTGGATGACCCTCATAATGAAGATGGAAATACAGGTGGTCCTGATCCTAATCAAGAAGTTATCGGTGGTATTGATGGCAATGATTTGAACATTGGTATCGTAGGTGGCAACGAAGTGGGTATTGGTGAAGTAGTGGTGATTGATCCAGAGACGGGTGAGATTATCATTGACGAAGAGCCTATCGTGGGTCAAACTTCTATCCACATCCCAGAACCAGGTTCTTACACGGCATATGTCACCGTTGGTGGCGGAACTACTTACGCGGGTGATTTTGTAGTGGAGTGACCTAGTGTAAGAGCAGAAGTTCCTCTGCTATATTATATATAAGGTATAGCAGGGGAGTTTCTGTCATACAAAAATACGCTGCGCTTTGCTTGCTACAAAAATCATTAAAAATAACGGGGTCTGTGAAAATGGGGTATAGTGGTAGCTGAGATGTGCTGTTCACATCTCATGTCGATGGTATTTTGTTCGCTTGTGTAAGTAAACTTCCCCATCGCCCAATCTACCATCCACTGTCGTAGCATACTGCTACTGACTGCCACTATTTTGCAATGTCCTTCGGACTATTCACAGTCCTTCGGAATACACTAGATTTTGCCTCGCGGCACCCAGTGCCGCTTTCACATCTGCCTCTGGCATCTGTGGCAAAAAAACAGTAAATGTGGAGATGAAATAGTATAAATAATATAAATGTTAACTTTTAATGCCCCGAGGAGGGGGAGAGTAAGTATGGAAACACCAAAAATATTAGTTGAAAGTATAGAGATTGGTAATTATGGTCCGTTCAAACTTTATGAATTGGATAGTTTTGATTTTGAAGATAATCTAGATTTGCAGGAAGGTAAAGGTATATATGTGTTTACTACTCGTTCAAAGGATAAGGATGGTAAATATAGTCACGATGTTCATTATGTAGGAAAAACTACGGATTATAGTAAGAGATTTTACCATCACCATAAGGCAGAGGAACTAAAAAAGGTTCGTCCCAATTGCCTAGCAATATATTCATGTAAAGAGGATGAAATGGATGCATTGGAGGTAGAACTGATTGAGAGATGGAAACCAGAGTTAAATGATACACACAACCCTGAAAAATAAGAAAAAGATATGGCACTACGACCAAAATTAGAATTTTTTAGATTCAAATTAGAATCTAGAGAAGGAGAGTATAAAACTTTCCGTAATTTTGCCATTGAGGAATTGAATCAAAGGCGTTCAAGTTCAGATGCGCAAATAATGACTAAGTTATATGAACACTTTATGAATAGTTTGGTAACTGATAAGGCAAAAGTAAATTCATTAAAGAAACAACTAAAATTAATCAGGAATAACGCGAATAAATATTTAGTTCATAGACCTAATGTAGATTATGGTAATAATTTAATTTATGGTGTGATAAATGGAGGACGATTTGGTCGAGATGGTATGATGAGTGATTCTCGATCAGATGTTGATGAGGGTGCTGCCTTCGGAAAAAACAAAACGATTTTACGTTACTATTATTTTTTACTCTATTTACCATTAGATCATAATGAGGGGTGTTTTATAATTCACTCAAATAGTAAACAAGAAACGATAACGGATGTGTTTAAAATGTATGTTTCGCGTTTGTTCCGTGGTGAAAAATACAAAATGCCAACTTTATCTATGTTTTGTCCATTATCTTTTCAACGTGAATTTCAGGAGCAAGCCATTGTTAAATCACTAGAGTTTAAGCAGACATGTATGGATAATGGCGTATTTACTAATGATGGAATTCGTATAGAAAATAATCATTATGATGTGAAGATTGAAATAATTCCACATGATGATAATATAAGTTTACAAAATAGAGGTGGAGTAAGACAAATGTTGCACGCTTTGGGATTATTTAGGGGCAATAACAATATCCTTCGCTTGGCTGATTTTAATTCGCAGAAAATGACGGTAAAAGATTCTGTGACCAAATCAGATAGAACTTTTAATTTAAATGATGAAGAAATCGATGTAATACCAGTTGTATATCTCGAGAATCGAATAAATAGGTATAATGCTGATGGTACCCCAAATTTTGAAGACCTTAATACATTATGCCAAAATTTATTACAGGGTGAAGTTTTACCTGAGATCAGACCTGATTTATATGAAAATGAACAATAAAACATATAAAACATTTTTGGGATATGTGTATGGAGAGGCACGACAAAGTGAAATAAAGGATATCAATGGCAATATAAAGTCGCCTTTTTCCAAAAATTGTCGAATAATCTTAGGAATAATTATTTCTATATGTTTATTAGTGCTTGTCCCAAGTGGATATGATGATTCATTTTTACAGTTAGTGACTACCATTGTATCTATATTTATAGGATTGTTTTTGACTGCTTTAGTATTTGCGTTAGATAAATTTTATAAACCCAATCATTGTAAGATAGGTGATTATAACTTAGAAATATTGCATAAAGATCAACTTAGTAAATATGAACTCTCGCTAGATGAAATAAAGCATTTAAATGCACAAGAGAATTATTTTCAAAAGCAATCGTATCGATATTTAAAACAATTTGTTGTCCTCATAGGAAAATGTGTGATAGTATCTATTTGGACATTGGTATTGGTGTGTTTGTATGTAATATTTGTTGATTATTTTCGTATAGATATTTATGAATATATATGTATGAAAAATTGGTATATAAGAATACCAATAATAGTCATTGTAAGGTTTTTGATTTCATATTATATAGTTGAGATTTTTTATCATACAATCAGAATAATAAGTAGTATGGTGAATTTTATGATGGCAAAAATAGAAAAAGAGGGAATAGAATCGGTTTGATAGGTTGTTGGACGGGTAATATATGCTACATACTAGATTTTAAGTGTAGTTGATATTGTTATAACTTGGAAAATGGTATAACTATTAAATAAACGATAAGTTAAATAATATTAATCGGATAATAAAAATAAGTTAAATTCTAATGCTGATGAAATAATATGGAAAGAAATCCGTTTTCAATTTATGATTTTATGGGATATCTATTCCCTGGTGCACTATTGATGTATATAATTTGTTATCTATGTGGACCTTTTGATCCTTACAATATCTTTGATTTAAAAGATTTTATACAAGCTTTTCATATGGATACAAGTATTGATGCTTATACTATAGGTAGATTAGCTATGTTCGTGGTCATTTCATATATATTGGGTCATATGGTATCATATTTGTCTTCTCTAACAGTTGAACTTGTGTTTAGAAAAACTTTTGGTTATCCGTCCAAATATTTATTTTCTAAATCAAGGATTACTTGGAAAGAAATGTTCAATAATTATATTGCATCTATGGCAACTGTAGATAACAAATATATAAAAATATTTGTAGTTTTACTGAAGATTATGCTTGCAATAGTAGTTTCACCTATAATGATAATGAATTTTACATTAGGACATTGGTTGGGGATAAATGTTTTTGTGACAAGGTCATTGGATAAAAATCTACAGCATATAATTAAAGAAAAAAATAATATAATGTTAAAAAAAATAAAGGTGAATCCTCACTCCAAACCAGAAGATGATTCGCATAGAATGGTTTTGCACTATGTGTATCATAATATTCCATCATCTCAGCATAAAACGGAAAACTATATAGCTTTGTATGGATTTTTAAGAGCAATTTCATTTATTTTTTGTATTGCATTTGATTGTTTGCTTATATACGCTATAACAACGATAGATTTTGATGCGGCAATATCTTGGAAATTGATATCAGAATTGGGAATTCTATTTTTTGTAGCATATATTTCGTATCTAGGATTTACGAAATTTTACCGTAAATATACATTAGAGAATTATATGGCATTGGTTACAGACACAACTTTAGTGGATAAGGAAAAGATATAACAATGAAAGGTCGTAAACTAAAATAATAATCCCAAAAAAGACGCATCTCTGAACCCTATACATCATCGATCATGGATCTGATTAGTACTATAGAGCGAATTGTTGCATTGGTTGTTGGATGCATTAGAGTGAAATAAATAACATCAATACGATGAAAACTAATACTATAATAGCAATCGAAGAGTGGTATGAAAAAATATCAACGGAATTAGTAGTATATCGAAAATTTCATATAGAGCAAAGGATAAATATGGATAATCCATTGTTTGGAAGTGAGAAAGAATATAGTATTAATAGTATTATATACAGTGTCCAAAACCTACTAAATGATCTTGCATATTTAATACATGCTCATAATGTATTTTTATCTCTGTTTACCTATAATGAACGCATAAATATAAAGAGCCATTTAAATCAAATTTATAATCATTTACATAATAGGAATCACCATTTTATAGTACCAGAGTTGGAAGCTTTGAAGTCTCTGGTAAGAATTTGGAACATTCGTATAGATAGACGAAAATTAGAAGGATTTAATGATGAATTAGAACGTACGAGAGAAATAAAAGCCAAATTAGATAATGATTTGGAAACTGTAAAATCGCTACTTACTAATTTGAATGTAACTTATCAACGGATACAGGCAAGTAAAAATCAAATTGATAATTGCATGAGTGATTTGCAGAAACAACAGATTGAAATGAAGAGTATTCTTGCAAATGAACAGGTAGAACTTACTAACATCAAAGAATACGTAAAGGCGGCTTCAAATAATGAACAGATAATATCCCAAACCCTAGAGAAAACAAATCTTTTTAAGAAGACTTTTGATGAGTTTGTGGCAAAAATAACTGAGAGGGAAGAAATACTGAAAAAACAAGCTATACAGACTGAAAAATATAACGAAGCTCTAAATAATTATTCTAATGAGTACGCTAATAAATTAGACGAGGCAGAGAAATTAATTCTATCAGCTAAAGAAGCATTGCATTTTAAGAATGCTGAAGGGCTGAGTGCAGCATTTAGTACTCAGTTGGATGATACTCGTAAATGGTGGAAAACTATTGGTTGGATTGTAGGATCAGTTCTCTTTCTATTAGGAACAATTTTGATAGGCATATGGATAATTTTTGGATGGGGTATAAATACCGAAACTACTACAGAAAGTCAAATGTTGTTAAATCTTATTGGTAGATTGAGTATGATACCATTTACGATTAGTGGTGCAATTTTTTGTGCAAACCAATATACCAAGCAGAAAAATTTGATAGAGGACTATGCTTATAAATCAACTATAGCAAAGTCAATCATTGCATTTTCAGAGGAGTTACGGACAAAGGATCCAGAGCGTTATGCAGAATATATTTCTACTATATTGAAGGAGATACACCAAGATCCTTTACGAAAGAGAGGAAAAAATAGTGATGAGTTTTCGTTAGATAAAGAATCAAAAGGCTTGATAGAAAAACTTATTGCAACATTACACTCTACATTATTGAGTAAATAAATCTCCACAACCATCGCTGTAATGCGGTGGTTGTTTTTTAGGTTGTATGATAGGGTAATTTTGTGATTTTGAGTAATCAAAGAAAAAAATATAAAAAATCTTTGAAAATATTTGGTTGGTCGCAGAAAATGATATACCTTTGTTGGCAAAATTAAAACTAATAACTAAGATTATGAAAACAATTGACATTACACGCGAATTAGCACGCTTTGAAGAGCATTTGGAGCTGAATGCACAAACCATTCTTTCTGCAAAATTTGGTGATGGTAAAACATATTTCTTGAACGAGTATATCCATCAGCATGATGCTGATACATTCTTTGTCGTACTGCACCCTGTCAATTATGTGGTATCACCCAATGAGGATATTTTTGAGTATATCAAGCGTGATATACTATGCTCGCTTGTGCATCGTTCTGAATTTCAGGAGATAGATTGGAACAATGTGTTGAAAGAAATCCTAAATTATTATACCTTGCTTGAAACAGTAGATACCATAGCATCTAATGTCCCTTTGGGCAATTTAGCAACTATCCCGTTCCATTTATTCAAAAAAGTAGATGATAAGTTTGCTGTTGATAAATATTTTGACCGCTTCAAGCATACCAAAGGTGGTCTGTTTGAGTTTGACCAATTCACATTCGCTATCCAGCGAACGATAAAGGCAATTCAAAAGGCAGGTCTGCGCTGCGTATTGGTTATAGAAGATTTAGACCGATTGGATCCTAGTCATCTATTCAGAATACTGAATGTGCTGAGTGCGCATATCGATAGTGACAAATGTACCAACAAGTTCTGCTTTGACAATATCGTAGCTGTCTTGGATTATGATACGACCAGGCATATCTTTCACCATTTCTACGGTGAAAAAGCGAACTACGAGGGATATATGTCTAAGTTCATGAGTTCGCATCCGTTTGAGTATTCGATAACGAAAGTTGCACATGAGTATTTGTTTAACTATATAGAGAAGGAATGTCATTTTTCTGCGCTCGGTGAGTTTCCTAGTAATGTGGATAATGTGACCTTAACCAAATGTTTAGCTGCTTTATCAGTGCGAGATGTAGCACATATTTTAGACCAAATAGAGTTGCAGATTGATCCTCAAGATGTGGAGTTGCCATACCATAATGGAATAATTCGATCTACAGATTATTTGACTCACCTTTTAGCCATTTTAGTACGGATGGGGTATAGAGTGGGGTATAATGCGTTGATTGATTTCTTTGTGGATGATATGGATTGGTTCAAACTACTGAATAATTATGTGCTGCTATCACCCAAGGCAGAATATAAGGTACTAAATATTAATTCAGATACCTTTACTTTTGAGACAGTTGAAAGAGATGGTTGTAATTCGATTGTTTGGCATAGTCCATTTATGGGTACAGATTCTAACGTGTCAGTTAAGGATATTGCCAAAAAGGCTCTTAATACTGCAATAGATAAGGTAAGAGACTGTCACCAAATCATAGTGACTGAAGATATACCTTTAGGCGAAGTGTATTATGAATAGAGGATAATGTTACGGGCAGATGCTTGATTATTTTTTTCTTAACAACTTATATACAAAGTATATAAGAAAAATTTCGTATGCGAAAAATTTGCGTATGTGGTATATTTTTTGTAACTTTGCAGGCGGAAAAGAAACCTAGGACTAAACGAATAGATATGAAATCATCATTCAACAAGGATGTCGCGTTGCAAGCGATGCTGTATATTCTATCTAAACTTGGAACGATTGATATGCATAGAGTTAGTAAAATTCTATATTTTGCTGACCGATCTCATTTATCAAAATATGCTCGTTCTATAACTGGTGATGACTATATAAAAATGTCATACGGTCCAGTACCTTCTAATGTCTATGATATTATGAAGGCGGTACGTGGCGATAGTTTTTTTGCCAACACATCTGAGGCTAAAACTCTAGAGCAGTACTTTAAATTTGTTAACTCCAAAGATATAATTTCTTTAACCGATGTCAATTTAGATTACCTATCCGATTCAGATGTGGAGTGTCTAGATGAGGCCATTGCACTCTGCAAAAATCTTTCTTTTGAGGAACTTACAAGACTATCTCACGATTACGCTTGGAATAATACAATTATGAATGGCAAAATATCGGTCAAAGATATATTATGCGAGATGGGTGATGATGAGGACTATATTGAATATGTAAGTCAAAAACTTCAAATGGAGTCTGCTGCACATGGAATTACCTGCTGAATTAATGAATGTCTTTGTGGAACGAGGACAGATTTTGCATTCAGATATCTTTGAGAATATAGATCATCCTAAGTTTTTTGTAATTGTTGGCGTGACAGATGATGAAGTGGCTGGTTTTTTCTACATTAATTCCAAAATAAATACTAAGGTGAATACAAAACCTGAGCAACTACAACTTCAATTTCCTATATCCAAGGAGGATTATTCATTTCTTAGTCATGATTCATATATTTCTGCTACAAATGTGGTAACTCTGCCTAGATATGTTCTTGCACAAAGTATCCAAACACAGCGAACCTTAATTATAGGTCAATTGTTACAGAATCATATGAATGAGATATTGGAAAAAGTGAGAACTTCCAAGTTATTCAGCAAAATTACGAAAGATAAATTCTTTTATTCATAGTAGAAAAGGACTTTTTAGTCGTATAAAAGAGCATCTGCCTTACAAGCAGATGCTCTTTTGTACCTTATATATTATCTCGTGCGTGAGGTAAATGCAGAAAAAAAACACTTTTCTGCATTTTTTTTACACTTTTTTCTACATACTGACAAGTTTTGGCAGTATCTGGCAGTATCTTTGCAGCGTTTTTCAAAAATTGCGCAAAGATGAAGCACGAAACTTATATACACCCACGGGACTATCGATCACTTTCACTCACCCATCGACGTAGCCAGTATTCTAATTACGCGGATAGGGGCATCTATCTTGTCACTCTCTGCACCGAAGGGCGCCGCCCGCTCCTAGGGGAGCTGTGCGGCGATAGCCCTGCCAGCGCCCATATCCGCCCTAGCCAGCTGGGCTACGAGGTCCTGCGCTGCTGGGAGGCCATTCCTGCCATCCAGCGCGACCTCGCTGCCCAGAAATCCCTGCGCACCCATACCACCTGCCAGCGCGAGATAGAGCTCCTAGGCTGCCAGCTGATGCCCGACCACTTCCACGGCATCATCTTCATCCAGCAGCCCATGGATATCCCCCTCGGGCAGGTGGTGTGGGGCTTCATGGCTGGCACGACCAAGGCATACCACGCCATGATAGAGTCGGCAATTACGCCGACTGTGCGACAGCACCTAGAAACCGTTCTACGGTCGGCGAACTTGCCGACATCTTTGCTGACTTCACAACCCCTCTGGGAGAAGGGCTACCACGATCGTCCATTGACGCGCAAGGGGCAGCTGCAGACAATGATTGCCTATCTTCACGACAACCCACGGCGGCTGTTTGTGCGTCGGCATAGCGCGCGGACTTTCGAGCTGCGCCAAGGGGTACAGGTGGGGACGCAGGTGTTCGATGCTATGGGCAATCATGCGCTTCTGCAGCGCCCCTTGCATGCTGTGCATGTGCGCCGCAGGTTCTCCGAACAGGAGCGGCGGGCTTATATGAATGCCTGTATCATTGCTGCTCGCCAGGGTAGGGCGCTCGTGGGGGCCTTCATCAGCGAATACGAGCAGCAAGTGCGGGCGGTGGCCCTGCGGGAGGGACACGCGGTGGTCCAACTTACCACCGACCTGCTTACCAAGTGCTATAAGCCCTCTGGCGAGCTCTTTGATGCTTGTGGCAACGGCCAAGTGCTGCTGCTTTCGCAGCGCACTACGCCAGACTCCTTCTCCCGCCGCATCACCCGCGCCGAGTGTAACACCCTCAATGCCATCGCCGAGGAATTGGCTGGGGCGTAAATCTTCTCCAGTTGTTGCTATCGAAAATATACACAAGATACTCTTCCTTCAGTTACATTTGTCGCAAAACTAAAATGATACCAAAAGCTGTAAAAGAAATGGGAATGGTATAAACTTCCGATAAACTTCCGATAAATTTCCGATAAATGATGGCGCTATAACGGCTACGGAAAAGACTACGGAAAAGACTACGGAAAAGACTACGGAAAAAAATCTTTAACATCATATATAGTCATCTACTAATCTAGCCAGGCGCCTCAGGAATTCGTGGCACGGTTTTTGTCCTTACGCTTGTGTGGCACATGTTGTGCCACACTAACACCCTTGATCAATATGAAAATTTATCCATTTCATCTGCCTGAGTTGGATTATCAACTCACTGACTTGGCACCTATGATGAGCCAAGAGACCCTCTCCTGCCACTACGGCAAACACTTCCAGACCTATGTCGATAACCTCAATCAACTGGTGCGCGACTCCAAATACGAGGGCATGACCCTTAGCGACATCGTGCGCAAAGCGCCCGCTAGCAGTTTGGCAAACAATGCTGGACAAGTGCTCAACCACTGGCTTTTCTTCGAGCAACTCACACCCTCGCAGCATGCCAAGCAGCCCTCTGGCGAACTGATGATGCTCATCACCCAGTCCTTTGGCTCCTTCGAGGCTATGATGGAGCAGCTGGAGCAAGAATCTGTCCAGCTCTTTGGCTCGGGGTGGGTCTTTCTATCCACGAACGCCGCAGGCGAACTGCAGATCCAATCCTTGTCGAACGGCGACAATCCTCTGCGCCATGACCTAATGCCCCTGTTGGCTATCGATGTATGGGAGCATGCCTATTACCTGGACTACCAGAACCGCCGCAAGGATTACCTGAGGCAGCTCTTCCTGCTCATCAACTGGCGCATCATTTCCAGCCGCCTTGTCACGGAGGTCAGTTACTGGTAGGTATGTTGAATGAGTTTGAACGCACCCCAGCGGAAACAATGATTCTTTTTGCACCGCAGGTACTATTGGGCCAAACCATAGCGTTAGCTCATGGACCACCGGAGGTACATGACTCTCGTAAACGGTATTTTTTTATACAAAAATACGCTCGTATGCACTCGCTACAAAAATATTCAAAAATACCGAGGATATAGGAATGGGATATATTTGGTGCTGCTGCCACACTTCGTTTAGGCATCGCCAGATAAATGTCCAAACTAAAGCCGCTAATGTGTGACATTGCGGCTCTTTTTTGTCCATTTCTCTCCTCTCATCCTTCGTCTGAGAGCCGCACCAAATAGATTTCAATGTTCTTCGAACTATTTTAGATGTTCTCCGAACCAGCCGCAGGCTGTGTTTTGACGCAGATGCCAAAGGCAGATGCATGAGCGGTACGCAGTAGCGCGGGTCAAAACCGATAGCCTTGACCGTAGGGAGATAAATACGATGAAAGGTTCGAAGAACTATAGGCTTTTGCAAAACGTATAAAGATTTTTGGCACTAACCATCAGCCGAAGGGTGATGGTAGATAAGAGGTTAAGACAGGAGCCGCAATGTCACACATTAGCGGCTATGGATTAGCCTATTATCTGTAATGCTTCGCATAGCGGAGTATTAGTGCCAAATAACCCTCATTATTTTTAAATATTTTTGTAGCAAGCGAAGCGCAGCGTATTTTTGACTTAAAAAAATAATTGTCTATAATTGTCTCTCAAGTTCTTATCTCACATTCGTTCGAACGATCGCTTCGCGTACGTCTAAGTTGTCTTATCGAAACATCCCTCTCGGTTCTGTGTAGTTCCGTGCAGTTCTGTGGTCAACCCATATCCTTCGGAAAGATATCCCTCTGTGGGAGACCTATACGCCGAGACCAATATCCCCACCATACCCGTTATAGGTACAGTAGGGATAATTCTTGCCTCATAGCCTCATAGCCCTATAGCCTCATCGCTCAATTCTCTTTCTTCTCGGAGCTGCTGAGCTCGCTGGAGGGATTCGGCGATGTGCGCTTGCTGCTCATAAGAGCACGGAAGATCAGCATCAGGATACGGATCAGGGCTTGCCAGTTGAATGTAAATTTCTTCATGTGGATTTTGTTTTAAATAGTTTAACAAATAGTTTCTGAGTTCTTCTAATCGCCTGCGCGAATTGCGCAGACAAATCTCTCTGCTCTCTAAACTGTAGCTCGCTTGCGAGCGTTCTCTAAACTGTAGCAAAGCGTTTACTAAACAAGCTAGGTCTCCGACTAGAATACACCCTGTGGTATGCTCGATGGTGTTACCCGCGTGGATGCGAATGCCCGTGCGAAGACTACCAGAAACTTTAACACCATTCCGCTTGCCTAGGCCGCGAGCGGCAGGGGATGTATTGTCCTCCATGAGCGCGGCAGGAAGTTGATTGTCGCGCAATGGTTGTTGATGTGTGTTGTTGATGTTGTTGGAGGAACAAATGCCTGTTTGTTTGTGGTAGCCTATCACATGGTCGAGTAGGGGGAGTATCTCCTGAAAACGGGGCGAGAAGGTCATACGCAGGCGGTAGAAGCCATCGGGGATGGCGTAGTCCAGGTGCTCCAGGGTATCCATGGAGAGGTGATAGTGGTGGACACCTTCCTCGTTGATACAGCTATCTACGTATAGGGTGCCCGTGAGGGCTGAGCCGTTGGGCTGGTTGCGGATTAAACGGATTAGCATAAATGAATGGGGTTTTTAATAACAAAAATTATAAATAATTAAACCAAAAATTATCCAAAATTTAACAGGGTGATTTTTCTATACAAAAATACGCTTCGCTACGCTCGCTACAAAAATATTCAAAAATAACAGGCTTCTCAGAACAGGAGTATAATGTTAAGACAATTTATGTCAATTTATCGTCAATTCATGGATATATTTGGTGCTGCTGCCACACTACGTTTAGGCATCGCCAGATAAATGGCTAATCCAAATGCTGTTCAAAGATGCTTTGACAGCAATTGTCTTACCCATTTCTCTTACGCCCTGCTTTGGCAGTTCATTGCACCAAATAATTACTATGTTTTGCAAAACGCTTATAGTTCTTCGAACCATTCACCGAATTATTCTCCCTTCGGTCGAACTTATGTTGTTCTCCGAACTGACTATCGGTTTTGACCCGCGCTACTTCGTACCGCTCTTGCATCTGCCTTTGGCATCTGCGTCAAAACACTGCCAAAAGGCAGGTAAATGAGGCGATATGGCTAAAGGCGAGAGGTTAGAGGCAGGGACGCTGGCGCTAATAGTGTAAAGCGTAGGGTGTAGGGTGTAGAGGCGTGGTCGCTGTCGCTTTTGGTGTAAAGCGTAGGGTGTAGAGTGTAGAGGCACGGATATGCGGCTTTGCCGCCCATATTCAATAGCCAATCACCAATAGCCAATACCCAATAGCCCATAGCCAATCACCAATAGCCAATAACCCATAACCCATAACTTCAGCCTCGTGGCTGTGTTTTGCTCAAGACGCGTAGCGGATTGGTAGAGTTGTGCTGGCACAACGAAGCAAAACCAATATATAGTTCGATAGAACCTGTCAGTTCGAACGAAGTGAGATAAGTTCATTAGACCGTTCCGAAGGACATTGTAAAATAGTGGTAGTGAGTAGCAGCATGCTACGATAGTGGATGGTAGATTGGGCGATGGGGAAGTTTACTTACACAATCGACCAAGATACCATACACAGGAGATATGAACAACATATCTCAACTGCCACTATAATGCTTGAATTGACGTAAATTGTCTTAAAACACAAATCCTGTTATTTTTAATTATTTTTGTAGCCATCGCAGATGGCGTATTTTTGTATAAAAAGAAACTATTTTCGCCTTTATTCTTTATTGCGGTAGTGGTAATCAATGCCTTCGAACGAATGTGAGATAAGAACTTATAAGACAATTAAAATCAATTATTCCGTGCATTGTCTTTATTGTCTCCCTTGTTGTCGATATTGTCTTTCAACATATTCCGAGTTTCTGTGTTCATCCGTGCTCGTCAGTGGTAGGTAATATGTCCCACGGAGATACGTCTTTCCGTGGTTATATGTTGACCACTGAACTACACGGAACTTCACTGAACCAAGGATTATGTACCGCGTTTACGTGTTCATCCGTGCTAGTCTGTGGTTGGTAATATGTCACACGGAGAACCATCTTTCTGCGGTTATGTATCGACCACTGAATTGCACTGAATCACACTGACCCTAGGAATATATATCCGCGTTTCCGTGTCAATCCGTGCTCGTCAGTGGTTAGTTACATCTCCCGTGGAGAGAGATTTTCTGTGGTTATGTGCTGACCATGCCGCAGGCGTAGGAGATTAACGCTTAGGCCCCGTGCTCCTCCCACACGAGGTGCCAGATGAAGCTATAGAGCGTTTCGTACTCATGTTGTGCGCGGAAAGCGGCACTGTCAGCTGCTTGCTTTTCTGGGTCTTTCATACGCAAGTGCGTAGCCTTGGACACAGCACCGAACTTAGCGCGGCGTGCGAGTTCCGCCTCGGTGTATGGTTTGTTCTTCAGGTCACGCTGACCCGTAGCGGAGCAGCCGCGGCGGCGTTTGCCAGTGGTGCGGGTGACTGCGGTGAATTTCTGTTTTTTTCCAAAGATTTTGCCTGAGGCATTATCCACAGGCGCGAGATAGGTAATTGATCCAGCCATATCGTCGGAATTGGCTTGTCGCAAAGAAATCGCTTGGCGATTTAAGGCGACCGCCATTCCTCCTCTTAACTTGGGCTCACAAAGCACCCCAAAAATCAAAGATTTTTCGGGGACCCCGCTTGAAGCCCTCGTTAGTTAGCGGCTTTCGCCGCCATAGGACGGTTTCCCGCCTGTCAGGGACTTCATGGGTTTTAGAGCGAGGAGGTCCTCCATTCCGTGAGAGGGGGTTAATGGTTAATAATTTTGATTGTTTGATGAGTGAGAAGACAATGCAAAGGATATGTTTTGTTTATACAAAAATACGCTGCGCTATGCTTGCTGCAAAAATATTTAAAAATATCGGGATTTTGTTTAAGACGAACTATATTAAAAAATTAACAAAAAAAGTATATTTTTATGCAATAGATGATACAAAACCATCTACATATGGTTGATTTTTAGTAACCACAGCGAACGCTTGACGGATCAGTTTGTTAGCGACTGCAACAACT
>JAXJWX010000083.1:0-2846 GCA_036307765.1 Paludibacteraceae bacterium | reverse complement strand
GGGTAGGGGTAGGCTCCATCTCCCCCATCGCCTACAGCACTGCTCGCCGTGGCGAGATGTCATCGGCTACGGGCGATAACCCAGTTCAGATGATGGCGGAGCAACCTACGATGGCTATGACCAGCACGGCTGGCATGGCGAACGGCTTCTATGGTGGTTATTCTGCTATGGACTACTCTTCCACAGCCACTTACTCTTCTACCTCTGATTACGGTCAATACACAGGCATGTTCGGTGGCGGTAGCCGCATGGGCGTCCGCGGCAGACAGAATGGCAATGGTAGTACAGGCAATGCTTGGTGGGTATGGTTGGATGCATGGTTGGCGACAAATGGTAGTGGCATCGGTTCTGGTACGGATTTAGGTAATGGTTACTGGAGTGATTATTATTTCAACGAACAAGCATTACAGAATGCATACTACGATTTCATTAATAATTATTGGAATCCAGTCATGGGTGGTGATGAAAGTTCCTTCCCTTATGAGGAATGGAAAGCGTGGTTCTTCAAAACATTAGGAGAGCAAGGGCATTATCAATATAATGGTCACAACTATTATTGGGCGCCAGTTGGCGACATACTACCATTGTTGCTCCTTGCGTTGCTGTATGTGCTATTCCTTGCTGTCAAATCATCAACATCGTTTTTGAAAACTAAAAATTAAAAAGATATGAAACAACTTCTCTCCACACTCTTTGTAGTGCTTTTCGCCACCTCATTGATGGCGCAAGAATTGGGTTCTTCATGTGAGAATCCTATCCCAGTAGATAAAGACTATCGTGCTACTATTGATGGTCCATGTGAAATCTGGTACACGGCCAGTACATATGACTTGCCATTACATGTTTATTTCTCTCCTAAGAGTGATAATAGTAAATGGGGTCCAGATGTAATGATTGATTTTACATGCGAAGAGGGCGTGTATGATGATCCTAAGTTGGATAGTCTTATCAATATGGTGGATGATTACGATGTGTCTTTTCCTCTAGAGTTGATGTGTGACTTAGTGGTACGCAATGGTCGTAATGAGTGGGACTTGTCTGTGGCTAAGAGTTATCGTGAGCAGTTGGCAGAATTTGGTATCCCATATAATATACAAGCCAAAATCAAAGTCATTTATTATGAAGCAGGTTCTGTTAGTTTGACACCCGATACGGCATTTACTTCATGCATGGATAATGCTCATTTCTTTGAGTTGGGTGATTCAGTTGAGATTGCAGCGAATGACATGGAGCGTGTGTTTGTAGCGAACTATTCGGAATGGCAAGAAGATAGTATTCAATTCGTTTGGACGGGCGCTGAACCTGCAAAAGTATATTTGGCAGTTCAGGAGTGTGATTTCGCTCCATCAGCTACTAACCCATTTGTTTGGGCTATTTATGATGTGGCTAAGGATGCCCCACACAAAGTGCAATCGCAAGAGATGAAAGATGCTATCAAGCAGCACGCAAACGGAGGTTTATATTATGCCAAAGTAGTATCTCCTTCTGCTGGCAAATTGTTGGTTGAGAAGATACCTATGAAGGCTGCACAAGGTGGTGCGCAAGTGTTGACTCTGGGGCAAGAAATACAAGTGCAAGAAGATGCGTTGTATTGTTTCCCTAAGACATGGATGGCAGCACAATTTGTAGCTTCTACTACTCAACCTGTGGCGATGTACGTATCCAACACTGCAGATTTCACCGCTTCCGACACCGATGCAAATGTATTAGATGTGTTTACGGCGGATAGATATAATAACCAGCGAATTGTATATCTTTCTTCTGTTGAAATTGCTGATCTTGCTGAGCAAGCTACTGATGAATACATCTATGTACGTTTCAGTTGTCCTGCATCTACTGTGATTGCTATTGATTCTTGGGAGGCATCTGCGTGTGCAGGTGAGTCGTATATGATTCCTGTTAATGAGGCGGTTCGTATCGAAGCTAACAATTCTTACCAAGTCTATCGTTTGCGCTATGCTGATTTGCAAGGAGCAGAGTTGAAGATAATGTGGAGTGGAAATGGAACAATCAAACCATATATTTCGGATACATGCGATTATATATTCTCTGAAACACAATATTTGCTTCTTAATCCTGCTCCTAATATCAAGCGTCGTGGTACAAAGACCATTTCTGCTGATGAGGTTAATGCATGGGCTTCACGTGTCAATGCTGACGGATTCATTTATGTGCATTTCTCTGCTACAAGTGCAGGTAATATCACGTTTGCAGTAGAGAAACCTATCACCCCTGACCCAATCTACACCACCGAGTCTGCTGCCGTTTGCTTCGGCGAGAGCTACGACTGGAATGGCAAGACCTATGCAGAGACGGGCAAATACCCATATACTACTGTAGCTGCTAATGGCGCAGATAGCATTGTAACCCTTGATTTGACTGTTTATCCACAAACACCAGATACTACCGAGGAGGTGACTATTAAATTCGGTGAGACCTACGAGTGGAACGGTCAAACCTATTCGACTGAAGGCGAATATACTACTACTCTCCAAGACGAGAACGGCTGCGACTACCAGGCTACGCTGATTCTGACCATCTTGCCAGAGGAGCAGCCAGAAACGGACGGCACTATTTTGCTCAATCCAACCGATGAGTTGACCATCAATTTGGATAGTGCCATCAATGTATATCACACCGAGTATGATGTATGGTCAGCAGCTAAGGTGCAGTTGAATTGGTATGGTGACAAGCCATTGCATGTGTTTGTGGCTAAGGACAGTGAGTTCTTGGTGGCTATTTACCACGAGGATGTGGTGTTGTATGAGAAGATAGAGGCAGTTGACCCAGCGAATGGCGAGCCACAGGTATTGGTATTGAATATGTCAGCTTTGCGCGCATATGTC
>JAXJWX010000082.1:0-13167 GCA_036307765.1 Paludibacteraceae bacterium | reverse complement strand
CGATCGTCAAACACCATTGGAGTTGGGCTTCGATCAAGTAGAAAAGGAGTAGGAGGCATATTGTTACGGGCCGTTGTACTACTCGATAGTTTCTAAAATAATAAACTATTAACAAAGTAAAACAAACAAAGAATTATGGCTAAAGAAATTGCTGGAGTTATTAAGCTCCAGATCAAGGGTGGCGCAGCTAACCCATCACCTCCAGTAGGCCCAGCGTTGGGTTCTAAGGGTGTGAACATCATGGAGTTTTGTAAACAATTCAATGCCAGAACGCAGGAAAAGGCAGGTAAGATTTTGCCTGTTGTAATCACTGTTTACGCTGACAAAACATTCGACTTTATTGTTAAAACTCCTCCTGTAGCAGTACAATTGAAGGAGGCTGCTAAAATTAAGGCAGGTTCTAACCAACCTAACCGTAATAAAGTGGCTACCATCACTGAGGAGCAAGTAGTTGCAATCGCAACCGACAAGATGGTCGATCTGAACTGCTTTACCGTAGAGAGTGCCATTTCAATGGTGAAAGGTACAGCACGTAGTATGGGTATTACCGTTAAATAATTAAACTTCAATCACTATTATGGCAAAATTGACAAAAAATCAAAAGCTTGCTGCTGAGAAGATTGAAGCAGGTAAGCTCTACACAGTAGCTGAGGCTGCTGCGCTTGTGAAAGAAATCACAACTACTAAGTTCGATGCTAGCGTAGATATCGATGTACGTCTTGGTGTAGATCCACGTAAGGCAAACCAAATGGTTCGTGGCGTGGTAAGCTTGCCAAACGGTACAGGTAAAGAGGTTCGCGTTCTTGCATTGTGTACTCCCGACCAAGAGGCAGCTGCAAAAGAGGCAGGTGCTGATTATGTAGGTCTGGATGAGTATATCGAGAAGATCAAAGGCGGTTGGACAGACATTGACGTGATCATCACTCAACCTCAAATCATGGGTAAGATTGGTGCTCTCGGTCGTGTACTCGGTCCTCGCGGTTTGATGCCTAACCCAAAATCAGGTACAGTAACAATGGATGTTGCTAAGGCTGTTAAGGAGGTTAAGCAAGGTAAAATCGACTTTAAGGTTGACAAATTTGGTATCGTTCACACTTCTATTGGTAAGGTGTCTTTTGCACCAGAGGCAATTGCAGAGAACGCTATTGAGTTCGTACAAACTTTGATTAAGTTGAAACCTGCAGTTAGCAAGGGTACCTATATCAAGAGCATTTATCTTTCCAGTACAATGAGTCAGGGTATTAAGATTGACCCAAAATCTATTGAGTAATTTATTTAATCGAAGACAAGTATGAAGAAGGAAGATAAAAACGCCATTATTGCTTCATTGCAAGAGCAGTTGGGTCAATACTCACACTTTTATCTCACAAACATTGAAGGTTTGAATGCAGAGAAGACCAGTGAGTTGCGCCGTGCTTGCTTCAAGCAAGATATCAAATTGCTTGTAGCTAAGAACACATTGCTGCAAAAGGCACTTGAGGCAAAGGGTATTGATGCTCAGATTTTTGAGGCTCTCAAGGGTAATACTGCTTTGATGTTGTCTAACACAGGTAATGCACCTGCTAAGCTCATCAAGGAGTTCACTAAGAAAGAGAAAAATAAAGAAGAGGCTAAGCCACAGTTGAAGGCTGCTTATGTAGAAGAAACGATCTATGTAGGTGCTCAAAACTTGGATTTCTTGGCTACAATCAAGTCCAAAAACGAACTCATTGCAGATCTTGTTGCTTTGCTCCAATCTCCTGCAAAGAATGTCGTTTCAGCCCTCCAATCAGGTGCTACTACCATCCACGGTGTTTTGCAAACGCTGGGTGAACGCGCTGAGTAATCAGCAATTATAAATCAATTAACATTAAAAATTAACATTTTAAAATTATACAACAATGGCAGATTTGAAAGCTTTTGCTGAACAATTAGTAAACCTTACAGTTAAGGAAGTAAACGAACTCGCTCAAATTTTGAAAGAGGAGTATGGTATCGAACCAGCAGCTGCTGCAGTAGCAGTAGCAGCACCTGCAGCTGGCGCTGAGGCTCCAGCAGCTGAGGAGAAGACATCTTTTGATGTTGTTTTGAAATCAGCTGGTGCTAACAAGCTCCAAGTAGTAAAGGCAGTTAAAGAGCAAACTGGTCTTGGCTTGAAAGAGGCTAAGGACATCGTAGATGCTGCTCCTGCAACTGTTAAAGAAGGTGTAGATAAAGCTACTGCTGAGGCACTCAAGAAAGCTCTTGAGGAGGTAGGTGCTGAGGTAGAGTTGAAGTAATACCTTTTAACCTAATAATGGTAGGTTTAGACCCTTAAATGGGGTCTAAACCTTTTTCTCTGAATAGAGGTGAATGTTGAAAAAATGTTAAATCCTGATAATATAATTGCGATTCTTATTAACAAATATTAAATCATGGAATCAACTATTTAGCTGTAAATAACTAATTATCAGGCATTTTGTTGATGTTCAAAACCAATAAAATCATAAATAAATGGCAAATCAAAACAAAAACCAGCGAATCAATTTTTCGGCAATGCAAAAGCAGATGCCTTATCCTGATTTTCTGGAGATTCAATTAAAGTCATTCCATGACTTCTTCCAGATGAATTCTACACCTGAGGTGCGTCATCAGGAAGGTTTGTTCAAAGTTTTTTCTGAGAACTTCCCTATTGAGGATACTCGAAAGAACTTCCGACTTGAGTTCTTGGATTATCATGTTGATCCTCCTCGTTATTCGATAGAGGAATGTTTGCTCCGTGGACTCACGTATAGTGTGCCTTTGAAGGCTAAATTGTTCCTAACTTGTACAGATCCTGATCACGAGGATTTTGAGCCAGTAATGCAGGATGTATTCTTGGGTACTATTCCATACATGACTCCTAAGGGTACTTTTGTTATCAATGGTGCAGAGCGTGTTGTAGTAAGTCAATTGCATCGTTCGCCAGGTGTATTCTTTGGTACATCTATGCACTCAAATGGTACGAAGTTATATTCAGCTCGTATTATTCCATTCCGTGGTTCTTGGATTGAGTTCGCTACAGACATCAACCGTGTCATGTATGCGTACATTGATCGTAAGAAGAAATTGCCTGTAACCACTTTGCTCCGTGCTATCGGCTTCGAAAGTGATAAAGATATTTTGGATTGCTTCGGTTTGGCAGAGGAGATTAAGTGCAACAAGGAGAATTTGGATGCGGTAGTAGGTCGTACTTTGGCGGGTAATGTGCTAAAGGCATGGACTGAAGATTTTGTGGATGAGGATACCGGCGAGGTTGTGACAATTGAGCGTAATGAGGTTATTCTTGAGCGTGAGACTGTTTTGACTGAAGAGTTGTGTGAGTTGATTCTAGAGTCGGGTACAAAGACTATTCTTTTGCACAAGGATGAGAACCATGAGTCTGAATATTCGATTATCTTCAACACGTTGCAAAAAGACCCATCTCATTCGGAGAAAGAAGCTGTGTTGTATATTTATCGTCAGTTGCGTAATTCAGAGCCTGCTGATGATGCAACAGCACGTGAGGCAATTCAAAATCTCTTCTTCTCTGACAAGCGTTATGACTTGGGTGAGGTAGGTCGTTATCGTATCAATCGCAAGTTGGAGATGGATACTCCAATGGAGACTCGTACATTGACTAATCAGGACATTATTGAGATTATCAAGTATCTGGTACAGCTCATTAACTCTAATGCAGAGGTGGATGATATTGACCACTTGTCTAACCGTCGTGTGCGTACCGTAGGTGAGCAATTGTACAACCAGTTTGGAATAGGTTTGGCTCGTATGGCTCGTACTATTCGCGAGCGTATGAACGTGCGTGACACTGAGGTGTTCACTCCAACCGATTTGATCAATGCTAAGGCTATTTCTAGTGTAATCAACACGTATTTTGGTACTAACGCATTGTCGCAGTTCATGGATCAACAAAACCCATTGGCAGAGATTACTCACAAGCGTCGTATGTCTGCCCTTGGTCCTGGTGGACTTAGCCGTGACCGTGCAGGTTTCGAGGTTCGTGACGTACACTATACACACTATGGTCGTTTGTGTCCTATTGAGACTCCTGAAGGTCCAAATATTGGTCTTATATCTTCTCTCTGTATCTATGCTAAGATTAACGATTTAGGTTTCATAGAGACTCCTTATCGCAAGGCAGAGAATGGCGTGGTAGATTTGGATAATGATCACGTTGTTTATATGACGGCAGAAGATGAGGAGAATGCTACTGTAGCACAAGGTAACGCTCCATTGGATGAGAATGGTAAGTTTATCCGCAAGAAAGTAAAAGCGCGTTACGAGGCAGATTTCCCAGTGGTTGCGCCTAATGAAGTGGACTTGATGGACGTTTCTCCATCACAAATTGCTTCTATCGCTGCCGCATTGATTCCTTTCTTGGAGCACGATGATGCTAACCGTGCGTTGATGGGTTCTAACATGATGCGCCAAGCGGTGCCATTGCTCCGCAACGAGGCTCCTATTGTTGGTACAGGTATTGAGGGACAATTGATTCAAGATTCTCGGACCCAAGTTGTAGCAGAGGGAGAGGGCGTTGTGACTTACGTAGATGCAGATTGTATTCGTATTAAATACGATCGTACGAAAGAAGAAGAGTTCATTTCGTTTGATTCTGCTGAGAAGGAATACAAATTGCCTAAGTTCCAAAAGACCAATCAAAACACCACTATCGACCTTCGTCCTATTGTTCGCAAGGGTGATAAGGTGACTAAGGGTCAAATCCTCACTGAGGGTTATTCTACAGAGAAGGGTGAGTTGGCTTTGGGTAAGAACTTGAAGGTAGCTTATATTCCTTGGAAGGGTTACAACTACGAGGATGCTATCGTGCTTAGCGAGCGCATTGTACGTGAGGATATGTTTACTTCAGTACACGTGGTTGAGCAACTGTTGGAGGTTCGCGAGACCAAGCGTGGTATGGAGGAGTTCACCTCGGATATTCCTAACGTAAGTGAGGAAGCAACCAAGGATTTGGACGAGAACGGTATTATTCGTATTGGTGCTCATGTTGAGCCAGGTGATATTATTGTCGGTAAGATTACTCCTAAGGGAGAGTCAGATCCTTCTCCAGAGGAGAAACTCTTGAAAGCTATCTTTGGTGACAAGGCAGGTGATGTTAAGGATGCATCTTTGAAGGCTAGTCCATCATTGAGTGGTGTGGTGATTGACAAGAATCTCTACAAGAAAGCTCAAAAGGACCGCAAGCAGAAGATGGAGGACAAAGAGACCATTGCTAAACTCGATGCTTCTTTTGCGGTTAAGGTGGCTGAGTTGAAGGCTGTTTTGGTAGGTAAGTTGGTGACTCTGTTGGATGGTCACACATCGTTAGGCGTTCGTGATCATGTGAATACAGAGGTGATTGCAAAGGGTTTGACCTTCACCGAGGAGCGTTTGAAAGATTTAGATTATACATCATTGATGTTGGCTAATTGGACAGCTGATGAGCATGTGAATGCTTTGGTTAGCGAGTGTATTATGAATTACCTGGCAAAACACAAAGAGATGGATGCTGCATTCAAGCGTGATAAATTCAATCTTACTATTGGTGATGAGTTGCCAAACGGTATCATCCAAATGGCTAAGGTATATATTGCTAAGCGTCGTAAGATTCGCGTAGGTGATAAGATGGCAGGTCGTCACGGTAACAAGGGTATTGTAAGTAAGATTGTTCGTGTAGAAGATATGCCATTCTTGGCTGACGGTACTCCAGTAGATATTGTATTGAACCCACTAGGTGTGCCTTCTCGTATGAATATTGGTCAGATATTCGAGGCAGTTCTTGGTTGGGCAGGTAAGGAATTGGGCGTGAAGTTTGCTACTCCTATCTTCGATGGCTGTACGTTGGATGATCTCAACGAATGGACAGATAAGGCAGGTCTGCCACGTGCTGGTAAAACTCAGCTCTACGATGGTGGTACAGGTGAGGCCTTTGACCAAATGGCTACAGTGGGTGTAACCTACTTCATGAAGCTTGGTCACATGGTTGATGATAAGATGCACGCTCGTTCGATAGGTCCTTACAGTTTGATTACACAGCAACCTCTTGGTGGTAAAGCACAATTTGGTGGTCAACGTTTCGGTGAGATGGAGGTTTGGGCGCTTGAGGCGCACGGAGCTGCACATATCTTGCAAGAGATTTTGACAGTGAAATCAGATGATGTCACAGGTCGTGCTCGAACCTATGAGGCTATCGTTAAGGGCGAGTCAATGCCAACTCCTGGATTGCCAGAATCGCTCAATGTGTTGTTGCATGAGTTGCAAGGTCTAGGTCTATCAATTACAATGGAATAAAAATCAAGAATTATGGCTTTCAAACAAGATAATAAGAAAAACGGTTTTTCCCGTATCTCAATTGGCTTAGCATCGCCAGATGAGGTTATGCGTATCAGTTCGGGTGAGGTACTCAAGCCTGAGACTATCAACTATCGTACCTACAAACCTGAGCGTGATGGCCTATTCTGCGAACGCATTTTTGGTCCTACGAAAGACTACGAGTGCCATTGCGGTAAGTATAAGCGTATTCGCTACAAAGGTATTGTGTGCGAGCGTTGTGGTGTAGAGGTAACCGAGAAGAAAGTGCGTCGTGAACGTATGGGACATATCAAATTGGTTGTTCCTGTAACACATATTTGGTATTTGCGTTCATTGCCTTCTAAGATGGCAGCATTGTTGGGTGTACCTACCAAGAAGTTGGATTCTGTTGTCTATTATGAGAAATATATCGTGCTGCAAGCTGGTGTATTGGAAGGACAGGAGATAGATGACGAAGTAGTAGCAACAAAAATGTTGCTTGATGAGGATCAATACATGGAGTTGATGGATCGTCTTCCACAAGACAATCAATTGTTGGACGACAGCGATCCTAACAAGTTCATTGCTAAGATGGGTGCTGAGGCCATTGAGGAGTTGTTGAAGAACATTGACTTGGATGCGCTAAGTTACGAGTTGCGTGACCGTGCCAATGCAGATACATCAATGCAACGTAAGGCAGAGGCGCTCAAACGCTTGCAAGTGGTAGAGAACTTCCGTGCGAGCAAGGGTAGAAACTTGCCAGAGTGGATGGTATTGCATGTGATACCAGTGACTCCTCCAGAGTTACGTCCTCTCGTGCCACTGGATGGTGGTCGTTTTGCGACATCGGACCTCAACGATTTGTATCGTCGTGTGATTATCCGTAACAATCGTCTCAAACGCCTTGTAGAGATTAAGGCTCCAGATGTGATTTTGCGCAATGAGAAACGTATGCTTCAAGAAGCAGTGGATTCATTGTTCGATAATAGCAAGAAGACTACAGCTATCAAGTCTGATGCTAACCGTCCTTTGAAATCACTGTCTGACTCATTGAAGGGTAAGCAAGGTCGTTTCCGTCAAAACTTGCTCGGTAAACGTGTTGACTACTCAGCTCGTTCAGTAATTGTCGTAGGTCCAGAGTTGAAGATGCATGAGTGCGGTTTGCCAAAGGATATGGCAGCAGAGCTCTATAAACCATTTATTATCCGCAAACTGATTGAGCGTGGTGTAGTAAAGACGGTTAAGTCTGCAAAGAAGATTATTGACCGCAAGGAGCCTATCATCTTTGATATCCTTGAGCATGTAATGAAGGGTCACCCAGTGCTTTTGAACCGTGCTCCTACACTTCACCGTCACGGTATTTTGGCATTCCAACCTCGCATGATTGAGGGTAAGGCTATTCAGTTGCACCCACTGGCATGTGCTGGTTTCAACGCCGACTTTGATGGTGACCAAATGGCTGTACACTTGCCACTGAGCAATGAAGCTATTTTGGAGGCACAATTGTTGATGCTTGGTTCGCACAACATTTTGGACCCAGCGAATGGTAATCCAATTACTGTTCCTTCGCAAGATATGATTCTTGGTTTGTACTACATTACTAAGGAGCGTGCAGGTGCGAAGGGTGAGGGCTTGGCTTTCTATTCTCCAGAGGAGTGTGAGATAGCACTCAACGAAGGAAAGGTAGATATGCACGCCCTTGTGAAAGTGCGTATTACTGATGAGCGTACTGGCGAGACTTCGCTAGTTGAAACCACTCCAGGTCGTGTATTGGTTAACTACTACGTGCCCAATGAAGTAGGATACAAGAACGTTACACTCGGCAAGAAAGCAGTTAAGGAAATCATTACTGATGTTATCAAAACTTGTGGTGTGGCTCGTACCGCTAAGTTCTTGGATGAAATCAAAGACCTCGGTTATAAGATGGCCTTCAAGGGTGGCTTGAGCTTCAACTTGAACGATATTCTGATTCCAGAAGAGAAGAATGAGTTGGTGGCTAAAGGTAACCAAGTGGTAGAAGAAGTGACCGAACTCTATATGGAAGGTTTGATGACTGACAACGAGCGTTATAACAAGGTTGTCGGTGCATGGAACGAGGTGGATACCAAGGTGACTGAGGTGCTGATGAAGCATATGAAAGAGGCTGATCAAGGTTTCAACTCTGTATATATGATGATGGATTCAGGTGCCCGTGGTTCGCGTCAGCAGATTAAACAGTTGGCAGGTATGCGTGGTCTGATGGCTAAGCCTCAGAAGGCAGGTGCTACTGACAGTCGTCAAACGATTGAGAACCCTATTCTTTCGAACTTTAAGGAAGGTTTGAGCGTGTTGGAGTACTTTATTTCTACCCACGGTGCTCGTAAGGGTCTTGCCGATACAGCGTTGAAGACTGCCGATGCTGGTTATTTAACTCGTCGTTTGGTGGACGTATCTCACGATGTGATTATCACAGAAACTGACTGCGGAACCTTGCGTGGTTTGACTGCTAAGGCTATCAAGCAAAACGATAATGTGGTAGCTACATTGACACAGCGTATCTTGGGTCGTGTGAGTGTGCATGATATCTATGATATGGATGGCAATCTGATTGTGGCATCTGGTGAGGAGATTCGTGAGGCACAATGTAAGGCTATTGAAGATGCTGGTATCGAGTCAGTAGAGATACGTTCGGTACTCACATGTGAGGCTAAACAAGGTGTCTGCGCTAAGTGCTACGGTCGCAACTTGGCAAGCCGTAAGATGGTACAGAAGGGTGAGGCTGTTGGTGTGATTGCCGCTCAAGCTATTGGTGAGCCTGGTACACAGTTGACACTTCGTACTTTCCACTCTGGTGGTGTGGCTGGTAACGCAGCAACACAAAATACCTACGCGTTGACACAACCTGGTCGCATTGAGATTGACGAGCTCCGTACTATCACCACTGATGGTGGCGAGGTTATTGTGGTTAGCCGTTTGAATGAGATGCGTCTGGTGGATGTGAAGACTGGTGTAGTTCTCACAACCTTTAATATTCCTTATGCTTCTAAGCTCTTCATTACTCCAGGTGAGGTATATGAGAAGGGTACACAAGTCTGCGAGTGGGATCCATACAAGGCTACATTGATTATTGAGCAAGCAGGTCGTTTGCAATATGAAGATGTGATTGAAGGTGTGACCGCTAAGACCGAGACCGATGAGCAAACGGGTAAGAAAGAGGTTAGCATCATCGAGACTAAAGATAAGACAAAGATGCCTTCGGCACATATCTTAGATGCAGATGGCAATATCTTGCGCACCTACAACTTGCCAGTTAAGGCGTTGTTGGTACACAATGATGGTGCTGACGTTAAGGTAGGTGATTCGCTCTTTACACAGACACGTTCGTTCGGTACAGCAGGCGATATCACAGGTGGTCTTCCACGTGTGACAGAGCTCTTTGAGGCACGCAACCCATCTAATCCAGCTATCGTAGCAGAGATTGATGGTGAGGTTAGCTTCGGTCGTATCAAACGCGGTAACCGCGAATTGTCGATTACCTCTAAGTTGGGCGAGGTGAAGTCATATCTGATTCCACTGGGTAAACAAATCCTTGTGCAAGAGGGCGACTATGTGCGTGCTGGTGTGGCGTTGTCAGACGGTGCTATCACGCCAAACGATATTCTTGCTATCCAAGGTCCTACCGCCGTGCAAGATTATATCGTGAACGAAGCTCAATCCGTATATCGTATGCAAGGTGTGGAGATCAACGACAAGCACTTTGAGATTATCGTACGTCAGATGATGCGTAAGGTAGAGATACAAGACGCAGGTGATACACGTTATCTGGAGAAGCAAATCGTGGATAAACGTGACTTCTTGGAGGAGAACGATCGTATCTGGGGCAAGAAAGTGGTTACTGATGCAGGTGATAGCGAGACCCTGAAAGCAGGTCAGATTGTCACCGCTCGTCGTCTCCACGATGAGAACTCTTCGCTCCGTCGTAAGGATAAGAAACTGGTTCAAGTACGTGATGCTATGTGCGCGACAGCAAGTCAAATCCTGCAAGGTATCACTCGTGCTGCTTTGGGTACTAAATCCTTTATGTCAGCGGCTTCCTTCCAAGAGACCACTAAGGTGCTCAATGAGGCAGCTATTCAAGGCAAGGTGGACTACTTGGACGGTATGAAGGAGAACGTTATCTGCGGTAACTTGATTCCTGCAGGTACGGGTCTTCGCGACTTCCAACACGTGATTGTGCATAATGCAGATGAGTATGCAGCCATCCAAGCTGCTCGCGCAGCGGCAGCAGCTGAAGCACAACTTCGCCAACAAGAGGAAGAGTTCTAAGCGTTTAGTCGTTAAACGAACAATACAGAAAAATATCCAGTCACGTGTGACTGGATATTTTTTGTTTGGGTTATATGTTGTGCTTTGGAGGGCAGAAATCAAAGATTTTTGGCTAAATATGTTGGTCATGATATGCGGTGTTTGTCTAGTTTTGTACAAAAGCATGCAAAGGTACGAAAAATATATATATCCAAATTCGAAATGAAAAAAAGTGAAAAAATGAATGGAGTTTTACAAAAAACGTCTAAATTGTTATTTTTGATTGAGAAAAGGTGAAAAATAGTATAATTATTTGGATATATAGCAAAAAAAGAGTACCTTTGCAGCGAAAATACTGCCAAATATTATGCAAGACGAGAAAATTCCTTTGATTGATTGCCCCATAGATTACATCTTTGGTGAGGCCAGCGGTAAAGTGTTGAACGAGTACGGACGATTCCCATGTCAGATACAATGCACCGTATATGCATTCATGCAAAAAGGTCATGCACGTGCCACACTGAACATTACACAATATGAGTTTCACGAGAATGACTTTATATATGTCAAGCCCGGTAGCTTCTTCTTTGTGCAAGAGTTTAGTGAAGATGCCAAGCTGAGTTATATCGTTTTCTCCTCTTCTTTTGTGGAGAAAAATGCGTATGGTATGCGCCGTCTCTCTTTACCAACACAAAACTATCAACCCATGGTGAAGGTAAACGATGAGCAGAAAGATATCATCGTGCGCTTCTCTGAGCTGCTGGACAAAGCCATCAACAGTACTCCAGTTATGCTGAGTGCCGATACGATGGTGCATGTGTTTAACTTGATTCAGCAGACGTACTACGAAATGGGTGCCGTAACGGATACCAACAAATATCAGACACAAGATCGCAAGACCGAAATCTATCAAGAATACAGCGATCTGGTATTGCAGCACTATCACGAGTGGCACCATGTGGGTGCATACGCCGATGCTATGCGCATAACTATTCCGCACTTGTGCTCCACCATCAAAGCCGCCAGCGGACATACCGCAGGTGACATCATCGCGGATGCTATTCTGATGGATGCCAAAGCGCAGTTGAAAGTGACAAATAAGCCTATCAAAGAGATAGCGATACGTTTGGGATTTGAGAATGTGGCATTCTTCAACCGCTTCTTCAAAAGTCATGTAGGGGTTACGCCACGCGGATATAGAAATGAATAAGATGCTTACAGCCCAAGGCTGAAGCGGAAACGGATACCCCACCACGGCGTGTGCGCGTTGTGGATATCAGTCAAACGGAAAACACCGTACAACTCTCCCACACGGAAAATATTGCCTATACCTATGCCCAACTCTACGTATGGCGTTGTAGGCGCAGACAGCACCGCATAAGGCGTGGGTGTGGGTAGTGTAGGGAAGGGTACTACAGACTGGTGGTCATTGCGTATGCCACCATATGCCATCTTAAGTTCTATCAACTCGCGCAGTCGGAGATTGCGTACACCAGGAATGAGGTTGAAGAATATACCCCTGCCATCCCACAAAGCTTGCAGCGAGATGTACTGGTCGGCAGCATACTGATAGGTGTTCATGAGCGTGAAACGCTGTGCGTCCATCGTATAGGAAGGGTTACCCGCAAAAATATGCAATAGCGGATACGGCACGCGACCAAAAATCATACCTGCTTGCAAGAGGTAATCTATACGTCCTGCTAAACCGAGTTCCACGCGCTGGCGCAACATCATTTGCAGGCTACCATACATGCGATAGGAAGGCATGTCGGGCGTCTGGTAGCTACCTAACTCCGCCCCAACGTAGATGACAGGCAGGTTGTTATAGAGGTGGATACGATGGAAATAGGTGTCGATCTTGCGTTCGTTGAAACTGATACGCGCAGACACACCCAACGTGGCATACGTGAATGATGGCTGGGCACTATAGTTGGTGCTCGGAACACCATAGCCCAAACGACCTATCTTGACATAAGCCTGCGTTTCTAAATATTTGTTCCAATCGTCTTCGAAATGTATTTTCGCTTCGCGGCGACGGACCATGGTGTTGTAGTAATAGTCGTGGTTGAAAGGCAAGCCACGAATTACCTCGGTGATGAGATTGGCTTTCGGATTGAAGACACTGTTCTCGCGGATATATTCGTGGAAATCGTCCACATCGGAATATACATAATGATCGCCATAGCGAAGTTGGAGGATGTGTCGTCGCTCAGACGGCAAGGCAATATCAATATGCCCCATACCCTTCCAAGCTCGGTCGCCCGTACTATATGCTATATATCCTCCTAAAGAGACATTCTTCCACAAATATTTGGACGTGCGCAATGGCACAGCCATACGTACTCCCTCTACCTTGTTGATGTGGATGAGTTCGTTGACCTTGCCTATCTCTATCGGTTTGTCCTTGAAGGGCATATAGCCAGTTTGAATAACGTATGCCAAGAATTTTGCCGTTCGGAACAGTGGCGTATTGTTTACGCTGTCCATGGCGTGGGCGATACGGGATGGAGGGGGGAGATGATGAGGTGATGAGGTGATGAGGCTATCGGGTGATGAGGTAATAAGGCTATGAGGTGATGAGGTGATGAGGTGATGAGG
>JAXJWX010000081.1:0-6563 GCA_036307765.1 Paludibacteraceae bacterium | reverse complement strand
GACCGACGACCGAGAGAACTCCGACTGAACAACGACAGAACTCCCCGTGACTAAAAAGTGCGTTTTCTTAAGATTGAACTAAAAAAGTTGTCCCTTTTCCTAAAAAGGTTGACTCATTTTCTGAAACTGTTTACTTATCTGTTTCTCAACAATCTCCCCCTTATTCCCCTTAAACTTTTAAAACTCCTAAAACTTTTTCTACTCAAAATTTGCACATCCGCAAATTTTGTTGTACCTTTGCAACCGATTCCTACGCTGGAGGGAGTATGTCCTGCGAAAAGTGTTTCGTTTGGGTCTTTCTAAGGGTAGGTTTCTGACATATTGAATAGCGTTTATTGACGCTTTGCGTTTGACAAACCGAAACTTAGCAACTTTCAGATTAATAGTCAAAATCAAAGTAACAGTAAATGCCTATGGGTATGATTGTATCCATGCTGCACTTGTATAGGGTGTGGTGTGTTTTCATACCAGCGTAGGTTTCCTGTTGTTTATTTGACTATTAAGGTAATGCTAAGACCTCGGTTTGTAAGTAAGCAACTCGAGGTCTGCGCTTTTTGTGTGTAAATTTATTAAAATTTAATAACAATATGAAAACAAAAACTTTGATGAAATTACCATTAGGATTGGTACTATTAATGAGTATGTTGCTCATTTCTTGTGAAAATGAAAATGTATCAAGTAATTCATTGGTAGGAACTTGGTCGTGTAGTAATCATTATCATAATGGTATAGATACCTATACATTCAAGTCTAATGGGACATACACATGGACTCTTAACCTAACATATGATAGTTATTCGGATAGAGAGGAACATGGAGATTATTCATACAACAAACAATCAGGTACATTAACTCTCAGTAAGAGAACGGGAAGTACTAAAATATATTTAATCACTTCTATAACAAAAGATTATTTCGTCATCATGGATAATGATCTTGATTGCTATACATATTACAAAGAATAAAAAAACTCTTTTTGATATTCATACTAAATAAATTAAAGAAAATGAAAAAGATTAAAAGTTTTATGATAATGTTGCTGGTAGCAATGGTATCATTATGTTTAACAGGTTGTCAACCAGATGATAAAGACAAAAATGATGGCGGCGATACTCTAGATATAGGTGAAGTGTCTATTGTAGGTGAATGGAAGATGATATATCATAAGGTATATGTTAATGGAGATTTAGCTGCTGCTGGTGAGCCAGATTGGGGTGACGGCTCCCTATTTTGGATGTTTTATGACAATGGCAAGGTGTCAATGGAGGGTGAACGATATGATTATGTTGTTAAAAATAACAAATTATATTTATTGGATTATGACTACGGTGAAATGTGTAATTATTATGAAATAGAAACTTTAACCCCTTCAAAGTTGAACCTTGTAAATTATGCTAATGAGACATTAGGAGGCGCTGATTATTATCGAGTGATATATATGTTTGAGCGTATCAAGGATTAATATTAAATATCACATATCAATAAAGAGTTTACAAAAGATTGTCAATTTGGACAATCTTTTGTTTTGCATCACACCTCTCGCGGGGTTCTGTATCCGATACGAATAGTGCGGTTATTGTGCGGTTATTGTGCGGTAATAGTGCGGTGCGGGTGGGGAAAAACATATTTTTTTAAGCGCTCATTTGTCTATGTCAAGAAAAAGTAGTACCTTCGAACACCGCCTTTGATGTCTAACTTTTTGGGTACTGTTCAGATGTGCAATTTCCCCGAAGCTACTGCAAAAAAATGTAGCCTATGGCAATAAAAATAAACTTTTCTTGCACATATACATTTTTTTTTGTACCTTTGTAGCGATATTTGTAGTGAAATTAGCAAAAAGATGCATAAATCAGGTTTTGTAAATATAGTAGGAAATCCCAATGTGGGCAAATCCACATTGATGAATGTATTGGTGGGTGAGCGCCTTTCGATTATTACATCCAAAGCGCAAACCACTCGCCACCGTATCATGGGTATCGTCAATGGCGATGACTTTCAAATGGTGTATTCAGACACTCCAGGTGTACTGCAACCCAATTACAAGTTGCAAGAGCAGATGTTAGAGTTCTCACGCTCGGCTCTTGTGGATGCAGATGTATTGCTCTATGTAACGGATGTGCAAGACAACCCCGATAAGAATGCCGACTTCCTAGAGAAAGTGAAGCGTATCAAAGCTAAGGTGTTCCTGATTATCAACAAGATAGACCTTACTACCCAAGAGACCTTGGAGCAATTGGTGGAGTACTGGCACCGCGTATTGCCAGAGGCAACGGTATTCCCTATCTCTGCACAGCAGAAGTTTGGCACCGACCAACTCTTTGCGGCTATCCGTGAGGCATTGCCAGAGTGTCCTCCGTTCTTCCCGAAGGACCAATTGACCGACAAGTCGTCTCGTTTCTTTGTGGATGAGATGATTCGCGAGAAGATTCTGCTCAACTACGATAAGGAGATTCCATATAGCGTAGAGGTTGAGGTGGAGACTTTCCACGATGAGGAGCCCGACGAGCAACATCCAGAAGGTATTATTCGCATTGGTGCAGTCATCTTTGTGGAGCGTGATAGCCAAAAGGGTATTATCATTGGCAAGGGCGGTAAAGCGCTGAAGCGCGTGGGTACGCAAGCAAGAAAAGAGATAGAAGCGTTCTTTGGCAAACCCGTGTTCTTGCAACTATTCGTAAAAGTGGACAAAGACTGGCGATCATCACAAACACGCCTTCGTCACTACGGATATGATCTGAACTAATAAAAAACGCTCCCGTTGGGGAGCATTTTTTATAGTGTAAAGCGTATAGTGTAGAGTGTAAAGGCGGGATTACATAAAGCAACAACATACACGGAAACCACAGAGGTAGAGCGTAACTACTGCGATAGTAATACCTAGTATAATGGCAGCCACTGCGATAGCCCATTTGCCGCCTTTGGTGAGTTTCTTAATCTTAGCATGCGGGTCTTTCAGTTTGACGATAGGGTATTGCGCTTGCTCGGTTAGGGTGTTGCCAAACAATACGTTCACTATTGCGTCGGCGTTGATTGCCCAGCCATTGGCGTTGAGCAATGGAGCCAAATTGCGTTTGCGAAGCTTCATCCAAGCAAGTACCATGGATGGACCACTGATAGCCAATAAGATACAGATTATCAGCGTTGGAATAGCCCACCATCCGTTTTTAGCAAATTCTCCTACTTCATTGAGCAAAGAGGTGAGGAAGGTTCCGATTGCGCCCACAGCCATGCCAATTGCAGCAAAGATACCGGCGAACTTAGCAATATCAAATGGCGCAGGTTGTGCGGCTTGACCAGCCGCAGGTGGTGCTTGCAACTTGGCAGTAAGATCTGCGAATGACTTTTTCTCTTTCTCAGCCGCCGACTTGGTAATCAAACCAGTTACCCATTCTCCCAATTTGCGATAAGGACTCCAGAAGGCTTGACCGATAGAGATCGGATTATCAATAATTTTTACCACTTCAGCTTCCCAATCGCGACCTTGACGGTCATAGAAGAGCGCATTTTTACCCACTTTGAGGTTGCGAATATCACCTACGGTCATTGCAGCTACGATTTGCATGGTTTGACCCGTAGCGTGATGTTTGCAATTGCAATAGATAAGGAACATGCCGCTATCAATGGCTTGCGTATTATGCTTCGCCATATCGGTCACTTTCAGACAGAGGTTGCATGCACGTTGGTCAATGATCAATGTACCCGCTTGGAAGATTGCCCATGGCGATTCATCATCTGCACCACGACCTAAAAGCGCTTTGGCGCGCTTGGCGTAGAAATCTTGAAACGATACGAAGTTATGCAGCAGTGTTACATAATCACGGCAAAGCAAAAGAAGTTTCTCCAATGGTTTGTATTGCGCTTTCGCAGCGGCGAGTGCTGCAGCGTTGGCACTGTCGGCAGCGGCTTTTCCTGCTTCATATTCTGCTATCTTCTTGCCCATCTCGATGAATTGCTCCTCTGTGAGTCCAGGTGCAGCAGCGTCTGCGGGTAGGGTAGCCAGTCCCAAAGTCTGTAGTTTGGCCGTTTGGAAATACTGTGTATAACTCTCTTGGCATGCTTTGTAGGCTGCCATTACATCGGTCGCGTATGGTGCATCGGGCGCGACTTGTGCTTCGATGGTTGCATTGGCAATGGCTGTTTTGACAGATTCTAAAGTGATTATTCCATCGGTCGCCAACGGAGTGGCAATAGCGAGCAAATTTTCATCAACAATATCCGTCAATGCCAATGAGGCTTGACCTTGGAATAGCACTTGTGGATCACGCAGCGCCTTACATAGCCATTCCGCTGTACTAATCACATCAGCGATATGAATCTTGCTGTCGCCATTATTGTCCATGTACTGCAAACTCTCGTCGGGAATCTCTAATCCCGAAACGGGACATGCTAGTACTGCCCATAGTTTCTCATCCAACTCAGCAAGGTGTTGAATATCTTTGCCATCTTTGATGACTACGCGCGTATCGCCACCGATATTAGCATATTTCCAAATGTGTTTTGACATAATTCTGTTGTGTTTTAATCTAAAATTTACAAAAGTGCTGCAAAAGTACAAAAATATTTGCATATATCAAAATTTTATTGTACCTTTGCGCGCTTTTTTGTGGGTGACTATCTATTGATAGGTACGCTTGCGCGAGAAAAAAGCAGAATAGAATGTTTAACTTTTAATCGGATAACGGTTGCTGGTGTCGGTTATCGGATATCGGGAGTCGATTATCCACCCAAATTGCTAATTATGGCAGAAAATCTTTCACTCCAGAACTTCGACTGGGATGCATTTGAGAACGAAGCTCAAGGCAAACAAAATGAAGAAATCCTTAGTAAGTACGATGCTACCCTTAGCGCAATCAAAGACAATGAGGTAGTAGAAGGTACTGTAATTTCCATCAACAAACGTGAGGTAGTTGTAAACGTAGGTTACAAGTCAGACGGTATTGTGCCAGCTGCTGAGTTCCGTTACAATCCTGATTTGAAGGTGGGTGATACTGTAGAGGTATATGTTGAGAGTCAAGAGGATCAATGTGGTCAACTTGTTCTTTCTCACAAAGAGGCTAGAGCAGCTCGCAGTTGGGATCGCGTAAATGAGGCTCTTAACAACGATGAAGTAGTAAAAGGTTACATCAAGTGCCGTACAAAAGGCGGTATGATCGTTGACATCTTGGGTACAGAGGCATTCTTGCCAGGTAGCCAAATCGACGTTAAGCCTATCCACGACTACGATATTTTCGTAGGCAAGACTATGGAATTCAAGATTGTTAAGGTAAATCCTGACTTCCGCAATGTAGTAGTATCACACAAGGCTCTTATCGAGGCTGAACTTGAAGCTCAAAAGAAGGAGATCATTTCTCATCTTGAGAAGGGTCAAGTACTCGAGGGTACTGTGAAAGCTATCATGAACTATGGCGTATTCATGGATCTTGGTGGTGTAGATGGTTTGATTCACATTACAGACTTGAGCTGGGGTCGCGTAAGCAATCCTAACGAGATTGTTAAAGAGGGCGAGAAAATTAACGTTGTTATTCTTGACTTCGATGATGAGAAGAAGCGTATCGCTCTTGGCTTGAAGCAACTTACTCCTCACCCATGGGAGGCATTGAATGCTGACATCAAGGTAGGTGATAAGATTAGCGGTAAAGTAGTTGTGATGGCTGATTATGGAGCATTCGTTGAGGTCGCTCCTGGTGTAGAGGGTCTCATCCACGTTAGCGAGATGAGCTGGAGCCAACACCTCCGCTCTGCAAATGACTTCTTGAAAGTAGGTCAAGACGTTGAGGCTGTTATTTTGACTCTCGATCGTGATGAGCGTAAGATGTCACTTGGTTTGAAACAACTCAAGGCTAATCCTTGGGAGACCATTGATACCAAGTATGCTGTAGGTACACGCCACTTTGCTAAAGTTCGCAATTTCACCAACTTTGGTGTATTTGTTGAGATTGAGGAAGGCGTTGACGGCTTGATCCACATCAGCGATCTTAGCTGGACCAAGAAGATTAAACACCCTAATGAGTTTACTCAAATCGGTGCAGAGATTGAGGTAGTTGTTCTTGAAATTGACAAAGACAACCGTCGTCTCTCTTTGGGTCACAAACAATTGGAAGACAATCCTTGGGAAGAGTTGGCTGCTAAATATAGCGTAGATACCATCGTTGAGGGTAAAGTGATTGAAGTATCTGATAAAGGTGCTACAGTACTCTTGGAGGATGGTGTTGAGGGTTATTGCACAGCTCGTCATCTCCAAAAAGAAGATAAGTCATCCGTTGCTAATGGCGATACAATGAACTTCAAGGTGATTGAATTCAACCGTGAAGCTAAGCGTATCCTTCTCTCTCACCTCCGTACTTGGGAGGAGCGCAAAGAGGCTCCTGCTAAAGAAGTAAAGGTTAAGAAAGAGAAAGAGGCACAACCAGAATTGCCAAAAGTAGAGAAAACTACATTAGGTGATTTGAGTGTTCTTGCTGACTTGAAAGCATCTATGGCAGCAGAGGAGAAACCAGCAAAGGCAAAAAAAGCAACTAAAAAAGCTGCTGAGAAAGCAGAAGAAGTTGCAGAATAATATAGCT
>JAXJWX010000080.1:0-12935 GCA_036307765.1 Paludibacteraceae bacterium | reverse complement strand
TATTGATGACGAGGGTATCCCATAGGTGAAACCAGTCGCTATACTCCAAGCCTACAGGCACAATATAGATAGGTTTCTCTTTGCCAAACTTCTCGTTGGCACGTAATGTGATACGGAAAATACCTTTTCCTAATGGCAGCAGCGAGTGCTTAGTGCGGTGAGTTCCCTCTGGTAGGATGCAGAATGGTACGCCCTCTTCGAGGGTGTCAATAGCACGCTCTACAGTCTCATCGTTTTTGAGTACTTCGCCCGCTCCATCGCGCATGCGACGGATAGGCATTATCTTAAAGAAACTAAGGATTTTAGCCAATCGCTTGTTGCGGAAGATGTCCGCACGAGCTACAAACACTTTTCGCTCCGAATTGATAGACAACACCGCCAGCGCATCTTGCAGCGCATTAGTGTGATTCGGTGCAAAAATTACTGCCCCATCTTGGGGGATATTCTCCTCGCCTACGTACTTGATATGACGGTACGAATGTCGGAACATCCAATTCACCAGCGGGAGAAGAAATCGATACGCACGATTCTCATCATGTATCTGCTTCATGGTCACTTCTATAAATTTTATTTATAGTAATCTAATACTTTCTCAGATTTTTTTGTTTCCGTGCTGCAAAGGTAGTATATTTTTTTTGAATGACCAAACATTTTTGATAAAAAGTAAGGTTTCAAGTGTATATTGTTAATAAAAAAATGAGGCACTCAATATGAGTGCCTCGCTGTATATCTTAATAAGAATATTAAGCGTTAACAGTAGCCATGTGAGCGATGAGGTCGAGAACCTTGTTAGAGTAACCGATCTCATTGTCGTACCAGCTAACAACCTTAACGAAGGTGTCAGTCAAAGCGATACCAGCCTTAGCATCGAAGATAGAAGTGCGAGTGTCACCCAAGAAGTCAGCAGAAACTACTGCATCCTCTGTGTAACCAAGTACACCCTTCAACTCGTTCTCAGAAGCCTCTTTCATAGCTGCGCAGATCTCAGCATAAGTAGCAGGCTTAGCCAAGTTAACTGTCAAGTC
Source organism: Paludibacteraceae bacterium (assembly GCA_036307765.1). Classification (GTDB taxonomy): domain Bacteria; phylum Bacteroidota; class Bacteroidia; order Bacteroidales; family Paludibacteraceae; genus Colicola. The sequence goes on along the minus strand of JAXJWX010000080.1, from coordinate 11,910 downwards.
AACTACAGAAACGTCCAAAGTAGGAACACGCATAGCCATACCGGTCAATTTGCCGTTCAACTCAGGAATAACTTTACCTACAGCCTTAGCAGCACCAGTAGAAGAAGGGATGATGTTGCCAGCAGCTGCACGGCCACCACGCCAGTCCTTAACAGATGGACCGTCAACAGTCTTTTGAGTAGCGGTGGTAGAGTGAACAGTAGTCATCAAACCATCGGTGATACCCCATTTGTCGTTCAACACCTTAGCGATAGGAGCCAAGCAGTTGGTTGTACAAGAAGCGTTAGATACGAATTGTGTACCCTTAACATAAGTCTTCTCGTTTACACCGCATACGAACATTGGAGTGTCGTCCTTAGAAGGAGCAGACATAACTACATATTTAGCACCAGCCTCCAAGTGAGCTTGAGCTTTATCTTTAGAGAGGAACAAACCTGTAGACTCAACTACGTACTCTGCACCTACCTCATTCCATTTCAAATCAGCTGGGTTACGCTCTGCAGTTACACGGATAACTTTACCGTTAACGATAAGCTTGCTGTTCTCAACATCAGCCTCGATAGTTCCTTCGAACTGACCGTGCATGGTGTCGTACTTAAGCATATAAGCCAAATAATCTACTGGGCAGAGGTCGTTGATACCTACGATCTCGATGTCATTGCGTTTCATAGCTGCACGGAAAACGAAGCGTCCGATACGGCCAAAACCATTGATACCTACTTTTGTCATTGTTGTAAAAGTTTAAAAAATTAATATTAATTTTGTTTCTATTGTTTCGTTTTTTGAAAGCCCTTCCCTTTAGGGAGGGGTAGGGTATGCCCCTATTTCTCAAAATCGGTGCAAAATTACAGAAAATTTGTGAAACCTGCAAATTTTTTATATATTTGCTATTTTTGTTTTACAAAAAAGTGCATTTTGGGGTCATTTTCGCCCAAAATCGGCAGGAATCTCACCCCAATGCTCTGTATCCCATTTGTATATAGCAGTTGTCCATGTGTTTTCATGTAGCCATTTTTCAGCGGCGCGCACTGCCAACAACAGGTCTTGATTCTTGGCGTTCCACTCCAGTTTTGTCTTGCATCGCTTCTGCCTTACCCATGAGATAGCAGTTTTGCTGTCCGAGTACAATGCCCAAGGTAAATTGTTGATTTTCAAATATGCCAACCCGAGCACGATAGCTAAGAACTCGCCAATATTATTCGTTCCGTCCACATACGGACCACGATGAAAAACCTGTGTTCCTGTATCCGCAATCACTCCGCGAAACTCCATCAGTCCTGGATTGCCTGAACATGCTGCATCTACTGCCAATGCGGGCAGTTTCACACCTTTCTGTATCATATCTTCTGGAGAGATAGTTCCCCTAATAATCGATGCTTCTTGCTCGTTGTTTGCTGGACGATTAAAAGAAATATGCTTCTCGAAGCCCTCGGAAAATGCTTTTTCGGCTTCTGCACGGGTAGCAAAACCTTTGTACTTGGCAGCAACGCCTTTCACCTGTGCTTCACACGCAGCCCACGAGTCGTATATTCCCGCTTCACAACCTTGCCAAACGACATAAAATTTTGCTTTTTGTTTTGCCATGTAAGAAAAAAGTAGTATCTTTGCATCGAAGTTTGGTAGCTCCATCGGGAATCGAACCCGAATCTAAGTCTTAGGAGGACCTTATTCTATCCATTGAACTATAGAGCCGCGAATTGCGGCGCAAAGGTACAACTTTTTTTTGACATATGAAAGAAATACTTGATTTTTTGACAGAATTATCCTGTAATAACAACCGCGAATGGTTTAATGCGCACAAAGATTGGTACCGCGATTGCCACCTGCGATTTGAGCAGTTTACTGCCAATTGGTTGGCTCGCCTTGCAGACATAGATCCTGAATTGGCAAGCTTGCAGCCGAAGGATTGTATTTGGCGCATCTATCGCGATGTGCGTTTCTCACACGACAAACGCCCCTTCAAGGAATGGTTTGGTGTGTTCCCTGCGGCAAAAGGCGGCAAGAAAAGCGATAGAGGTGGGTACTATATTCATATTCAACCCGATAAATGTATGTTCGCTGGCGGTATGTGGTGCCCTAACAAAGACTTGTTGCACGCTGTTCGCCGAGAGATATTGGCGAATTATGACGAGGTCGAGGACATCTTTGCTAATGCTGTGACCAACAAGTATTTCCAAGACTTCGACACCGACCAGATGCTCAAGAAAGTGCCACAAGGTTTCCCCACTGACTTTGTGCATGCGGATTGGTTGAAACGCAAAGCATATACTTTTTCTATGCCGCTGACGAATGAGCAAGTGTGTAGTCTTGATTTCTTGGATTTGGTGACAGATATCTCTCGTGCAGCCAAACCGATTAATGATTTTCTCAACTATACTTTTGAGGAATACGGAGAGTTTCCTGATAGACGATAAAACAAAATCCCCAGCGGTTGGCTGGGGATTTTTGTTTGGATATCGGATATTGGAATTAGAGCAATTCTACCGAGCGGTTGACAAACTTAGCCAACGCCTCGCCCTTCAATTGACCTGCTGCCAACATGGCAATGTCAATGAGTTGGTGAATCTTCTCAGACGATGTTGCGTATGTGCCATATTGCTCCTTGAGCTGTTGTTTGAGTGCCGCCAACTCCTTGGTTACATTGGTTACAGCATCCTTCTCCTCTTGGCTGAGGTCGGCATCTTTCTTGCCCTTTTGTGCCTCTTGCAAGGTTGCCTCCTCTGCTTTCTTGGCTGCTATTTGCTCCAAGAGTGGGGTAGTGCCTTCAGCGCAAGCGGTAGTAATCTCGCCGAGCAATGCCTTCACCTTGTCGTTGGCAGTGTTGATGACCAAGTTGTATTGGTCGGGCATATTGCCATAGAATGACATGCCTTGTTGGTGAGCTGACATCTCCTTCATGCGGCGCATGAACTCGTTTTGGGTCAAGAAAACAGGAAGCGCATCTGCAGAAACGGCCTCTAAACTTACATCATAGCGGGTTTTATCGGTTTTTGGCAACAGAGATTCGAAGGTGTAGCGAAGCGCATCTTCCTCATTGGCTGTGAGTTCTACTTTCGCTTTGTCTTCTTTTTGAATGATGTTTTCGATGACATCGGAGTCCACGCGCACAAAACGAATGGCACCTTTCTTGTCATCAGTGTCGGTCGTGTGCTCAAAACTCTTTTGCTCGAATTGCGACATAGCGTGCACATCCAATTCGCCGTCCATCAAGAGCACGTCATAACCCTTCTCCTTTGCGCGTTGGATATAGGCATAGCTGGCATCGGCATCTTGTGCGTAGAGCATGATGATGTCGCCATTCTTATCGGTTTGAGCCTCTTTGACTTGCGCCTTGTATTCGTCGAAAGTGAAGTATTTGCTATCCAAGTTCTTCAGGAGGGCGAAGCCCACAGCGCGGTCATAGAACTTCTCATCGGATAGCATACCGTATTGGATAAAGAGCTTGATGTCGTTCCATTTTTGTTCAAAGTCCTCTCGGTTGCTCTTGAAAATCTCTGCCAATTTGTCAGCCACTTTCTTGGTGATGTGGTTGGAGATTTTCTTCACATTGTTGTCGCTCTGCAAGTATGAACGGCTCACATTGAGTGGAATATCTGGTGAGTCAATCACGCCGTGAAGCAATGTCAAGTATTGTGGCACGATGTTCTCCACCTCATCTGTTACAAACACTTGGTTGCAGTAGAGTTGGATCTTATTGCGTTGAATATCAATATTGTTCTTGATACGAGGGAAATACAAGATACCCGTCAAATTGAATGGGTAATCCACATTCAGGTGGATATGGAAGAGTGGCTCATCCATCTGATGAGGATAGAGCTGATGATAGAACTTCTTGTAGTCCTCTTCGGTCAAATCCGCAGGCTTGCGTGTCCATGCTGGATTAACATCGTTGATGATATTCTCCTCGCTAGTCTCCACTTGCTTGCCGTCCTTCCATTCTTTTTTCATGCCGAAAGCAATCTCCACAGGCAAGAACTTGCAGTACTTGGTCAGCAGTCCCTCGATGGTAGCATCTTCCAGATATTGAGCGTATTCCTCATTGATATGCAGCACAATATCCGTTCCGCGCTCGGCTTTGATGGTCTCCTCCATGGTGTATTCGGGCGAACCGTCGCATGACCAGTGTACCGCCTTTGCATCCTCTTGGTAACTGAGGGAGAAAATCTCCACCTTGTCAGCCACCATAAACGCAGAATAGAAACCAAGACCAAAGTGACCGATGATGGCAGCAGCGTTGTCTTTGTATTTATTTACAAACTCCTCTGCGCCTGAAAAGGCGATTTGGTTGATGTATTTATCCACCTCTTCGGCGGTCATACCGATACCGTGGTCTTGCACGGTGAGGGTCTTTTTCTGTTTATCAATAAGTACGCGCACGCGTGTATCGCCCAGTTCACCTTTGGCTTCGCCTACACTAGCGAGAGTCTTGAGTTTCTGGGTGGCATCTACAGCGTTGCTTACCAACTCACGGAGAAAAATCTCGTGGTCGGAATAAAGAAATTTCTTAATGATGGGGAAGATGTTTTGTGATGTTACCCCGATGTTTCCTTTTGTCATAATATTTGTAGTTTTAAAAGTTCTAAAAGTTTTGAAAGTTCTTAAGGTGTATCTACAAAAAGTTTGCCAAAGTAGCACGACTGACAATTTGGCAGAATGTTGGATATTTAGAAACGATAGTTGAATTTTATTTGCTCATTTCAAAAAAATATAGTACTTTTGCAGCCGAAAAATAGATGTGAAAAGCTAACAACAAATATATGTCATTAAAATACGTAAAATACCTTCCTCTTTTTCTTCTCCTTATTGGTTGTCGCACACAGCAATCCCTTCCTATTAAGGATAGGGTGGGAGGAGGTTTCACACCAGATACTACCGTTCTCCCATCTTTCCCTGCGGAGGCATTATATGTGTTAGGTGCTAAGTGGGAGGCGGATAGGGTGTTGCAGCAGGAGCAAAGCATTGCCGATTACATCGAGCAAGAACTCATGCGCTTCTATCCCGAAAAGGCATATAGGGGGTATATCAATAAACTCTGTTCGGTGGCAGACCGCTTGCTGGTTAGTTCGGCGCAACGCCCCACGCTCTTTGTCTCCAAGCAACAAGAGTTGCGATTTGTGCAAGCTCATTCATCCAGTAGCGCGTTGTACGCTGTGTTAGATTCGTTGTCGGCAGATGAGGAGTTGCAGGTGCTGGAACTCACGCCGCAAGAAGAGGCAGATTGGCTACAATTGCAGGCCTTGGTGCATGCAGAGCAACCGCTTACCCGCGAAGCGTTTGATACATTGGATATATCGTATTTTGATGAGGAGAATATCCTACTCACGCTGCTATTGTGGCGTGGGCCAAGGATGTTCTACCGCGTGTTGCAGAGCAAGGCGCGTGCGGAGAAACTGGCGTATTACTACTATGGCGAGGCCACAAATAACGGTCGTCCTGGCGATGCGTTCAAGCATATTTATGTGAATGTACTACTGCGCACCTATGTAGGCGAGTGGCTATCGCATGCGATTATGGACATCTTTTGGGAATGGAAGAGCCCTAATGCGCCTTGTGATTATTACATGGATATGCATAATAATATCATTGGTCGCCAAACGCGCTACGCGGATTTCACGACGATTGACACACAGTGCAATGCCGATATGCGCCATTGGCTGCAATGGGCAGAGAATGTGCAGCATTTCATTCAAGATTCGGTGAACGGTGATTTTCAGGGCTGGGATAAAGAAACGCCCACTTTCATTGTCGAACCCGCTGCACAAAAGGTCAGCGATACACAGTATATCTATTGGGATAAATAACAAACGAGCGTGCCTTTGAGCACGCTCGTTTTAGTTAATTCTTGAATTGCAACTCGCCGTCGCGGAGTTCGACGATTACGGGCTGTTGGTGGTTGACCTTGCCCGCAATGATGGCTTTGCTGAGTTCGTTTAGTACGAGGCGCTGCAGCGCGCGCTTGACAGGGCGAGCACCGAACTGCGGATCGTAGCCCTCGTGAGCAATATAGTCTATCGCATCGTCCGTAATGCGCAAATCCACACCGCTCTGCAAGAGCATCTTATGTACCCCCTCAATCTGCAATCCCACAATATCGCGGATCTGACTCTCATTGAGTGGAGTAAACATAATCGTCTCATCAATACGGTTGAGGAACTCAGGGCGAATCGTTTGCTTCAACAACTCCATCACCTGCTGGCTGGTTTTCTCATGATTAATGCCTTGCTCCTCATTCTCACGGATGAGTTGGCTACCGAGGTTGGAGGTAAAGATAATCAGGGTGTTCTTGAAATTCACCGTGCGACCTTTGTTGTCGGTCAAGCGACCGTCGTCGAGTACCTGCAAGAGGACATTGAACACATCGGGGTGTGCCTTCTCAATCTCATCAAAGAGTACCACGCTATAAGGTTTGCGGCGAATGGCTTCGGTCAGCTGTCCGCCTTCGTCATACCCCACATATCCCGGAGGCGCACCAATCAGACGGGTGGCTGCGAACTTCTCCTGATACTCCGACATATCAATGCGGGTCATCATATTCTCATCATCAAAGAGATACTCTGCCAACGCTTTTGCTAACTCCGTTTTACCCACACCAGTAGTTCCTAAGAAGATAAACGAACCAATAGGGCGTTTAGGGTCTTGCAAACCCGCACGAGAGCGGCGGATGGCATCGCTAACTGCCTGAATAGCTTCATCTTGCCCCACAACACGCTTGTGCAACTCCTCCTCCAAATGCAAAAGCTTATCTCGCTCGGATTGCATCATTTTCGTCACTGGAATACCTGTCCAACGAGCCACAATCTCGGCAATATCGTCTTCGTCCACTTCCTCTTTGATGAGACTCTCACCTTGCATCGCATGCAGCGCATCTTGTGCCGCTTTGATATTCGCTTCGGCTTGCTGGAGGCGACCATAACGGATTTCTGCCACCTTGCCGTAGTTGCCCTCTCGCTCAGCGACTTCCGCCTCATGTTTCATTTGCTCAATATTGGCTTTCTCATTTTGAATCGTCGCCACATAGCCTTTCTCCTGCTCCCAACGTGCGTTCATCTCTTTCGCCTCTGCTTGGAGTTGGCTTAGCTGCTCCTCAATAGTAGCGAGCTTGGCTTTGTCATGCTCTTTCTTGATGGCCTCGCGCTCAATCTGCAATTGCATGATTTGGCGGTTGAGGTTGTCGAGTTCTTCGGGCTTAGAATCCACCTCTAGACGCAGTTTAGCCGCAGCTTCGTCCACTAAGTCAATGGCTTTATCCGGAAGGAAACGGTCTGATATATAACGAGTTGAGAGTGTCACCGCAGCAATCAGCGCATCGTCTTTGATACGCACCTTGTGGTGAGTTTCGTAGCGCTCTTTCAATCCACGCAAGATAGAGATGGTAGCCGCCTCATCGGGTTCGTCCACCATCACCATTTGGAAACGGCGTTCGAGGGCTTTGTCTGTCTCGAAGTACTTTTGATACTCGTCGAGGGTGGTTGCACCCACGGCACGCAGTTCACCTCTTGCCAAAGCAGGTTTGAGGATATTAGCGGCATCCATGGCGCCACTGCTCTTGCCCGCGCCTACGAGCGTGTGTATCTCATCTATAAAAAGGATTATCTCGCCTGCCGCGCTTGTCACCTCCGTGATAACGCCTTTGAGGCGCTCCTCGAACTCACCTTGGTACTTCGCGCCTGCTATGAGCGCACCCATATCGAGGGAGTAGATTTGTTTGCGTTTGAGGTTCTCGGGCACATCGCCACGAATGATACGATGCGCAAGTCCCTCCACGATAGCGGTCTTACCCACACCGGGTTCGCCGATGAGGATAGGATTGTTCTTGGTACGACGTGAGAGGATTTGTAGCACGCGGCGGATCTCATCATCACGACCAATGACTGGGTCGAGTTTGCCCTGTTGGGCACGTTCGCATAGATTGATAGCGAAACGCTGTAGGTTTTCGGTTTTGTTGTTCATTGTATTCATAGTTGAAAAATAAGACAATGGTTATTTTTAATTAAAGACAACATAGACAATATTCTTATCTCACATTCGTTCGAACGATTATTTCCGCGGCAATCAACTCCCTGCCGCGGCAAGGAATAGATTTTGAATAATGTTGATGTTGTTTGATGTGATAAGTACAAAACCCATACCAAACACCAATTACTACACCAACCGCCTGCCAATTTGGCAGACGGTGAGTGTTAAATATTGGATAATGGATATTGGGTTAGTGGCTGACTTGCATGATGTTGGCGAAGACGCCTGCGGCGGTCACGCTAGCACCAGCACCATAGCCACGAATCATCATTGGATAGTCGTGGTAGCGTTCGGTAGTGATAAGAATGATATTGTTGGAACCCTCCAGTGGATAGAATGGGTGATTGGCATCCACCGTCTCGAGACTAACACGCGTCTTGCCTTCTTCCATAGTAGCTACGAAACGCCAACGCAGACCTTTCTTCTCCAACTCTTGGCGGCGTGCTTCGAATTCGCCATCCAACTCAGGAAGGCGTTTCCAGAAGTCCTCTACTGAGCCTTGGAAATAGGTTTCTGGCACAAAGAGATGTTTCTCTACATCCTCTTGCTCCACAGGGTAGCCTGCCTCGCGCGTTAAGATAACCAGTTTGCGAATCACATCTTTGCCGCTGAGGTCAATGCGTGGGTCGGGTTCACTATAGCCTTGTTCTTTGGCACGACGGATCGTCTCGGAGAATGGTACATCGGCAGCTATCTCATTGAAAATGAAATTGAGCGTGCCACTGAGTACGGCTTCAATGCGCAGAATCTTATCGCCCGAATTGCGTAGATCGTTGATAGTGCCAATGATAGGCAAACCTGCACCCACATTGGTTTCGAAGAGGAACTTCACACCGCGGTCAAGAGCCGTTTGCTTGAGGCGGAGGTAGTGGCTATATTCGGACGAAGCAGCAATCTTGTTGGCAGTCACTACGGAAATGTTATTCTCCAATAGACTGAGGTAAATACCTGCTACATCTGCGCTTGCAGTACAATCGACAAAGACGCTGTTGTAGAGATTCGCCATTTGCAAAGCTGCTTGCTTAATGCTGAAACTGCTCATGGTTTTCTCTACCGATTTGAGTTGTTCGCGGTAATTGGCAAGATCCAGGCCATCGGCATTGAAGATGGCTGTACGGCTATTGGCAATACCTACGACATTGAGTTGCAGGTGTTGCTCGTGGAGTAGCATGTGCTGTTGTTGCTGGATTTGTTCGAGCAATTGCGCACCTACGGTGCCGACACCACATACAAAGATATTCAGCACTTTGTTTTCGCTGAGGAAGAACGAGTCGTGCAGCACATTCATCGTCTTGCTGAGTTGCTGCTGAGGCACAACGAACGAGATATTGGTTTCCTTGGCACCCTGTGCAAAGGCGATGACGCTGATGCCATTTCTGCCTAATGTGCCAAAGAGTTTGCCTGCAATACCAGGCATATTGTGCATGTTTTCACCCACGATACTCACTGCCGCCAAACCCTGTTGTACGAGCATTGGGTACATTGATCCGACTTTGATTTCTTCGGCAAACTCACGGGTTAGCACCTCTACTGCGGTGTCGCAGTCTTTATCCTGAACACCCAAGGTGGTGGAGTTCTCAGAAGATGCTTGACTAACGAGGAAGACGGACACACCTGCTTGAGCTAATGCGCTGAAGATGCGTTGGTTGACACCAATTACGCCCACCATCGAAAGACCCGAAACGGTGATTAGTGCCACGTCGCGAATACTACTCAAACCGCGTACATAGCGGGTGCTGTCTTCAGGCTCGGATTGAATAATCGTGCCTGCATTATCAGGACTGAAAGTATTCAGAATACGAATTGGGATATTCTTCGCGCACGCGGGATATATAGTAGGTGGATACACCACTTTGGCACCGAAGTGGCAGAGCTCGGATGCTTCTACATAACTCAAACTCTTGATGGTGTAGGCATTGGGAATCAGACGAGGGTCGGCGGTCATAAAACCATTGACATCGGTCCAAATCTCCAATACCTCTGCGCCTAAGGTGGCAGCAAGGATAGAGGCAGTGTAGTCGCTTCCGCCACGCCCAAGGTTGGTAATCTCTTCGGTTTGGCTATCGCGTGAGATGAAGCCTGGCACTACTGAAAGATGAGGCATAGGCGAGAAAGCGTGGCGAATGAGTTGCTCCGTTAGTTCGGTATTGAGCAATACTTGGCCTTGTTTGTGTTCGGTACGAATGAATTGCAAGGAGTTCTTGCGCACAGCACCAGGCAACGCAGCGGTTACGATTCGGCTACTCATACGCTCGCCATAACTTACGATAGCGGCTTCAGTTTTATCGCTGAGGTCCTTCACAAGGTGTACACCGAATAGGATAGAGCGCAACTCGTCTAAGATGCCCTCCAATTCGAGACATAGCATTTGTCGTGTGGTAGGATTGGTAATCAGCGTATTGACCATATCCATATGGCGGCAACGAATAGCTTGATATACTTCCATATACTCTTCGCCCGCTTCGAGTGCCAAATGTGCTGCTTTGAGCAACTGGTCGGTAATACCTCCCAAGGCACTGACTACCACAATGCAGTCATCGGTCTGCTGACCAATGATATGCTGTATCTGACGAATACTATCTACTGAACCTACGGAGGTTCCACCGAACTTGAGGACTTTCATATATTCTTGCCTTTAAACTCTAAACTTTAAACTCTAAACTATTTATTATTTGTGTAATCTGTTCTGTTTCGAGCAGGAAGCCATCGTGCCCGAAGCGGGATTCTATCTCGTAATATTTGGCGTTGGGGATGTACTTTGCCCACTCGCTACTCTCGCATGGAGGGAATAATCCGTCCGAAGTGATGGAGATAACAATGCTCTTGGCTTGTATCTGTGCCAATGCCGCTTTGACGCCTCCGCGATGGCGACCCACATTCTGACTGTCCACGCAGTGGAGTAAGTAGTAGTAGGAGTACGCATCAAAACCGCGTTTAACGAGTTTCTCGCCTTGGTAACGCTCGTAGGAAGCGGCGCGACTGGCAAAGAGGCAATCGTCATCGGTCTCGTATTGGGTGAGGTTGTAACCATCAAAACTGCGATAGGAGATGAGCGAAATGGCACGCGCGGCTTCCAATCCTTTGCGTCCGCCGTCAAGCGACTCGCATGCGCGGAAGGTAGGGTCGGCTTCGAGTGCCATGCGTTGCACTTCCATCCATGCGCTCAACCATGGCGATACACGAGGTGCAGTAGCGATGAAGGCTGCTTTGCGAATGCGTTCGCCCTCCATGATCGCCCATTCGAGGGCGTGGAAGCCGCCGATGGAACTACCGATGAGCAAGTCCACATATTCGATGCCCAAATGCTCACGCACCAAGGTGAAGAGGCGGGCTGTATCACGCACGGTGAACTTAGGGAATGAGAGAGGATTTTGAGGCTTCCGGCTTTCGGCTTCTGGCGTCCAAAAATCTCTCGGTCCAGTCGTGCCGTAGGCAGATCCGAAAATATTGACACAAACCACATAGTCTTTGTCGGGATTCACGCAGCAACCTTCGCCCACCATTTCTGGCCACCAGTCGAGCGGATCGGAGTTGGCGGTTAGGGCATGGCAGAGCCATACTACGCGGTCGCCTTGTTGGTAAGGTCGTTCCGAAGTATGATAGACAACCTCCAATTGGTCAAGCGTGCCGCCTGCCTCGAAGGAGAAATTATGCGTTGTGAGCTTGTGTAAGTGCATTTTCGATGTCAGCTATTAGGTCGTCTGCATTCTCCAAACCGATACTGAGACGCATTAGGTCTGGGTCGATACCCGCAGCAAGCAGTGCCTCGTTGCTGAGTTGGCGGTGGGTATGGGACGCAGGGTGAAGGATACAGGTGTGGCAGTCGGCTACGTGTGTCTCAATTGTCACTAATTGCAGACTGTCCATAAAACGATTGGCAAAAGCACGGTCGCC